>DATCVI010000179.1:0-15009 GCA_036566925.1 Stenotrophomonas sp.
ATGCGCCGTCCGATGTCGCGCGGCACCGTGGCCGCGCGCGCGGCCTGGCGCACGCTGCGGCCGTGGCTGCCGCAGGTGATCGCGATTGCCGTGTTCGCGATCGGCGCGGCGCTGGTCATCGAGGGCACCTTGCCGATGCCGCACCGCTGGGAAGGTGTGGCGCCGTTGCCGCTGGTGGAAACCTCGCACCTGTTGGCCAGCCTCGGCGGCGTCGCCCTGCTGCTGATCGGCCAGGGCTTGCAGCGTCGCAGCCATGCGGCCTGGGTACTGGCGCTGGCGATCTGCGTCGCCCTGCCACTGCCGGCCTGGCTGCGCGGTGGCCATGTGCCGGTGGCGCTGAGCGCGCTGCTGGTGGCGCTGGCGCTGTGGGTGTCGCGACGTGAGTTCTATCGCGAGGGTGCGTTGCTGGACGAGGCCTGGTCCTGGCCCTGGCTGCGCAACCTCGGGCTGGTGCTGGTGGCCACGGTGTGGCTGGTGTTCTTTGTCTACAGCCACGTCGAATACCAGCGCGAGCTGTGGTGGCAGTTCGCGACCTCGGCCAATGCCCCGCGTGCGCTGCGTGCGTTGCTGCTGGTGGCGGTGGCGGTGATCGCCTTCGGGCTGGCGCGCCTGCTGCACAGCACGCGCCGGCCATTGCCACCGGCCGACGATGAGGCGCTGGCGTCGCTGGCGCCGATCCTGGCGCAATGCGGCGACACCCAGGCCTGCCTGGTCCTCACCGGCGATAAGGCGTTGCTGCGCGACGAAGGCCAGCGCGGCTTTGCGATGATGCAGCGCTACGGCGGCTCGCTGATTTCGATGGGCGACCCGGTCGGGCCGCCGGAGGTGGTGCGCGGGTTGATCTGGCGCTTCCGCGAGGAGGCCGACCGCCTCGGCCTGCGCCCGGTGTTCTACCAGGTCGGCGACCAGCACTGGCAGACCTATCTCGACCTCGGCCTGACCCTGGTCAAGCTGGGCGAGGAAGCGGTGGTGCCGATCGCCGGCTTCCAGCTCGAGGGCAAGGAGCGCGCCGAACTGCGCCAGGCCTTCAATCGCGGCAAGCGCAGCGGCTTGAGCTTCCGCATGCTGCAGCCGGCCGAAGTGCCGGCCTACCTGCCGCGCCTGGAGGAAATTTCGCGGCAGTGGCTGGAAGACAAGGCCGGCGAGGAAAAAGGCTTCTCGCTCGGCAGTTTCGATGAGACCTATCTCAGCCGCTTCCCGGTCGCGGTCATCGAGCACGAAGGCACGATCGTGGCCTTCGCCAACCTGTGGTGCGCGCCCGCTGGCGGCGAGCTGTCGGTGGACCTGATGCGGCACGTCGACGAAGCGCCCAAGGGCACCATGGACTACTTGTTCGTCGAACTCTTCCTGTGGGGCGCCGCGCAGGGCTACCAGCGCTTTTCGCTGGGCATGGCGCCGCTGTCGGGCCTGGCCCAGCACCGCCTGGCCGGGCGCTGGAACCGCTTCGGCAATGTCGTGGCCCGCCACGGCGAGCGCTTCTATGGCTTCAGCGGGCTGCGCCGCTTCAAGGCCAAGTTCTCGCCGCTGTGGCGGCCACGCTACCTGGTGGCGCCGGGCGGCATGCACCTGCCGGCGGCGCTGCTCGATGTCACCCGCCTGATCTCGCTGGAACCGCGCCGCCGCCAACGCGATTGAGCGCGGCGATCAACGCGGCGGCGTGGCCTTCAATTCGCGCAGGATCAGCTGCGCCAGGGTGGCGTAGTCGCCCTTGAAGTGATGGTCGCCCGGCAGCGGGAAGCGCCGCACCTGGTCGGCTCGCAATTGCGGACACAAGGTATCCGGATCGCCTTCGCCATAGATGCACAGCGTGCGCGCCGGGTCGAGCTTGGCGATTTCCGGTGCGATCGGCAGGCCATCGTTGTCGGCGCCGAGCCAGTTGCTGACATGGAACTCGTAGTCGGCGAGCTTGCCGACCGAGAGCAACGCGGTCAGGGTCAGGTGTTCAGCGGTGCTTGCCGGCAGGTGCGGAATCGCCGCCGGCAATACATCGGCGCCTTGCGAAAAACCGATCAGCACCACGTTCGGCCGTTGCCAGCGGTGCGAGTAGAAACGCGCGATGCGGTCGAGGTCGGCGGCAAAGCCAGCCGGCGTGCGCTCGCTCCAGAAATAGCGCAGCGAATCCACGCCGACCACCGCAATGCCGGCCTCGGCCAACTTGGCCGCCACCTGCTTGTCCAGCCCGGCCCAGCCGCCATCGCCGGACACGAAAATGGCCAACGTGTCACCCTGCCCGCTCGCGGCCACCTCCACTACCGGCAGGCCCTTGAGGTCCGCCGGTGGCGGCGGCAGGCTCACACCGCGCTGGTTGCCGAGTGAACGCACTGCGGCGCGCAGGCCCGGCAGCAGCTCGCCGCCGGTTCCGCGTGCAAGTACGCGCGCTTGCGCCACGCGGGCAACGAAATCGGTGGCGGCCGGCTTTTCGCAATGCGCACCGGGCACTGCAGCCGCGGCCAACCAGGGCACCGGCAACTTCGCCGGCTGCAACGCACCGGCCTGGCCGATGCCTGCTCCGCAAATCGCGCGCGGCGGTACTGCGGCCGGGCACAGATCGTCGGTGACCACGCCGGCCAGCACATTGGCCGGCGCCTGCGCGGCAACCGCATACGCCAGCGCCGAACCCTCGCCATCGCCGATCAACAGCGGCAGCCGGTAGGTGGGGATATGCAGATAGGCCTGCAGGTAGCGCGAGAAATTCTCGACATCGCCGGACCCGAACACGCACTTGCCGGAATCCTTGGCCAGCACCTGGTACAGGTGCGCGGTATCGATCATGGCCACCAGCGCGCCGTCCTCGCGCAACGCCTGCACCTGGCGCTGACGTGCGGCCGCATCGCGACCGCCGCCGGCGAACCACAGCACCACCCGCTGCGGCTCGCCTTGCGGCTGCAGCACCGGAATATTCTCGAAGCGCCCATGCGAAACCTGCTCGGGCGCGGCGGCCGGCGCGGCCAGGGCAGCCGAAGCGACCAGCGGCAGCGCGGCGGGAAGGAATCGGAACACATCACGAAGAGGCATGGGAGGGCGTCGGTCCACAGGGTCGGGAGGCACCGCGGCGACGCGCGGCACCAAGATTATTCGGCATCGGGATGACGCTGTTGCCACAACGCCAGCGCCTGGCGATAGCGCGCCACTTCCTCCGCGTACAGGTCATACACGCACAGCGGGCAGCCGCTGCCGCAGCACTCGTTCGGCGCCGGCTCGACCGGCGCCTGCGGGCGCGGATCGTTGGCAGGGTCGGCGGCAGGCTGGGGCATGGCGAGGAAGGTGAGCGACACGCGCATATTCTAGCCAGTCGTCGCACGCGCGCCGTGATCGCGGCGGTCGCGCTCAGCCGATGGCCCGCTGCAGATTGACCCGCGCCTGCGCGTCGCAACGCTCGTGGAACCAGTCGCTAAGGAAAATCCGCGGCATTGCCAACACCGCGCGCAAGAACCGCCGCCGGTTGATCCGATACAAGAAGCCGGGCACGCGGTCGCGGTATTCCTCGGCGATGGCCTGGTCGTAGGCCTCGAACTGCGCCGGCGGCGCGGCCAGGATCGCCATGTCGCAATCCAGCAGCAGCGCCGCGTCGACGTCGACGTCCTGCGGCCGCAACTGGCCATGGCGGGCGGTGAGCAGGATCAGGTCGGCGATCCGCTCGATATCCAGGTCCGCGTCTGGCCACCAGCGCGCCAGGGTCGCCCGCGCCAGGTCGGCCGAGCGTGCCTCGTTGTCGCTGCGCCCGGGCTCGTACACCGCATCGTGGAACAACAGCGCCAGGGCGGTCTCGCGCGGCTGCCGCCAGCCGGGACCGGTGGCGACGGCGGCGTAGTGCTGCATCACCGCTTCGATATGTCCCCAGTGGTGGTAGGCGCGCGGCGGAGTGGCATAGGCATCGCGCAGCTCACGCCACTGCGAAGGGTCCAGGTGCAGCGGCACGATTTCCTGGAGCGGGCGCGTATCCATGCGCGCAGCCTAGCCGGCGCCCGCGGCGGCGCCAAGCCACTCAGGCATGCAACGGCCAACAACCCTCTTCCCGATAGCGTGGCTCGCCCCGCACGCTGCGCAACAGCCACAGCGCATCTGCTTGCCAGGCCAGCGGAGCGGCGAGCACTTGTTCGGCTACCGCGTCGCGGTCGTAGAGCAAGGTAATGTGCGGGGTGAAGCGCGCGTCGCCCTGCAATTGCTCACGCACCAATGCATCGGCCAACGCGCGATGCAGGGCGTGCACGCCGGCGGTGCCGGTACCCTCGCCCAGCGCTACCGCCGGCAGATCGCGACGTTGGCCGCCAAAGCTGGCGACACGATCAAACGCCAACGGGAACGGCGCAATGCGCAGGTTCTCCGCCGCGCGTTGCGCCCGCGCCAGCAATGAAGGCGGCAGGCCGGCGTACTCGCCCAGGTAGTGCAACGTGACGTGCAGGCGTTCGATCGAGACCAGGCGAGCGCTTGGGTGCTGCGCCGCCAGCGCTTCGGCCGCGCTGCGCGCCGCCTGCGCCACCGCCGCTGGCGGACGCAGGGCGAGAACAGGCTTTCGGTCGGGCGGGCCGGGCCGAAACCGAGGGTCAGTTGCGCTTCGGCCGATGAGAGATAGAGGAACTGTCGGCTCATCCGGTAGGCGCGGCACGGCGCCGCAGGCAAAAGGGGCGCGGATACTAGCAGAGCGGGCCGAAGCGGCACGGGTGCAGCGCCTGCAATTTGCCGCAGTGCGGCAAAAACTGCTCATCCGGCCGCTGCGCCACTTCCCCGCAACAGGCATACACTGACCATGGCCCATGGGCGACGGTTCGACCGTCGCGGGAGATGCAGATGGCTACGCTGCTTTCGCTGGTGCTCGCCGCGGCGACGACGGCCGCCAATCCCGTTCCTGTGCAATCGCCGCCGCAACCGCCGGCCGCCGCGCTGATCAGCGACAGTCTGGGCGGCCCCGCGCAATTTTCCACCACGGCTTCCACCACCGCGCCCTTGCTGCCGCCGCCAACGCCGCAACAACTGCTCGCCGTGCCGCCCGAGCTGCGACGGCTGCTGCGCGCGAAGGTTCCCTTTCGAGGATCACAGGACGAGCGCCTGCGCGCGCTGGTGCACCTGATCTTCGACGAGGAAGGGCTGGCGTTGCGCTACGAGACCGACGCCACCCACACCGTCGCCGAGACGTATGCCCAGGGCAGTGCCAACTGCCTGTCCTTCACCCTGTTCTTCGTCGCCCTGGCGCGCGAGGCCGGCATCAATGCACGCGCCCAGGAAGTCGGCCAGGTGCTCAGTTGGTGGCAGGATCAGCGCACCATCTACAACTTCGGCCACGTCAACGCCCAGGTCCGCATCGACGGGCGCACCGGCACCGTGGACCTCGACGCCAGCGTGCTGATGGACCGGCGCGGACCCAAGGTGATCAGCGACGAACGCCTGTTCGCGCATTACTACAACAACCGCGGCAGCGAGTTGATGGCCGCCAGCCAGAACGCCGAGTCGCGGGTGTACTACGAGCAGGCACTGAAGATGGATGCCACCCTGCCCAACATCTGGAACAACATCGGCGTGCTCGACGCTCGCGAAGGCGACCTGAAGGCCGCCGCTGCCGCCTACGCGCAGGCGCTGCAGCTGAACCCGGCGCACGTGGCCACGCTGTCCAACTCGGTCAACCTGTACCGGCGTCTCGGCGATGACGCCGGTGCCGACGCGATGCTGCGCCAGTTGGAGCAGATCCGCGCGGTCGATCCGTTCTACCAGTTCATGCTCGGCCGCCAGGCGGAAAGCGAGGGGCACTACGACCGCGCCATCAGCCATTACCGGCGTGCGGTGGACTTGTATCCCAGCGCGCACCAATTCCATTTCGGATTGGCCCGGGTGTATTTCCTGATGGGCAACAGCCGTCTGGCTGAACGCGAAATGCGCCGCGCGCGAGATCTCGGCCCCGAGGATGATCGCAGCCGCTACCAGGCCAAGCTGGAAGGGCTGCGGCGGCTTGAGCGGGCGGGCGATCTCTCCTCGCGCTGAAAAATCCGCGACCGCCGTTCGCACATGCGATTGCCGACAACGGTCACGACAGGGCCGTGGCCGCGTAGGCGATCGCCTAGGATGCGCACGTCTAGGGTGAAGTCGCAGCAACGCCCGCCGCGCCCTCGCCCAGATGCGCCTGCAGGAAGCCAGCGACGCCGTTCCATAGACGGATTTCGTCCTGGTCGTCGGTGAAGCCATGACCCTCGTTCTTGAAGGTCATGCCAACCGGCACGTTGCCCGCGGCCACCAGCAGTCGCTGCATGCGCCGGGTGTGCTCATAGTCAACGCGGCGGTCTTCCAGGCCATGCGCCAGCAGTACCGGCACCTTGATGCGGTCGTAGTGGTAGAGCGGCGAGGTGTCCTGCATCTGCGCAGCTTCGGTACGCGGATCGCCGAGCATGCGTTCCAGTTCGGCGCGGCGCTTGGCGCTGCGGGCGCTATCGCTGGCGGTGTAGAACAGCACGCGGTCAGCGACGCCGGCGATCGAACCGGCGCAGCGGAACCGCTCCGGCCAGCGCATCGCCATCACCAGTGACGAATAGCCGCCGTAGCTGGCGCCAAGCACGCACATGCGCTGGGCGTCCACCCGCGATTCGGCCACGACTTTGTTGACGGCCAGGTCGATGTCGTCCTCGATCAACGTGCCGTAACCGGACTTGCCGGCTTCGCGGAACGCCCGTCCGTAGCCGTCCGAGCCGCGAAAATTGACCCGCAGCACGGCATAACCAAGCGAGGCGAGGAACTGCGTGGTGGGATCGAATTCCAACGCATCGGCCACGCCGATGGGCCCCCCGTGGGGATACACCACTAGCGGCCGCTTGCCGCCACCGGCAGGCAACGTGAGGAAGGCCTGCACCGGAAAGCCATCGCGGCTCTTGTAGGAAATCACCTGGGTCGGCGCAAGGGCGACCTTCTCCAGCCAGGGCCGGTCATCGGCCAGCAAAGACATGGCGTGGCGCTGCACGTCCAGGTGGTACAGCTGGACCGGCTGGTCACCGGCATCCACCCACACCACCGCCTGCGAACCGTCGCTGCTACGGTCGAGCACGCTGACATTGCGGCCGGGCAGCGCTGCGCGCAACGAGGCGGCCAGGCGTGCATCGCCGGCCCCGAAGTATTCGCTGAGCAAATGGCCGTCGCGGTAGTAGCGAACGCCTACTACCTCGCGCCGCGGGCCGAAGATCGGCGTGTCGACATCGACGCCAGGCTGCGAGAACAGCGTGCGCGAGATCCGCCGCGAGGCGATGTCGTAGGCGACAAGATCGCGCTGGCCCCGGTCCTTGTCAGTGATGGCATAGATTTCGCTTCCGTCATACGAGAGCGCGACCGGTTCGAAGTCCTGCATGTCGCTGAAACGCATGACTTCGGTGTAATCGGCGCCCTGACGATGCATAAGGACATAGTCGTCTTCGCGCCGCACCACCGCCAGGCGCAACTGGCCGTGACCGTCGGCCATCCAGTTGACGTCGTCCTTCAGGCCGACGTTCAAGCGGTCGCGCAGGCGCGGCTTGGCGGCGTCGACCGCTTCCTGGCTGGTGATGGGCAGGCGCTGCAACAGCGGGTCGCCCTCACGGGTGTAGCTGACGTAAAGCAACAACTCCGGCGCTTCGTCGATCACTTCGACCAGGTGGCCGTTGCTCGGCAGTTCGATCACGGACCACTTTCGCTTGCCCTTCGCATCGCGCGTCGTGCGCAACACGCGCTCGTAGTTGTCGCCATCGACCCGGGCGGAAAACAACAACGAGTCGTTGCCCGACCATTGCACGTCCTCGAAGGCAGTGACGCTGGTGGCCAGCGTCAAGCGAGTCCCCTCGGACAGGTCGATCATTTCGATCTGCCACTTTTCCTTGCCATCGTAAGTTTGCAGCGCCACCAGGTCGCCTCGCGGATTGAGGTGCGCGCTGCGCAGGCGGCCCGGCCGCAGCATCACGTCAGCGGAAACAGGCAGTTTGGTCGGCGCCGGCGGCTCGGCCAGCGGCGGTTCGCTGGCCGGCACACTGCGGCTGGCCTGCACCTGGCGGTAAAACGCCGGGAAGGGATCCGGATAGTGGCCGGAATAGACCAACGGCAGTGACTGCAGACCAGGGTGCTGAGCCTGCAGCCAATCCATCGCGGCCAGGGCGCGGTTGACCATGCGGATGTCGGCGCGCCATACGCCGATGGGCCGGTAAAGCAGATCGCCTGGGTAGGTGATCCGGCCGGCCTCGACACGGAAGCGGTACTCGTCAGAGTCCTCGAGGTTGAAGCCGAACGTCATCAATGCGTTCGACATCGCGGTGATCTTCTTCCAGGTGTACTCGCCCACCGGCGCCACGTACAGCCGATAGGTGAGGCCTGGCTTGAGCCGGGTCATGACGCCTGCGCCGAAGACCTTGCCGTCCTTGTTCAGCGCAACGCGCTCCAATTCCCGGCTGGTGTCCACCGCCACCAGGACCAAGCCCTCATCGGCAGCCAGTACCGGCCTTTCGCCCGGCTCGACCTGCTGCATCCGCGCCATGGCCGGCGCGTGGGCCAGCCAGCAGACCAGCACAAACGCGAGCGCGCGCAGCGCGCGCGGGCATCGCCGCGACACTTCCTCGAACATTGTTTGCCCCCCGTGGCGCCGCCATCCCCGGCCGCGCAGCGCATCATAACGATGTCAGCCTGACCCCCGCGAGCCCGCTGGCGCCGCCGATAACGGTCTGCTTGTTACCATCGCCCTACCCCGCGAAGGACTCTCCCATGCCTGCACTCGCCCGGTTCGCTCGCACGCGTTCCCTCGCCTTGCTCCTTGCCCTGGTTTTGCCCGGCGTCGCCCTGGCGGTCCCCAGCTGGGGCGCGCGCCAGTCCAGCCCGGCCGGCACCCCGCCTGGGGATCTCAAGCCAGGCGAATGGATTTGGGGCGGCGTGAGCAAGGGCTGGGGGCCGATGGCGGTGATCGTCAGCCTCACCGAGCAGCGGGCCTATGTGTACCGCAACGGCATCTTGATCGGCATCACCACGATCTCCAGCGGCAAGGCCGGCTACGAGACGCCCACCGGCGTCTTCACCATCCTGCAGAAGGACAAGGACCATCGCTCCAACATCTACAACAGCGCGCCGATGCCCTACCAGCAGCGGCTGACCTGGGGCGGCGTGGCGCTGCATGCCGGCGGCCTGCCCGGCTATCCGGAATCGCACGGCTGCGTGCACCTGCCGACGGAATTCGCGCGGCTACTGTTCGAAAACTCGAACATGGGCATGGTGGTGGTGGTCTCCCAGGCCGGCGTCAGCAGCGAGGACGTAGTGCATCCGCGCGCGGTCAGCCCGATCGATCCGCTCACTGGCGCCGAACGCCCGCTACTGCCGCTGGGGGATGGCCAGGCCTATACCTGGCAGCCCCTGTCATCGCCGACCGGGCCGGTCTCGATGGTGATGAGCACCGCCGACCAGCAGTTGCTGGTGTTCCGCAATGGCGTGGAGATCGGCCGAACGCGAATCGCCCTGCGCGACGCGCAAACGCCGGTGGGCACCCAGGCCTTTGTTGTCGGCCAGGGCTTCCTGCCCGGCGATCTGCAAGGCTTGCCAGGCCAGCGCATGCCGAACTGGATGCGTATCGGCATCCCCGGCGAAGCCGACGCAGGCCAGGCGCTGGAAGCGGACACGGTCGGCCGGCTGCAGGTGCCCAGCGGCTTCCTCGCCAATGTTCTGCCGCTGCTGACGCCGGGCGTGGTGCTGGTGGCCACGGATCAGCCGATCCTGCCGGAGACCACCAATGCGCCGGTTCAAGTGCTGGACTCCGACGCGCCAGAGGCGCCGCGCTGAGCGCGCGCGCCGCGCTCAGGCCTTGCGCAGGTAGATGGTCTTCAGCACCAGGCCCTTGATCTTGTCCGAGTGGCCTTCGATGTGTTCGGCGTCGTCTTCGACCAGGCGGATGTTGCGGATTACCGTGCCTTGCTTGAGCGGGATCGAGGAGCCCTTGACCTTGAGGTCCTTGATGACGGTGACGGTGTCGCCGGCCGCCAGCACATTGCCGTTGCAATCGCGCACGACCGCGCCCGCCGCCGCCGGCTCGCCCGCGGTCCATTCGTGGCCGCAGTCGGCGCAGACGAACAGGCTGCCGTCGGCATAGGTGTTTTCAAGCGTGCATTGCGGACAGGCGGGAGCGGCGGCCATGGGATATCACTACAAACCAGAGAGGGCCATTGTACGTCCGCCACGCCACCTACACATGCGCGGCACGTGCGCTTGCGCAAGATCGGGGCTTCCCGTTCTGCCTGCAGGAGCGAAGCGGTGAGTGCCTCCCAAGGTTCGCGCTTGGTCGTCTATGTGGCATTGGCCGGCAACCTCGCCATCGCCATCGCCAAGTTCATCGCCGCCGCCGTGTCCGGCAGTTCGGCGATGCTTAGCGAAGGCGTGCATTCGCTGGTCGATACAGTCAATGAGGTGCTGTTGCTGCACGGCCTGCGCCGCGCCGAACGCCGGCCTACGCCCACCCACCCCTTCGGCTACGGCCGCGAGTTGTATTTCTGGAGCTTCATTGTCGCCCTGCTGGTCTTCGCCATGGGCGCCGGCATTTCGCTGTACGAGGGCATCGTGCACCTGCGCCACCCACAACCGGCCGAGAGCCACGCGCTGGCCTACGCGGTGCTCGCGGTGTCCTTCGCTTTCGAAGGCACGTCGTGGTGGATCGCGCTGCGCGAGTTCCGCCGGCGCAAGGGCAAATTGGGCTACTTCGCCGCGTTCCGCCAGAGTAAAGACCCGAGCACTTTCACCGTGCTGCTGGAAGACACCGCCGCCCTGCTCGGCCTGCTGATCGCCTTCGCCGGCCTGTTGGCGGCGCAGTTGCTGGAAATGCCCGAACTCGATGGGGTCGCTTCGATCGGGATCGCCGCGGTGCTGGCGGTGACCGCTTTCCTGCTGGCGCGCGAGACCAAGGGCTTGCTGATCGGCGAACCGGCGCACCCGCGCATGGCCGAGTCGCTACTGGCCATCGCCGCGCAAGATGCCGACGTGCGCGCGGCCAATGGCGTGCTGACCATGCAGATGGGGCCCAACCAGGTCGTCGCCGCGCTCAGCGCCGAGTTCGAGGACAGCCGCACCACCCCGCAGATCGAGGCCTGCATTGGCCGCATCGAGCAGGCCGCGCGCCAGCAGCATCCCGAGTTGGTCGCGCTGTTCGTCAAGCCGCAGACGCCGGAGGTCTGGCACGCCCGGCGCCAGGCGCGCGAGCAGGCCGCGCGCGACGACTGAGGCGGCAGCCAAGCCGTGCGTGGCCGCATCCCGTAGAATGCGCGGCCCGCGGCGCGGCCGTGTCATTCCCTGAACCCATGCGCCTGGGCATCGATTTCGGCACCAGCAATTCCGCCGCCGCCGCGGTCGTCGGCGGCCAGGTCGCGCCGGTGCGTTTCGGCGAGGCCCTGCAATTCCGCACCACGGTGTACTTCCCCGAAGTCATGCGCGACCCCAACGACTTCGCACTGACGCCGGCCATGGAGCACGAGGTCGAGCGCTTGATCGACGCGGGACGGCGCGATGCCGCCGCTGCCGGCCGCAGCCGCGAAGACGCCGCGTTGCGCCGCGATGCGATCCGCGTGGTGCGTCGCCAGTGGATGGAGCAGGCGGTACGCGAACCGGCCAGCTCGGCGGCCCTGCTGCAAAATGCGGTTTATGGCGAAGAGGCACTGGAAGCCTATTTCCTGGAGAACGAAGGCAACCTGGTGCAGAGCCCGAAATCGATGCTCGGCTACAGCCTGCACCCGCGCGCGCGCCAGACCATCACCGGCATCGCCACCCACATCCTCGAACACATCCGCCTCACCGCGTCGCGCCAGTTCGACCACAACATCCGCCACGCCTTGATCGGCCGGCCGGTGCGCTTCCGCAGCTCCATCGGCGAGGCCGGCAGCGTGCAGGCGCTGGAGATCCTGCAGGCGGCCGCGCGCGATGCCGGCTTCGATGAGGTGGAGTTCCTCGAAGAACCGGCGGCGGCGGCGATGCACCACCACGCCGGCAGCGTCGAGCGCCATGAAGCGGTCATCGTCGATATCGGCGGCGGCACCACCGACATCGCCCATGCGAGCGTCGGCGGCACAGATGCGCCGCAGGTGCATCGCGCCTGGGGCGTGGCGCGCGGCGGTACCGACATCGACCTGGCGCTGAGCCTGACCGGTTTCATGCCGCTGTTCGGCCGCGGCAGCACCCGGGTGCCGGCGCACCACTATGTCGAGGCAGCGATGGTGCAGGACCTGCCGCGGCAACGCGATTTCCGCCAGCACCGCTATGACGGTGTACCGGCGCCGTACGAGGCGCGCCTGCGTGCCCTGCAGGAAGCCGGCAACACGGCACGGCTGTATCGCGCGGTGGAGCGCAGCAAGATCGCGCTGAGCGAGTTCGCCGCACACGCCGAATCGCTGGATTTCATCGAAGCCACGCTGGCCACCGAGACCAGCGCCCCTGCATTGGTCGGCGCTGCCGGCGGCTACCTCGACGAGCTGGAGGCGCTGTTGCGGCAAGTGGTGATCGACATCGGCCACGTGCCCGGCGTGGTGTTTCTCACTGGCGGCATGTCCCGCGCCGGCTATGTGCGCGAACGGGTGATGGCGTGCTTTCCGGGCGCGCGCCTGGTGCAGGGCGATCCCTCGTTCGGCGTGGTCCAGGGCCTGGCGCTGGCGGCGGCCTGAGCGCGCAACACTGTGTCCGGCCGACGCTGCGCTGCGGCGACGGCGCGCGCCGCTATGCTGCGGGCCTCGCTGCCTCCCAACCCTTGGACCTGCCCATGTCGCTTTCCCTGCATCAGGCTTCCGTTCCCGTGCTCGTGCACGGCCTGCGCCAACTCTCGCACCTGCTTGGCCAGGGCCAGGCCCACGCGGCCGCGCAATCGCTGGACCCGGCGACGCTGATCGGCGCGCGCCTGGCCCCGGACATGTTGCCGCTGTCGGCGCAGGTGCAGCGCGCCAGCGATACCGCCAAGCTGAGCGTGCAACGGCTCTCGGAGGTGGCTGCGCCGAAAATGGAAGACAACGAAGCGAGCTTCGAGCAACTGCAGGCACGCGTGGCGGCCACCATCGACTATTTGCTGGCGGTTCCGGCGGCGGCCTTCGAGACCGATCGCGAGATCACGCTGAAGTTCGGGCCGCTGCAGGCACGCTTCGACAGCGCGCGCTACCTCACTGAATTCGCCCTGCCGAACTTCTTTTTCCACATCAGCACGGCCTACGGCATCCTGCGCCACCAGGGCGTGGCCATCGGCAAGCTCGATTACCTCGGCCGCATTGGCGAAGTCAGCGCAGCTTGAGGGCGGAAGGTCGCCGGACGCCGGCCCAAATCACCGATGCAGCTGGAAAATGCCGGCAGATGGGCGAAGTTCGGCGACGTTCGCCGCACATTAACGCCTATTAACAAAGCTCTACGCGAACGCGCGTAGGCTGCACGCCCACGGCGCTGCTCCCTGGCGCCGTCAGACGCTCCCAGCGTCTTTCGCGTGATCCCGCCTCGCACTCCTGCCGGCCACCGCTGGCCGGTCGGCTTCACCCCGAGGCAGCCTCCACGCACCGTCGCCGGCCCGGTTTACCGCCGGCTTCCCTGCCCCACACCAGGAGAGCCGTTCCATGGCACGTCCCAGCAAGCAGAAGATCCAGCCCACCGTCTCGCGCGCCGATGGCAAGTCGCAACCGCTCAACCGCGAGCGTATCGCCGCCGACCTGGCCGCGTTCCGCAAGTCCGGCGGCCGCATCGAGGTGTTGCCGACCTTCTTCCGTCCCGGCCGCCCGGCCAACGATCACGACGGCGATTGAACCCAGCCGTTTGACGGTTTTCGCGGCGGCGCTCAGCCGCCGCGCCGCACCCGCACCGCGCCGGAGTGCGAGTCGATATCGACATCGCCATTACCGCTGCCCAGCTGAGTCTCCAGGCTGCGGCCCGGACCGTACTCGGGCTTTTCGACCGCACCGGCGTCGCTGTCGATATCGCCGCTGAAGGTTTCCACGCGCAAGCGCGCTGAAATGTTCCTGGGCAGGCGCAGGCCGATGCCTCCGCTCACGCTCTGCAGCTCGATGCTGCCGCCCGGCGCCAGCCCGCCGACACCGATCTCCATGCTCCCCGACACGGTCTCCCCGCGCAGCCGCGACAGGGCGCCGGCATCCAGATCGATGCTGCCCGAAACCGTTTCGACCGCCACATCGCCACCCACGCCGCCGCTGGCGCGGATTCGGCCGCTGACGGTATTGGCCCGCAGCCGCTGCGTGGCCAACTGCGATTGCAGCGAACCACTGACAGTGGACAACGCCGATTCGCGCGCCTTGCCTTGCGCCTGCAATTGGCCAGAGACGGTTTGCGCCTGCAGCCGCGCCAGGTCGAGGTCGGCCATGTCGAGATCGGCGCTGACCGTTTGCGCCGACAACTCGGCACCGCGCGGCACTTTCAATTCCAATCGCGCGCCGTTCGAACGGCGGCTGTTCTGCGGGTAGATCACTCGCAATTGCACGCGGTTGGTGCTGCTCTGCACGTCCAGCCGCTGGCCTTCGCCGAGCTCGCCGGTGAGCACCACCTCGTTGCGGTCCCAGCCGCGGACGCGGACTTCGCCGGCGACATTGTCCAGCTCCACGCGGCCACCGGTGGCAAGCGTGTGACGTTCGTTGACACTGTCTTGCGCCAAGGCAGGCGCGGTTGCCGCCATCAGGGTGACGGCAAACAGCAAAGGGGTGGCCGGCAAGGATTTCATCGTGTGCTCCATCGGATATCAGGTCAGGCCGGCCGACGCATCGCGCGCGGCCATGCGGGTCAGTTCCAGGCGTTTGTCGTAGGTGCGGCGCAGTTGCCCGAGCAGATAATCGGCATCGGGGCGCTCGCGCAGGGCGCTGCGGATCTGCGCGGCACTGGCGTCGAGGTCGCGCAGGGCCGGCTGCAGCTCGGCCGGCACCGTAGTAGGCGCCAACGCGGCCATGGCCTGGCGGTATTCGCCGGACATCGCCTCGGCCTGCGCCAACAGCGGCGCGACCGGCGCCGTGCCGATGGGGGTTGGCGCCCGCCCCGGCAGCAGCAGGACCGCCACCGCCGCCAGCGAGGCGGCTGCCG
>DATCVI010000180.1:0-24081 GCA_036566925.1 Stenotrophomonas sp.
GCCCGCCACCGCCGAGCCTTCGGCCAGCGCCGGCACGCCGCCAGCCAAGCCCTTGGCGACCACGGCCGGCGAGCGCTGCCTCAGCTTCGGTCCGTATGCCGACCGCGCCGCCGCCGAAACGGCGCGCAGCAACGCCGGCAACGTCCTGCACGCCGCGCGCGTGCGCGAGGTGCCCGAAGCCAGCAGCTTCCGGGTGATGCTCAATAACGTCGGCGACCGCGCCGCCGCGCAAGCGCTGGTCGCACGGATCAAGGCGGCCGGCCTGAGCGATTACTACATCGTCGGCAACGAGGCCCGCTACGACATCGCCCTGGGCCAGTACCGCAATGTCGAGGGCGCCGAGCGCCGCCAGGCCGAGTTGGCCGCCGCCGGCTTCCAGGCCGAAGTCATGCCGAGCGGGGCAGGCAAAGGAGCGCGCTGGTGGCTCGACGCCCGTACCCAGGCCGACAGTGCTGCCTTGCGCGCCTTGCAAACACCCGGCCAGCGATCGCTGGACTGCGCAGTGCTGCGCTAGAATGCAGCGCCGCGCCGTCTGGCCCGGCCGTGCCGCTTTAGCTCAGTTGGTAGAGCAACTGTCTTGTAAACAGTAGGTCATCCGTTCGATTCGGATAAGCGGCACCATCTCCCCGCACCGCGCGCTGTTTCGCGCTTGCCTGCTGCATCGCGTCAGGCCGATCCTGCCTGGGCTGACTAGACTCGGCATCCCGATGCAGCCGTGCGGAGCCAACGAATGACCACGCAATACCCTCCCGTCACCCTGATCGGCGTGCCGACCGACATCGGCGCTGGTCATCGCGGCGCGAGCATGGGGCCTGAAGCCATGCGCATTGCCGGCCTGGCCGAGGCGCTCGCCGCACGCGGGGTGGAGGTGCGCGATTTCGGCAACGTCGAAGGTCCGCGCAATCCGTGGACCGCGCCGGTGGCCGGCTACCGCCACCTGCAGGAAGTAGTGGCCTGGAACCGCGCGCTGATGGAGGCGACCTACGCCGAATTGGACGCCGGGCGCATGCCGATCATGCTCGGTGGCGACCACTGCCTGGCGGTGGGTTCGATCACCGCCGTGGCGCGCTGGTGCCGCGAAAACGATCGCAAGCTGCGCGTGCTGTGGCTGGATGCGCATTCGGATTTCAACACCAGCGAGGTAACCCCCTCGGGCAATGTCCACGGCATGCCGGTGGCCTGCCTGTGCGGCCTGGGGCCGGCGGAACTCACCGAACTGGGCGGTTCGGCGCCGGCGTTGCGTGCCGAGCAGGTGCGGCAGATCGGTATTCGTTCGGTGGACCCGGACGAGAAGCGCCTGATCAAGCAGCATCGCGTCGATGTCTACGACATGCGCTACATCGACGAGAACGGCATGAAGCGCGCGGTGGAGGCGGCCCTGGACGGGGTGGATGAGAGTACCCACCTGCACGTCAGCTTCGATGTCGATTTCCTGGACCCGAGCATCGCCCCGGGGGTCGGCACCACGGTGCCGGGCGGGCCGAACTACCGCGAGGCGCAGCTGGTGATGGAAATGATCGCCGACACCGGCCGGCTTGGTTCGCTGGATATCGTCGAACTCAACCCGGTGCTGGACAACCACAACCTCACCGCCGACCTGGTGGTGGACCTGGTCGAAAGCCTGTTTGGCAAGTCCACGTTGATGCGCGATTGAAGGCGCTGCAAGTTTCCTGAACGAAAACAGCCTGGCATTTTGACGAAACCATCCGCGTTCACATCCGCTCGACGGCCTCGAAGTCAGATTCTCCCGCAAGCGGTAACGCCACCAAATCATGGGGCGCCGCGTCAATCGGAGAGAGAATGATGAAGCGACTGATGACCCTGGCGATGGTGGCCCTTTTCTCCGTCGGCATGCTGAGCGGCTGCAACACCGTGGCCGGCGCCGGCAAGGATGTGCAGAAGGCGGGCGAGTCGGTGGAGAAGACCGCCGACAAGTGCAGCGACGGCAAGTGCTGATCCGCACATTCATCCAAACTTATTGATTCGCGGCGCGGCCGCGTCGTCGACAACCTGAGGAGTGACACCATGAAGAAACTGATGACCCTGCTGGCCCTGGGCGTGTTCTCGGTCGCCGTGCTGAGCGGTTGCAACACCGTCGCCGGCGCCGGCAAGGATGTGCAGAAGGCGGGCGAGAAGGTCGAAGACGCGGCGAAGAACTGACGCTTCAGCGCAGCGACGAAAGAAAAGCGGGCTTCGGCCCGCTTTTTTTGTGCGCGTGCTGTATCGACATTCACTTCGATGAGGATGTTCTTGACGCGCGTTGACCCACCGGCAACGCCGCCTGCGCAAATCTGTTCCCACGCGGCGGCGACCTCGCCGTAGCAGCAACCGGCGGCTCGTAGCCGGTTGACCTTCCATCCAAGTACGGAGCGCGCAATGAACAAAGACATCATTTCCGGCAAGTGGACCCAGCTCAAGGGCCAGATGCAGGCCAAGTGGGGCGACCTGACCGACGACGATTTCGACGTGGCCGAAGGCAATGCCCAGTACCTGTCGGGCAAGCTGCAGGAGCGCTACGGTTGGGACCGCGACCGCGCCGAAAAAGAAGTCAAGGACTTCGATGACGCGCTGCGTCGCGAGTACAAGGACTACTGAGTCCAGCCCCTGGGGCTAAAGCAACGATAGAGGTGACGGGCCGCCCAGTGCGGCCCGTTTCCTTTGGTGGCATGCCCCGCGGTGGGCGGCGGCGGTACACTGGCGTGGTTTCGCTTGGCTCATTCCTACCGCATGACTACCCGCGTCCTCACTGGCATCACCACCTCCGGCACGCCGCACCTGGGCAACTATGTGGGTGCCGTGCGCCCGGCTATTGCCGCCAGCCGCGCGCCCGGCGCGGAAAGCTTTTACTTCCTGGCCGACCTGCATAGCCTGATCAAGGCGCAGGACCCTGCCCGCACCCAGCGTTCGACGCTGGAGATCGCCGCGACCTGGCTGGCCTGCGGCCTGGATCCGGACAAAGTCTGGTTCTACCGCCAGAGCGATATTCCCGAGACCAACGAACTCAACTGGTTCCTCACCTGCATCGCCGGCAAGGGCACGCTCAATCGCGCCCACGCCTACAAGGCCGCTGTGGACAAGAACACTGCCGAAGGCGAGGACGCCGATGCCGGCGTGACTGCCGGCTTGTTCATGTACCCGGTGCTGATGGCCGCCGACATCCTCATCTTCAACGCCCACCAGGTGCCGGTGGGGCGCGACCAGGTGCAGCACATCGAGATGGCGCGCGATTTCGCCCAGCGCTTCAACCATGTCTATGGGCGCGAGTACTTCGTCCTGCCCGAAGCGCTGATCGACGAGCAGGTCGCGACCTTGCCGGGCCTGGACGGCCGCAAGATGAGCAAGAGCTACGACAACACCATCCCGCTGTTCGCGCCGCGCGAGGAACTGCGCAAGCGCGTGTTCTCGATCCTCACCGATTCGCGCGCGCCGGGCGAGCCGAAGTCCACCGAAGGCTCGGCGCTGTTCCAGCTGTACCAGGCATTCGCCAGCGCCGAGGAAACGGCTGCTTTCGCCCGCGCCTTCGCCGAGGGTATTTCCTGGGCCGATGCCAAGCAGCAGCTGTTCGAGCGCATCGATGCCGAGCTGGCGCCGCAGCGCGAGCGCTATGAAGCATTGATGGCCGATCCGGCTGCGATCGAAGCGATCCTGCGCCGCGGCGCCGAACGCCTGCGCGAACGCTATGCGCGGCCATTCCTGGCCGAATTGCGCTACGCGGTCGGCCTGCGCGATCTGTCGGCGCGCGAGGGCGAGGCCGATGTGGGCAAGAAAGCCAAGGCCGCGCTGCCGTTGTTCAAGCAATACCGCGAAGCCGATGGTCGCTTCTACTTCAAACTGCTCGACGGCGAGGGCGAACTCCTGGTGCAGAGCGAGGCGTTCGATTCGCCGCGCGAGGCCGGGCAGACCATCGCCGTGCTGAAGCAGGCGATGGCGGCCGATCTTCTGGAGTCGCCGTTGTTCAAGCTGCAGGCCGATGCCGCGGCGGTGCTGGATGCGTTGAAGGCGCTGCGCGAAGCGGCCTGAGCCTTGTAGGAGCGGCTGCAGCCGCGACCGCGGACTGTCCGTGGGCGGAAAAGACGGTCGGGGCTGAAGCCCCTCCTACAGGTAGAATTCGATCATCCAGCAACCCACGGGGAGCCAGATGACGGCCCACGGCATCCACACCCTCGATACCGGTTTCCAGCGGCCGCAGTTCGATGCCGCCTATCTGATCGTCGAGCAAGGGCGCGGCGCTTTCATCGATTGCGGTACCTCGCTGGCGGTACCGCTGCTGCTCGACGCACTGCGTAACGCAGGGCTCACAGCGGCCAATGTCGATTGGCTGATCCTCACCCACGTCCATCTCGACCATGCCGGCGGCGCCGGCGCGCTGCTGCAGCAGCTGCCCAATGCGCGCGTATTGGTGCATCCCCGCGGTGCACCGCACATGATCGACCCCTCGCGCCTGCTGGCCGGCGCCACCGAGGTCTATGGCGCCGAAGAAATCGCGCGCAGCTACGGCGAGGTCCTGCCGATCCCCGCCGAGCGCGTGGTCGTCGCCGAAGACAGCGGCAGCGTCGCCCTGGCCGGACGCGCGCTGCTCACGCTGGATACGCCGGGACACGCCCGTCATCACCTGTGCGTATGGGATGCGCAGAGCCGCAGCTGGTTCACTGGCGATACCTTCGGCCTCTCCTACCGGGAACTGGACTCACCGCGAGGTGCCTTCATCCTGCCGACGTCTTCGCCGGTGCAGTTCGAGCCCGAAGCGATGGCCGCCTCGATCCAGCGCCTGCTCGCCTACGCACCGGAGGCGATGTACCTCACCCACTACGGCCGCGTTACGCCGCCGGCGGCGCTGGGCCAGGCCCTGCTCGAACAGATCGAGGCGATGGTCGCACTGGCGCGCAGCTGCGATGGTCGGCCCGATCGCCACCGGTGCCTGGTCGCCGCGTTGACCGAGCTCTACCTGGAACGCGCCCACGCCCACGGCGTGCCGCTGGACGATGCGGCGGCGACGCGCGTGTTGGCGATGGACATCGAGCTCAACGCTCAGGGGCTGGCCAGTTGGCTCGACCGCGCGCATCGTTGAGCGCGCGCACTACACTGTGCACCCCTTCGCAAAAAAGTACGCCGCCGTGAATCCGATGCGCATCCTGTTGCTGTCCGCCTGCCTCTTCGTCGGCGGTGTTGCCCAGGCAGCGAACGATGCGGCGGGACAGGCGATCGATGCGGCGGCCCTGTCGCGGCACGTGCAGGTGCTGGCATCGGACGAATTCGAAGGCCGCGCGCCGGCAACCGCGGGCGAACAGCGCACCCTCGACTACCTCATCGCGCAGTTCCGGCAGGCTGGCCTGCAACCGGGCGGCGATGACGGCGGCTGGACCCAGTCGGTGCCCCTGGTGCGCGTCCAGGTCGAGGGTCCGGCCGAGGCCAGCCTCAGCCAGGGCGGCAAGACCCGCGCCCTGCGCAATGGCGAAGACCTTACGCTGCAGAGCCTGCGCCCCGGCAAGCAGGTGGACATCAAGGCCGCGCCGCTGGTGTTCGTCGGTTACGGCATCAGCGCGCCGGAGCGGCACTGGGACGACTACAAGGGCGTGGACCTCACCGGCAAGATCGCCGTGATGCTGATCAACGACGCCGATTTCGAACGGCCCACGCCGGGCGCGTTCGAGGGCAGGGCAGTGACCTACTACGGCCGCTGGACCTACAAGTTCGAAGAGGCGGCCCGACGCGGCGCCGCCGGCGTGCTGATCGTGCACGAGACCGCAGCGGCCGCCTACGGCTGGAATACCGTGCGCAGCTCGGGGTTGTCGCCATTGTTCGACATCGAGCGCGACGATCCCCAGGCACGCGCACTGCACACGCCGCTGCGCGGCTGGCTGCAACGCGACCAGGCCGTGGCGATCTTCCGCGACGCCGGCCTGGATTTCGACGCGCTCAAGCGCCAGGCCATGGAGCCGGGCTTCAAGCCGGTGGCGCTGGGCGATGCGCGCTTGAGCGCACGTTTCGCGCTCAAGCGCGAACGGGTGGTGACGCACAATGTCATTGCCCGCCTGGATGGCAGCACGCATCCCGACGAAACCGTGATCTTCTCAGCACACTGGGACGCCTTCGGCGTCGGCGAAGCCGATCCGGCCGGCGACCGCATTCGCCATGGCGCGGTCGACAACGCCACCGGCGTGGCCAGCGTGCTGGAACTGGCGCGCGCCTTCGCCGCCGGCCCGCGGCCGCAGCGCAGCCTGTTGTTCGTGGCATTGACGGCCGAAGAGAAGGGCCTGCTCGGTGCCAGCTACTACGCCGCACATCCGCGGGTGCCGCTGGATCGCACCGTGGCGGTGTTGAACATGGAAATGTTCAGTCCCGATGGCCCGGCGCGCGACATCGCTTCCTGGGGCCTGGGCAAGGTGTCGCTGGAACAGGACCTCAAGCGCGTGGCGCAGGCGCACGGGCGCCAGTACAGCCCCGACCCGAACCTCGAGGCCGGCTTCTTCTATCGCGCCGATCATTTCGCCTTCGCTCGCGTTGGCGTGCCGGCGATTACCGTGGGCCCGGGACTGGATCGCGTGGACGGTGGCGTCGCCGCCGGCAAGGCGTTGCGCGATGCCTACTTCCGCGACTGCTACCACCAACCCTGCGACCGCTGGACGCCGCGGTGGGACGCCCGCGGCCATGCCGCCGATACCCAGTTGGTGCATGACCTCGGCCTGGAGCTGGCCAACAGCCGTACCTGGCCCAGCTGGAACGAGGGCAGTGAGTTCAAAGGCGAGCGCGACCGCAGCGAAGCGGCGCGTCGCTGATCGGGGCCGTTGCCCCAGCGTTGCATTCGCGCCAACCGGCGTTCCACCGCCAGCACGGACCGCGCGCGGAAAAGGTCTAGAATTCCTGTCCTTCCCGCCGCGCCAACTCTCCCATGGCTTCCTCCGACGCTAGCGCGCAAGGCGCGCGCCGCGGCTTTGTCGTCCTCGCCCTGTTGCTGGTCTACCTGGTCTGGGGCTCTACCTACCTCGGCATCCGCCTGGCACTGGAAGGCGGCGCACTGCCGCTGACGATGGTCTCCGGCGCGCGTTTCATCGTCGCTGGCACTTTGTTGTACGCGGTGCTGCGCTGGCGCGGCGTGGCCGCACCGACGCGTCGGCAATGGCCGAGCATCCTGGTGATGGGCGCGACCTTGCTGCTGCTCGGCAATGGCATGGTGGTGCTGGCCGAACGCGATGTCTCCTCCGGCCTTGCGGCTACCGCGGTGGCCTCGGTGCCGTTGTGGATGGCGCTGTTCTCGGCGATGCGCGGCCAGCACGCCAGCCGCGGCGAATGGCTGGGGATTGTCATTGGCTTCCTCGGCGTGGTCTGGCTCAACGCCGGCAGCAGTCTTACCGCCACGCCCACCGGCCTGGTGCTGTTGCTGATCGCGCCGCTCGGCTGGGCTTTCGGCTCGATCTGGTCGCGCGGTCGCGACTTGCCGTCGCCGTTCATGACCGCCGCCGCGCAGATGATCTGCGGCGGCGTGTTGATCTTTCTCGCCGGCCTGGCCATCGGCGAACGTCCGCACAGCCTGCCAAGCACGCAAGGCCTGCTGGCCGTCGCCTACCTGTGCGTGTTTGGCTCGATCGTGGCCTTCACTGCCTACGTCTGGCTGCTGCACAACGTGCGCCCGGCGCTGGCCGGCAGCTATGCCTATGTCAATCCAGTGATCGCGGTGGCGCTGGGCGCCTGGCTCGGGCATGAGCACTTCGGCCCCAGCGACCTCGGCGCGATGGCGGTCATCCTGGCCGGCGTGGTGGTGGTCACGTTGTCGCGAGGCCGCAAGTGAGCGAGCCGGGGATCGCCATGACCGATCAGGCTGCCGCCGAACGCCGCCAGGGCGTGGCGATCACCGCCGCTGCATTCGTCATCTGGGGCCTGTTCCCGCTCTACTGGCACCTGCTCAAGGCGGTGCCCTCGCCGTTGATCATTGCCCACCGCATTGTTTGGAGCACGTTGCTGGTGGTCGGCTGGCTGCTGCTGACCTCGCGCCTGGCCTGGCTGCGCCGGATCGCCGAGCAGCCGCGTGCGCTGCCGCTGCTCGCGCTGAGCGGGCTGGCGATCGGCAGCAACTGGGCGGTGTACATCTGGGCGGTCAACGCCGGTCACGTCATCGAAGCCAGCCTGGGCTACTACATCAACCCGCTGGTGAGCGTGCTGCTCGGCGTGCTGGTACTCAAGGAACGCCTGCGCCCGGTGCAGTGGCTGGCGATCGCCTGCGCCGCGGTCGGCGTGGCGTGGCTGACCTGGGTGGCCGGCACGGTGCCGTGGATCGCACTGAGCCTGGCGTTGTCGTTCGGCTTGTACGGCCTGCTGCGCAAGGTGGTGGCAGTGGACGCCGTCAGTGGCCTCGGGATCGAAAGCCTGTACCTGTTCCTGCCGGCGCTGGGATTCGTGCTGTGGAGCGAGCAGGGACACGGCGGCGGCTTCGTCCAGGGCTGGAGCCTGCGCGATGATTTTTTGCTGGCCTTCGGCGGCGTGGTCACCGCGGTGCCGCTGATCGCCTTCGCTTATGGCGTGCGGCGCATCCCGCTGTCGCTGGTCGGGGTGCTGCAGTACGTCACGCCGACCCTGCAGTTGCTGTTGGGCGTGTGGTTCTTCCATGAGCCTTTCGACCCGGCCCGCGCGCTGGGCTTCGTGGCGATCTGGCTCGGTCTGCTGCTATACCTCAGCGAAGGCGTGTGGCAATCGCGGCGCAGCGCACCCCTGTAGGAGCGGCTTAAGCCGCGACCGGAGCCCATCGCCCCCCGGAAAACCCATCACGCCACCACGCCGCAAAGACCAGGCTACGGTTACGCTGAAGCCCCCTCCCAGCGCCCGACCAAGGACCCATGACGGCCGCACGACACGGCATCCAAGCCAGCCTTTCGGCCGCCCGCGAAGGGCGCGCCATGAGCCTGGCGGTAGTCCTGGCCACCGAAGGCTCGACCTACGTCAAACCCGGTGCGCTGGCGCTGTTCGGCCCCGATGGCGAACGCCAGGGCTGGCTGAGTGGCGGTTGCCTGGAAGCCGACATCGCGCTGCGCGCCGAAGCCGCACTGCGGGCGGGCGCGATGGCACTGATGGAGATCGATACCCGCAGCGATGAAGACCTGCTCTCCGGCTCGGCGGTCGGCTGCCGTGGTCGCCTGCACCTGGCATTGCTGCCGTTGCCGGAGATGAGCGGCTGGGACGCGATCGCGCACGCATGGCTGGCGCGGGGCGGCGCCCTGCGGCTGCAGGTCGATGGTCACGGCCGCTGCAGTGCCAGCCTCGGTTCGCAAACCCACGAATGGCGGCTGCCGGTGGCGGAGGGCTCAGTCGCGAGCCCTACGCCGCTGCACGCGCGCATCGCACCGCCGCCCGCCGTGGCCCTGTTCGGTGCCGGTCCGGAAAGCGAGACCCTGCTGCCCTGGCTGCGCGAACTGGGCTGGATGACGACCCTGGTCGAGAAGCGCCCGCGCTGGCTCGCTCAAGGCGTACTGGCCGATCGCCACATCGAAACCACGCCGACACAGACGCTCGCCGCCGGCCTGGACGTCGATGCCGCGCTGGTGATGCACCATCATTTCGAACTGGACCGCGAAAGCCTGGACGCACTCGCCGCGCACCCAGTGCCGTTCATCGGCCTGCTCGGCCCGCGACGCCGGCAGCAGGATCTGTTCCAGCTGATGACCGCCGCGCAACGCGAAGTGCTGACGCCGCGCCTGCGTTCGCCGGTGGGCCTGCACCTGGGCGGCGACGGCCCGCAGGCGATCGCACTGAGCATCGCCGCGCAGCTGCAGCGCTGGCGCGACGAGGAGGATGAAAGCGCGTGAGCGATGACGTGGTCGCGGTAGTCCTGGCCGCCGGCGGCAGCCAGCGGCTGGGCTATTCGAAACAGCTGTTGCGGCGCAATGGTGAAACCTTGCTGCGGCGGACCGCGCGCCTGGCCGGCAATAGCGGCGCCAGCAGGGTGCTGGTCGCCCTCGGCGCGCAGGCCGCGCAACTGCGGCCGCAATTGCAGGGCCTGGCGGTGGAAGTGGTCGACGTCCCCGAATGGCAGCAAGGGCTCGGCGCCAGCCTGGCGCGGGTGCAGGCGGTGCTGGGCCAGGCCCGGCATCGCCACGTCCTGGTCGTGGGTTGCGATCAACCGGCGCTGGCCGCCGCGCACCTGCAACAGTTGCTCGACGCCGCGCGCGAAGCGGGCAGCGCCTTCAGTGCTTACGCCGGCGTGCGCGGCCTGCCTGCCGCCATTGCCTGGTCGAGTTGGTCGCAGGCGCGTTTCAGCGGCGACCAGGGCCTGCGCGCGACGGCGCGCGAAGGTTCGCTGCAGGACAGCGCGCACGTCGCAGCCCCCGAGCTGGCCCTGGACCTCGACACCCCCGCCGACGTCGCTGCCGCCATCAACCTTGGCTGGCTGGATTCGCCGGAGAGTCCGGACTGAGCGAAGCGCGGATCTCATTGCCGGCCGGCAACTGCAGCGGCGCCGGGCATTGCGCCTGCGGTTGCGGGTTGGCGGCGAACCATTGCTCCACCATCGGAGCGAGCAGGTCGATGCGCATCGGCAGGCTGAGGTGGTCTTCCTCGTGCAGCTCCAGGTAGCGCGCGCGTGGCGCCGAAGCCGCCAGCAGGCGGCCGTGCGCCACCGGGATATGCCGATCCGCGTCGCCATGCAGCAGCAGCACGCAGGCGCGGCTGTCGCTCACCGCGGGCGCCACGTCCAGGCGGTCCAGGTCCAGCCCGAGCTGCCGATCGGCGGCGGCGATCACCTGGTCCAGGTCCTGGCTGCCGTAGCGCCAGCGCATGTATTCGGACACCGCGCGTCCCTGCCAGCCGTGGGGACTCTCGGCGAGCATGTGCGGCACCATGTCGCGAATGCCGCGGCCGGCGTTGGCGAACGACTCCAGCGCCACCACGCCGGCGACCTGGTCGCCGAGCTTGTCGGCACTGAACAAGGCCGTGGCTGCGCCGTAGGACACGCCGAACAGATACAGCGGCCCGACGATCTCGCCGCGTTCGCGCAGTTCACCGATCACCTGCACCACATCGTCGGATTCGCGCGTGCCATAGCCGGAGAGCCCGGCGCCGGACCGGCCATGGTTGCGCAGGTCCAACGCAATGGTGCGATAGCCAGCCTGGGCCAGCGTCAGCGACCACGGCAGCAATGAATTGCCATCCATCATCCAGCCGTGCAACAGGACCACGGTGCCGCGCGGGGCGCTGCGCGGCTGCGCGGCGGTACGCGGATCGAATTCGAACTTGAAGGCGTTACTCAGGCCGCCGCCAGTCTTGCGGCTGCGGCTGAAGTGATAGTTGAAGGCGTAGTCGCCCGGTTCGAACGCGCGCCAGAAGATCGGCACCTGGTCGCGGCCGGGCAGGGTGCCGCTGTGGTCGGGCAGTTGCTTGAGCAAGGTCTCGGTATCGACCATGCCGAGCAGCGGCGAAGCGCCGCCGGGGGCGACCAGGCGCGAGCTGAGGGAGGTGGAAGAACAACCGCTGCCGGCGAGCCAGGCGCAGAACAACGCCAGCAGGCCGGCCGCGAATAACCGGCGCGGCATGGTGGCACTACCCAAGGGGAATCGAAGACCGCAGCGTAGCGCCGGCGGGGCGGCGCTTCTACCCTTGCCGTATGACAAGGGTGTGACCGTTGTGCGGCGTTCTGCCGCCGCGCCCTCCCTCCCGCTGCCGGGAGAGAGGGAAGCGATGGATCAGACCTCGCGCAGGGCGACGGTGATCGGCAACCGCGCCGCGCGCAGGGCCGGGAACAAGCCGCCCACCAGGCCAATCCCAAGCGCCCACTTCAGGCCGGTCCACAGCAGCTCCGGCGAGACCCGGAACTGGAACACTACCTGGCTGAAGTTGTTGCCCAGGGTCGAGACGCTGTAGCCATTGAAGATCGCCCAGGCGATCAAGCCGCCGAGCACGCCACCGAGCAGGGCCAGCAGCATCGTCTCCAGCATGATCGCCACCACCACCGGCAGGCCGCGGAACCCGATCGCGCGCATGGTCGCGATCTCGCGCGCGCGCGTGGCCACTGCCGCGTACATGGTGTTGAGCGCGCCGAAGACCGCACCGAACGCCATGATCGTGCCGATGAACTTGCCGAGGATCTCCAGGATCTTGCTCAGGTTGCCACCCTGCTTGCTGTAGTACTCGCGCGTGGTGAACACGTCGAGCTTCAGGCGCGGATCGGCAGCCATCGCATTCTTGAAATTGCTGTAGCCGTCCTTGCCCTCGGTACGCACGCTGATCGACTGGTAGGCGCGGCGGTTGTAGGTGCTGGCCAGGGTCTCGGTGTCGGTCCACATCTCCGAATCGTGGGCGTCGCCACTGGAAAACACGCCGACGATGGTCCAAGCCTGGTTGCCCAGGTTGATGGTCTTGCCGACTTCCAGGCCGCGGAACTGCCCCTGCGCGCCCTTGCCGACCACGATCTCGCGCAGCCCCGGCTTGAACTTGCGGCCCTCGATGAGCTTGACCTTCTCATGCACCGTCCAGGCCTGTTCGCCGACGCCACGAAATTGCGCGTTGACGTCGGTGCCGTCGGCCTTGGACTGCAAGTTCACCACTTGCGACAGTTCCGGCGACACCAGCGGGCGGTTGTTGGCGTCGCGCGCCACACCCGGCAGGCTGGCGATCAACGGCGACTGGTCGCGCATGATCACCGAGTTGGTCTCGGCCTGCGAGCCGCCGCGCAACACAATCGCCGTGGCATCGTCGCCGGTGCTGTCCAACGTGGCCTGGAAGCCCTGGCCCATGGCCAGCATCGCCACCAGTACGCCGACCACACCCGCGATGCCGACCACGATCACCGAGGTCGCGCCCCAGCGTTGCGGCAGGCTGGCAATGCCGATGCGCGCCGCCGCCAGCGACAGGCGGCCACTGCGGGTGAGCAGCAGCCACAACGCAATCACCGCGACCACGCCAAGCACCGCGTACCAGGGCAGCAGGATCCACACCACCAGCGCCACGGCCAGCAACACGATCGACAGCAAGTTCCACAACCATTGATTCTTCATGTGCGTGTCCTCTCAGCGGCCGGCCAGTGCGTCGACGATCTTCAGCCGCTGCGCGCGCAAGGCCGGCAGCAGTCCCACCACTATGCCGATGCCGATCATCAGCACCAGGCCGACGATCCAGGTCTGCACCGGCACCACGTGCACCGGCAGCGCGCCGCCGCTGGCCTTGGCCAGCACCGGGATCGCCGCCGAAGCCGCCGCCATGCCGATCAGCCCACCGAGCACCACCAGCAGCACCGACTCGATCATCACCAGCGTCAGCACAGTGCGGTCCTGGAAGCCCAGGGTCTTGAGCGTGGCCAGTTCGGGGATGCGCTCGCGCACGGCTTGCGCCATGGTGTTGCCGGTGAGCAGCAGCAGGGTGAAGAACACCGCGCCCATGATCGAGGTGACGATCAGGCCGATATCGGCGAACTGCTTGATGAAGGCTTGCTGGAACGCCGATTCGGTCTGGGTCTTGGTTTCGTGGTCGGAATTGGCAGACAGCGCATCGATGGCCTGGGCCACGCGCGAAGCCTGGTCGGCGTTGGCCAGTTTCACCGTGTACCAGCTGACCTGGCTCTTGATGTAGTCGTTGGACTCGTCGAAATATTTCCAGTTCATCATCAACTGGTTTTCGGCCTGCACGTTGGCGCGGTCCTTGGCGCGGAAGATCAGCTTCAGCTCCAGGGGCCAATCGTTGCTGCCGCCGCGCGGGAAGATCGTGGCTTGCAGCGGAATCGTGTCGCCGACTTTCCAGCCGAATTTCTTCGCCAGCGCCTCGCCCACGGCGGCGCCGGTGCGGGTGCTCTGGAATGCCTTCAGCTGGTCAGCCGGTACTTCGTATTCGGTGTAGACGTCGAAGAAGTTCGGCGCGACCGAGAAGTTCGGGAAGAAATCCTTGGGGTCGCGGTAGATGCCGCCGAACCACATTGCGTAGGTGACATCGCGCACCCCGGGAATGCTGCGGATCTGCGGCTCCAGGCGTACCGGCAGCGATTGGGTGATGGACAGTCGCGAGGCCACCACCAGGCGGTTGGCGCCTTCCACCGTGCCGCCGGAGGTGAACGCCACGCGCACCGAATCGAGCAGGCCGAACAGCAGGAAGGCGACGATCACCGAGAACAGGGTCAGCAGCGTCCGCGTCTTGCTGCGGAACAACTGGGCCCAGACGAGCGAGAGATATTTCATGGCATCCCCCGGTCAATGCGCGGCGGGCGCGTCGGCCAGCTCGCCCTTGTCGAGGTGGATGGTATGGGTGGCGTACTCGGCCGCTTTCGGGTCGTGGGTGACCATGATGATGGTCTTGCCGTGCTCGCGATTGAGCTGCTGCAACAGGCGCAGGATCTCTTCGGCGTTGTGGCGGTCGAGGTCGCCGGTGGGTTCGTCGCAGATCAGGAAGGTCGGGTCGGAGACGATCGCGCGGGCGATGGCCACGCGCTGCTGCTGGCCGCCGGACAGTTCGCTGGGGCGATGGTTGGCGCGATCGGACAGACCTACCAGGGTCAGTGCGACCTCGGCATTGCGCTTGCGCTGGGCGGCATTGAGGTGGGTGAGCAGCAGCGGCAGTTCGACGTTCTTCTGCGCGTTGAGCATCGGCATCAGGTTGTAGAACTGGAAAACGAAGCCGACGTGGTGGCTGCGCCAGGTCGCCAGCTGGCTGCCGCTGAGGCGGTCGATGCGCTCGCCCTCGATCTCGATCTCGCCGCCGGTGGGGCTGTCGAGGCCGCCGATAAGGTTGAGCAGGGTGGTCTTGCCGGAACCGGACGGACCCATGAGGGCGACGAAGTCGCCGCGCTCGATCTCCAGGTCGATGCCGTGCAGGACCTGCACCTTCTCCGGGCCGCGTTGATAGGTCTTGATGACGTTGCGCAGGGTGACGAGGGCGGACATGGGGTTTCCTCTCAAGGCTCGCGGGTGCGGTGTTGGGTGATTCGATGGGGTGGGGAAATTCTTACGGCTTATGGACGACGATCGGGAAGGGCAGGAATCGACGGCCACGGCAACGCCGGGCTGGCGCAACGCAGGGGGCCGGACGGCCGCCTGCGGCTGGATCGACAGCGTGGAGCTACGACGTGGAGCGACTGCTTGGAGCGAGCGCTTGTTGCGTGGGCTTATTCGGCTTCGGCGCCGGCCAGTCTTACCTTGTCGCCGTCCTTCAGCGTGGCCGGTGGATCGAGCACGACGGTATCGCCAGCGGTCAGGCCGGACAGGACCTGGCGGTCATCGCCCAGGGCAATGCCGGTCTTGAGCGTTTGCAGTGCAACGCGGTTCTCTTCGCCGACGACGAAGGCGGCCGGATTGCCGTTGCGTTCGATCACCGCCGCGCCGGGCACGCGCACGCCTTGCGGCTTCTGCGCCTGCTCAGGCTTGGATTCTTCCAGGAAGCTCACGCGCACGCCCATCTCGGGGACGATGCGTGGGTCCTTGACCTTCATCGAGACGCGCACCTTGACCGTGGCCTTGCCGCGGTCGGCGGTGGGAATGATGGCAATGACTTCGCCGGGGATCTTCCAGTCCGGGTAGGCATTGAGCGTCACCTCGACCGGCATCTTCGGCTGCACGCGGCCGATGTAGGCCTCGCCGACGTCCACTTCCACTTCCAGCGATTCCATATCGACGATGGTGCCGATGCCGGTACGGGTGAAGCCACCGGTGGCCAGCGGCGAGACGATCTCGCCGGGCTGGGCGGCCTTGGCGGTGACCACGCCGGAGAACGGCGCACGCACGATGGTGTTGTCGACCGCGAGGTCGGAAATGGAGAGCTGGTTGCCGGCCACCTTGACGTTGCGCTCGGCGGTCTGCAGCTGCGCGCGCAAGGCATCGCGCAGGGAGACGGTTTCGTCGTACTGCGAGCGCGAGACAAGCTGCTGGTCCACCAGTTTTTCCAGTCGCGCGGCGTCGGTCTCGGCCCGCTTGAGCTGGGCGCGGATGTTCTCGACCTGGCTGCGGGCAGCGCCCACCTGCGAGGCGGAGAGGTCGCGCGCGGCGTCGGCATCGATCGGGTCGAGCGTGGCCATGACCTGGCCTTCCTCCACCCGCATGCCTTCTTCGATCTTCACTTCGCGCACCTTGCCGGTGATCTTGGCCGAGACCGTGGCCATGCGCCGGGCGACCACGTAGCCGGACGCATCCAGCACCGAAGCGCTGCTGCCGCCAGCGCTGATCGCCACCACCGGTGCGGTGCGTACTTCCACCGCCGGCTTGCGGCCGAACAGGGCCCATGCGCCCGCGGCGAGCAGGAGCAGCACCACAACTACGCTCAATCCGATCCACAGCCCGCGCCGCGAGGGCGGCTCGCGTCCTGCGGGCGACTTGCGGTCGATCTTCAGTTCCTTCAACAGATCAGCAGAAGTGTTCATCATGTACACGTGACGGAAAGTCGGAGCGAATGTGACGGCCCGCTGGATTGAGCGCAAGTTGCCGGAAGTCATCAGATGACAGTGGTCGAGCCGCCATCCCCGCCTATGCCGCACTCTCTGCCCCCCGGCGGCGCTGGCGCGGGCCAGACTACCAGCATCGCTTTGCCCCTGCGCCGGCAGCCGCCCAGCGGGTCGTGGCCTGCAGGGGGCGGCTATGCCGCAATGCGTCGGCGCCATGAAATTTGCGCCAGCCCCAGCTGGCCGGTGCGCGGGCTGACTAGACTGCAGGCCACTCTCATGGAAGCTGCCGATGCCCGTGTTGCGCCTCCTCCTGCTCGCCGGCCTGTGGCTGGCCTGTGTCCCGGCCTTCGCCCAGCAGTTCAAGGTGCTGGTCGCTGCCATTCCCAACAAGTACCACCACGACTACATCCCGGTGGCCAAGCCCCAGTTCGAGCGGTTGGCCAAGCGCCATGACTTCGCCCTGACCTGGGACTGGGACGGCCGCGCCTTCGATGGCGACCTGTCGCAATACCAGGCCATCGTCCTGCTCAACAGCCCGGCCAGCGACCTCGACGAAGCGCGCCGCGCCAACTTCCAGAAATACGTGCGCGCCGGCGGCGGCGTGGTGGCGGTGCACAAGGCGTTCGCGATCAAGAAAGGTGATTGGCCGTGGTACGACCGCATGATCGGCCGCTCCTTCCGCACTCACCCTTACCTGCAGACCGCCATGGTCGATGTGGTCGATCCGAGCCATCCGGCCACCGCTGGCCTGCCCAGGCGCTGGGTGTGGAGCGACGAGTGGTACGAATACGACCCGCCCTATAGCGACGACCTGCACGTGGTGATGGAAGTGGACGAGCGCAGCTATGATCCGACGGCCATCTGGCCGGGCCAGGTCGCGACGGGCATGGGCCGTCACCACCCGGTGGCCTGGTACCACCAATTCGAAGGCGGCCGGGTCTTCGCCACCGCGCTGGGCCATCCGCCGGAGGTGTACGACGACGCGCTGTATCTCGGCCACCTGTATGGCGCGATCTACTGGGCCGCGACCGGGCGCGGGATCGACGCAAAGCGCTGAGCATGACGTCCAGCCCGACGCCAGGCTCATGACTGGACTACGATGCAAACGCATCAGTTCGGCGTGGATCTAGGCGGCAACGGCAATGGGCTTCGAAACGCTCCTGCATCAATACCGTGGCTTGCTGGCACTGTTGTCGGTGCTGGCAACGGTGAATGTCCTGTTTGCGCACCGCGCCTTGCTGCGTTTGTCGCAGGCCGCGCCCGGGTTGCTGGCGGCCGCGGGCATTCGTCGTATCGACTGGTGGCCGCGCTGCGTATGGGGCGTGGCGAGGTTGGGCTTTACCGCCCTCGGGAAGGAACTGCCGCTGGCCACGCGCCTGCATTTCCAGGGCGTGGCAGTGAGCTATGCGGTGTTGTTGGGGCTGATGGCGCGCGCGCTGGTGGATCTGGCGCGGCTGCTGTAGCCGCAAGTCATCGGCTTCAGCCCCGACCGCCATCCGTCAGATTGCGGCCAGCTCAGCCCCCAAAGCGCGCTTCCAGCATCGCCCACGCCGAGCGCAGCGCCAGCGCCTCGCCACCGGCCGGACGGCCCGGGCGGTCGCTGTCGTTCCAGGCATAGACATCCAGGTGCGCCCAGGCCTGGCCGGCCGGCACGAAGCGCTCCAGGTACAAGGCGGCGGTGACGGCGCCGGCCATGCGCGAGCCGGCGTTGGCCAGGTCGGCGACATGGCTGGTGAGGTAGCGCAGGTAGGGACGCCACAGCGGCATGCGCCAGACCGGGTCGCGGGTGCGTTCGCCGGCATCGATCCAGGCTTGCGCCACGGCGTCGTCGTTGGCGAACAGCGCCGGCAAGTCGGGGCCCAGCGCGATGCGGGCCGCGCCGGTGAGGGTGGCGAAGTCGAGGATCAGCGCCGGCTTGGATTCGCTGGCATAAGCCAGCGCATCGCACAGGACCAGGCGGCCTTCGGCATCGGTGTTGTCCACTTCCACCGTCAGACCGGTACGGGTGGTGATCACTTCGCCGGGACGGAAGGCATCCGGGCCGACCGCATTCTCCACCGCCGGGATCAGCAGGGTCAGTCGTACCGGCAGTTGGCGCGCCATCACCAGGCCGGCCAGGGCCAGCGCGTGGGCGGCGCCGCCCATGTCCTTCTTCATGTGGCGCATGCCATCGGCCGGCTTCAGGTCGAGGCCGCCGGTGTCGAAGCACACGCCCTTGCCGACCAGCACCAGGTGCGGATGGGCGGCATCGCCCCAGTGCAGTTCGATCAGCCGCGGCGCGCGATGCGAGGCGCGGCCAACGGCGTGGATGGTGGGGAAATTGCGTTGCAACAGCGCCTGGCCGGTGATCACCTCGATCTGCGCGCCGTGTTCGGCGGCGATCTCGCGGGCGGCAGCCTCCAGTTGCTCCGGCCCCATGTCTTCGGTCGGGGTGTTGACCCAATCGCGTACGCGCAGGCAGGCCTGGACCAGGTCGGTGACCGCGGCCGGCGGCGTGGCGACCAGTTCGGCAGCGGCGCGCTGCGGCTTGCGATAACGACTGAAGCGGTAGCTGCCCAGGCCCCAGCCGAGTTGCAGCAACGCCTGTTCCGCGTCGCCCAGGCCCTGCGCCTGCCACCGGCTACCGGCGGGCAGGGCGAACGGGGCGTGCGCGTAGGCGTAGGCGTCCTCGCGGTCGCCGACACCCAGCACCGCACCGGCCAGGCCCTCGCTACCCGGCAACAGCAGCACGCTGCCGGGCGCGGCATCGAAGCGCTGCGCCTGCGCCCAGGCCGCCAATGCGGCCGGTTGCTGCGCCAGCCAGCCGGCCAACTGCGTGCGGTCGAGCACGTACAACGGCAGGGCCGAGGCCGAGGCGGAGTCGGTGGCGAAGCCTTGGGGCAAGGTCATGGCGTTTCCTTGGTGCAGGCGCGGCTGGGCGCGCCGGGGGCGAAGGCGGGGAAAGAATTGCCGCTCATGCGGCGCGGTGGTCGCGCGCGGCCTGGGCGTCGAGCCAGTCGGCGAGGCCGGCGAGGGTGTCGAACTCAAGGTCCGGCGCTTTGTCCGCACGCGGCCAGATCGCCTCGGTGCGGTTGATCCAGCAGGCGCGCAGACCGGCATCCAGGGCGCCGACCACGTCCATCTCGACATGGTCGCCCACGTGCAGCACTTCGCTCGGCGCCACGTCCAGGCGGGCACAGGCGGCGTGGAAGATGCTGGCCTGCGGCTTGGCCGCGCCGTGCTCGCGCGAGCCGAGCTGGAAGGCGAAGTGGTGGTCCAGGCCGATGCGTGCCAGGTCGGCATTGCCGTTGCTCACCGCCGCCACCGGCACGCGCGCGGCGATGCGGGCCAGGGCGTCGAGCGCGTCGGGGTAGCACTCGACCTGGTTGCGGGCGGCATAGAACACTTCGTAGGCCGGCTCGACCAGGGCGATATCGCCGCCACTCAACTCGAACGCCTGCCGCAGCGTCAACCGGCGCAGCGCGCTGAGGTCGTGGTGCAGGTGCGGGTTGTCGGCGAAGCTGCGCTCGCGCAGCTCGCGCATGCCGGCCAGGTCGAAGCGCGCGGCGGTGACCGGGCTGTGCACCTGCAGCCAGTCGTGCAGCACCTGGTCGATGCGCGCGCCAATCGGCGCGAACGGCCACAGGGTGTCGTCCAGGTCGAGGGTGATGGCGCGGATAGGGAAGCTCACCGGGGCATTTTAGGGCAGTCGGTGAGCTTTCGCCGCGCTCGCCTCACTCCAGCAGCCGTGCCCATCGCTGGGAACCTTCCAGCCGGCTCAGGATCATCTTGATGCACACCAGCAGCGGCACCGCTAGCAGCAGGCCGACCAGGCCCCACAGCCAGCCGAACAGCATCAGCGCCAGGATCAGCATCAGCGGCGAGATCGCCATGCGCCGGCCGAGAATGATCGGGGTGACGACCTGGCCTTCGATGGTGTGCAGCAGCAGGTACAGCGCCGCTGGCAACGCCGACGCAGCCGGGCTGTCGAAGGTCACGAAGCCCATCAACAGCATCAACATCACCCCGATCAACGGGCCGACATAGGGCGCGAAGTTCAGCAACGCCACCACCGTGCCCCACAGCAAGGCCTCCTGCAGCGGCACCCCGAGCGCGTAGAGGATGCCGCCGTAGATCATGCCGACCGCGGTGTTGATCAGGCTGATCGTCAGCACATAGCGCGATACCTCGCGCTCGATCTCCAACATGATCTCGGTAGTGAAGCGTTGCTGCTGCCGGCTGGGCAACAAGGCGATGGCGTGGCGCTGCAGGTTTTCGCCGTAGACCATGAAGAAGAACGTCAACAGCACCACTGCCAGCACCGACGCGGCCAGCTTGGGCGCGCGGACCAGCGCGCGGTAGGGATCGTCGAGTTGGGTGCGTACGATTTGCACCTGGCGGCCACTCTCGCCACCGGCAGCGCGGGCGAAGTTCTCGGCCGCCTGGTTGGCCTGCTGCACCGGCTTGGTGAAGTCACGCACCTCGCGCGAGATCTGCCGCATCTGCGCCGGCGCCTGCTGGAACCACGCCGCAGCCGGGCCGACCAGTTGCACCGCCAGCGCCACGGTGCCGGCCACGCCGAGGACCAGCACCAGCAAGGCGGCCAGGAAACGCGGCACGTGCAGTTTGCGCAGCACCCGGATGATCGGGTTGCCGACCATCGAGAAGAACGCGGCCAGCATGATCGGCAGGATCACCGTCTGCGCGGCCCACAGCGTGTAGCCGACCGCGAGCACCGCCAGCACGATCAGCGAGGCAGGTCCGCGCGGACGCGGGCGAGGCGGGGGCGGCAGCGAGACTTCGGGCTCGGGAGGGGATTCGGGATCGAGCGGAGCGGGAGCGGCGGGAACAGGGTCGAGCGGGAAGGGTGGGCTCATGGCGGAAGGCCGGCTGCGGGCACGCATTATCCGCCGCGGCCGCGTCAACGGCGCGCATGCCCTCGGCTGCCGCGGGCCTCAGCGCTCGGAAACTTCGGTGGCCGCTTCGGCCGCGCGCGGGGGCCACTGGCCGATGGCGTCGTTCGGCGCGTTGTTCGGCGCCGTGGTCACCTGGGCGCGGGATGCGCCCGTCGGAGCCACGCCTTCTTCGTTGGCCACCGCCTCGGCGTTGTCGGCGGCGCGCGCGGCATGGTCGCCGGCGCGTTCGGCCTCGTCCGAAGCGGCCTGTGCCTGCATCGCGGTGAACATACCGGAGATTGCGCTGAACATTTGAACCCAGCGCGTGGCCTGCGAGGCAACGGCGCGGCCCTTGGAAGGCTCCAGCTTGCCGGCGATGAAGCCGCTGATCAGCCCGGCGACGACGATGCGCGGCGCGGTCCAGCCTTCGCGCCAGGCTTGCCGAAGCGAAGACCAGTGGACTTGGGTATCGTCGGCGCGCCCCTGCACGAGCCGTTCGGCGCGTTCAACGCGATGGCGCAGCTGGCGGAAATTCATGGCGCGGACTCCTCGCGCTCGCGCGCCGCGGTACTGGCGTGCTGGGCGGTGCGCGGCGGCGGCGCGTCGGCGTCTTCTTCCTCGTCGTTTTCATCGAACAAGCCCAGCCGGCTGAGCTGGCGCCGGGTGGCATGCATGCCGGTGTGGTCGAAGAAGTGCGAAACACGCCATACGGCCAGCCCGGTCATCGCGACGCTGACCAGGGCGGTAAAGAACAGTGACTGGAACCAGGACAAACCCACGCGCTGCAGCAGGGCGATGATCGCCCCGGTAAGCAGCAACCAGGATGAAGCGCCAAAGACGACGGCAACGCCCGCCCAGGCCAGGCCGCGACCAAAGGCGCTACGGGCCAGGGCGAGGTCCGCCGACACCAGCCGACGCAGCGCGCGGCCGGTGTCGCGCGCCGACCCGAGGGTGGCGCGGCCGGCCGCGTTGACATGCCGAAGGCCTTCTTCGAGGCCCGGCGGCGGGGGCGTTTCGGCCGCGCCTTCCGGTGGCGGGGAAGTCTCGCTCACGCCGCGCGCTTAGCGCTCGCCGCCACTGCGGGCCAGCTTGGCGATCACCCAGCCGGCGGCGAAGGCGACGCCGAAGGACGCCAGCGGGCGTTCGCGGATGAGTTCCGAGGCGCTGTCGAGCAGATCGCGGCCCTTGTCCATCAGCGCGTCCATCTGTTCCTTGGCGGCGGCACCGCCCACTTCGGCGGCGGCCAGCCCGGAGAGGGCGCTGTCGCTGAGTTCGGACTTGACGGTGGCCTTGCCCAGGCGCAATTCATCGCCCGCGGCGGTGGCGGCGCTGCGCACGGCATCACCCGCTGCGGAGGCGGCGGTCTTGAGGTGGCCACCGGCTTCGCTGAGGTTGCCCTTGAGCTGATCGGTGTTGGTCGGAACGCTCATCGTTGATCTCCTTGGGGGTCGGCCTCCGCACGCTGGCGGAGAATGGAGCCTAGCAATAACACCGGCAGGGTGTACGCCGTGTATGAGCACACGTGCACGATGAGGCGTTCATGTGCGGCCCTCGCCCTCTGAGCTCAACGCATGAGCACGTCGTACTGGGCGTTGCCGCGGATGATGCGTAGCACCAGCCGTGCCGGCGGCCGCGAGAAGTTGGCGCGCCAGCTGGCCAGGTCGGAGAACTCACCGGCCGAGGTCGCGATCACCACATCGCCGCTAGCCAGCCCGTTCTGCGCCGCGCGGCTGCCGCGCTTGACCTCGCTGATCAGCACACCGCCGATGCCCGACTGCCGCAGCGATTCGGGCAGGTCGGTAAAAGTGGCACCGTCCAGGCGCGGATCCAGCGCCGCGCCGCCGGTGGCGCGCGGCTGCTCCTTGAGCACGGCGCGCAACTGCAGCGGCTTGCCGTCGCGGCGCACGTCCAGGGTGACGGTGCTGCCCACCGGCTGCAGGCCTTCGTAGTTATGCAGCGCTTCGGCGCTGTCCACGCGCTCGCCATTGGCCGCGACCACCACGTCGCCCGGCTGCAAGCCGGCGGCGGCGCCGGCCGAGCCCGGCAACACGCGCGCCACCAGCGCGCCGCGCGCGTTCTCCAGGCCCAGGCCTTGTGCGATTTGCGCAGTGATGTTTTGGGTCTCCAGGCCGAGGGTGCCGCGAATCACCACGCCGTTGTTCTTCAACAACTGCTCGACCACGCTGCGCGCCAGGTTCGAGGGAATCGCCAGGCCCAGGCCGATGTTGCCGGCCATGCTGCCTTGCGGATTGAAGCTGGCGGTGTTGATGCCGACCAGGCGCCCCTGCAGGTCGACCAGCGCGCCGCCGGAATTGCCCGGGTTGATCGAGGCATCGGTCTGGATGAAATTCTGGTAGCCCAGGCCGCGAATACCGGTGCGACCCACCGCCGACACGATGCCGGAGGTGACGGTCTGGGTGAAGCCGAACGGGTTGCCGATCGCGACCACGAAATCGCCCACGCGCAGCTGCGCGCTGTCGGCGAGCTGGATGGCGGTGAGCTTGTCGGCCGGGATGCGGATCAGCGCGATGTCGGTATCGGCATCGGAACCGATGAATTCGGCCTTGACCGTGCGCCCGTCGGCGAGCGTCACCTGCACGTCGTCGGCGTTGTCGATGACGTGGTGGTTGGTGAGCACATAGCCCTTGGCGGCGTCGATGATCACGCCCGAGCCCAGCGAGTTGTTGATGCGTTCCTGGGGCACGTCGGGGAACAGGCGACGGAAGAACGGATCGTCGAAGAACGGATTGCGGATGCGCACCACTTGCTTGGTGTTGACGCTGACCACGGCCGGCATCACCTGCTGCAGCATCGGCGCCAGGCTCGGGACCGGCTGGCCGGCGACCGACGCCGGCAGCGCGGCGGTGG
>DATCVI010000181.1:0-1834 GCA_036566925.1 Stenotrophomonas sp.
GCCGGTGGTGCAACTGCTGGGCCAGGACCGCCACAGCCGCCTGGCGATTGCCAGCCAGGTCTGCGCGGGGCTGTCGCGACGCTTGTACCGGGTTGCGTTCGAATCACTGCCGCTGGCGCGTGGCGAGCTGGAAACGATGGCACGGCTATGGCGCCGCGAAAGCCTGTTGCTGCCGCTGGCCCTGTACGTGGAAGCCGATGAAGCCGAAGGCGAACGAATGGCCGCCCTGGTCACGTTGCTGGGGTTGCCGCTGGGCCTGGTATTCGTCGGCCTGCGCGATACGCCGTTGGCGCTGGAGGTCGCAAGCTGCCAGGTCCAGGCGCCATTGCCGACCGCCAGCGAGCAATACCACGCCTGGCGCGAAGCGTTGAGCGAGGAAGACAACCAGGTCGAGGCGGCGAGCCTGTCGAGCCACTTCAACCTCGACCTCGGCCGCATTGCCGAAGCCGCGGCCCTCGCACGCACGCGCGTGCTGCCGGCCTGGGACGTCTGCCGCGATTTCTCCTCTGCACGCCTGGACCAGCTGGCACAGCGCCTGGATGCCAAGGCGCACTGGCATGACCTGGTGCTGGGCGACGAGCCGCACGCGCTGCTGCGGCAGATCGCCGCGCAGGCGCGCGGCCGCCACCGCGTCTACCGCGAATGGGCCTACGGCGAACGCATGAACCGCGGCCTGGGCATCAGCGCGCTATTCGCCGGTGAGAGCGGCACCGGCAAGACCATGGCCGCCGAAGTCATCGCCAACGAACTGCAGCTGCACCTGTACCGCATCGACCTGTCTTCGGTGGTCAGCAAGTACATCGGCGAGACCGAGAAGAACCTGCGGCGGCTGTTCGATGCCGCCGAGCAAGGCGGCGCGCTGCTGTTCTTCGACGAAGCCGATGCCTTGTTCGGCAAGCGCAGCGAGGTCAAGGACAGCCACGACCGCTACGCCAATATCGAAATCAATTACCTGCTGCAGCGCATGGAGTCGTTCTCTGGCTTGGCGATCCTCGCCACCAACATGAAGGCATCGCTGGACAACGCGTTCCTGCGACGCCTGCGCTTCGTGCTGAACTTCCCCTTCCCCAGCCCGGCCGAACGCAGCCGCATCTGGCAGGGCGCGCTCCCGGCCGGGGTGCCGCGCCGTAACCTGGATTGGGAGCGCCTGGCGCGCTTCAACCTCAGCGGCGGCAACATCCATTCGATCGCGCTCAATGCGGCCTTCGCCGCCGCGGCCGACGACGATGCGGTGGACATGCCGCGGATGCTGGCGGCGGTGCGCGCCGAGCTGCGCAAGCTCGGCCGACCGGTGAACGAGGCCGACTTCCGCGACGCCGCGCGTGGCGTCACGACGAGCCAGGGCGTGCCGGCATGAGCACGCACCTGCACATCGAGCGCATCGTCCTGCACGGCATCGCGCTCGGGCCTGGGCAACGCCGGCAATTCCACGCCGCGCTGGAGCGACAGCTGGGCGAGCTGCTGGCGCAACAGCCGCTGGCGCCGCGTTCGAACACCCAGGAGCGCGTGGCCGCCGCGCCCGTGAGGCTGGGCCCCGCCACGCCGTCGGACGAGGGCGCGCGCGCCGTCGCCCACTCGTTGCTCGGATGCCTGCGGCCATGAGCGAGCCGCTGCGCCAGCGCGACACCTGCCTGGCGCCTGCGCCCACGGCAGGCGTGGCCTCGCGCTGCGCCTGCGGCAACCACACGCTGGGCGAAGCGAGCTGCAGCGCCTGCGCCTCGGCATCGCACGCCGCCCCCACATTGGCCATCGGCGAGCACGACGACCCGCGCGAACGCGAGGCCGACCGCTTCGCCGACGCTTACGCCGCCGGACGCGCCGCGCCGGCCCTGCC
>DATCVI010000182.1:0-3472 GCA_036566925.1 Stenotrophomonas sp.
ACCTCGCCGATCAATGCCGCCCGGGCCAGATAGGGGCTGACGCGGCCGTCATCGACCGTCTTCACGGTGATTTCGATCTCGCCAGCCGTATTCACGGTGGGGCTGTAATGCCGACGCAACCAGCGCCCTTCAACCTGCACGCCGAGTTCGACGTGTTGCCCGGGCTGCACGCCGCGCCAATGGCGGTTGGGCCGCAGCACCAGGGTGGTGGCATCGACCGCTGCCGCCCGCCGCGCGATCAAGCGCGCACGCGGGCGGTTCCAAGTCCACAACGGATTGATCCGGGTCGCCCAGAAATCGAAAAACGCCGGATCCAGCCAGCGCTGGGTGGCATCGAAGTCGGGTTGGGAGGCGGTCTGCGAGCTCATGACGCACACTATACGGGTGAGCGCACAGGTGTGTATACAGTTGTATATTGCGGGCGGGGCGTATGATTCAGCCATCTGTCGACCGGAACGCCCATGCACGCCAGCGCCACTGCCTTGCCCGACACCGCCCCGGCCCGCAAGCCGGCGATTTCGCGCGAGGATCTGCTGGCCGCGGCCCTCAAGCTCATCGGCCCGCACCGCAGCCTGTCCACGCTGAGCTTGCGGGAAGTCGCCCGCGAGGCCGGGATCGCGCCGAACAGCTTCTACCGCCAGTTCCGCGACATGGACGAACTCGCGGTGGCCTTGATCGACCTGGCCGGGCGTTCGCTGCGCACCATCATCGGCCAGGCGCGGCAGCGCGCGACTTCGACCGAGCGCAGCGTCATCCGGGTCTCGGTGGAAACCTTCATGGAGCAGCTGCGTGCGGACGATAAGTTGCTGCACGTCCTCCTGCGCGAAGGGGCGGTGGGCTCGGACGATTTCAAGCAGGCGGTGGAGCGCGAGCTCAACCACTTTGAAGACGAATTACGCCTGGACCTGATTCGCCTGGCTGCGGCCGATGGCGCGGTCCTGCATGCACCGGAACTGGTCGCCAAGGCGATCACCCGGCTGGTGTTCGCGATGGGCGCGACCGCGATGGACCTGCCGCCAGAGCGCGACGAGGAACTGGTCGAGCAGATTTCGCAGATGCTGCGGATGATCATCACCGGCGCTCGCCAGCTCGGTACGCCCGGGCGCTGACCAGGCCTGTTAGTCCAGCAATCCCAGTGCGTGCGCATAGGCAAACGCCTCCACGTCACCGGTCAGTCGCAATTTCGCCATCGCCGAGCGCTTCTGCCGGCTGACGGTCTTGATGCTGAGCCCTAGCTGGTCGGCAATCTCGGACACACTGCTACCGCGCACGAAGGCACAAAACACCTCGTGCTCGCGTGGCGAGAGTGGCGTGCGCGGCACGGTGTGGGCGTGCCGCTCGCGGTTGGCCCATTTGCGATGGATGGCATCGCTGAAATAGGTCCCGCCGGCATGTACGCAGCGCACAGCGGCCGATAGCTCTGACATCGGTTCCGACTTGAGGACTACGCCGCGCACGCCCGCCGACACCACCAATTGCAGCACCCCCAAGTTGTCTTCCAGGGTGAAGGCCAGCACGGGCATGTGCGGCCAACGGCGATGCAGCGAATTCAGCATCGGCACGCCATCGATGAACGTCCCGCCCGGCATGTTGAGATCGACCAGGGCAACGTCGCACCGCCGTGAGTGCAAGATCTTGAACAGCGCGTCGGTGGAATCGGCCTGCGCGATCAGGCGGATGCCCGGATCGGTTCGCAACGCGTACGAAATTCCCGCCCGTACAAGCGGGTGATCGTCGGCGACGATCAGCTTGATGACTGACAAGGGCGCAATCCTGGTGGGGGGGCGCGCGAAGGCTAGCGCGCCCCAGCTCAGCCTGCGCGAGCTTTTAATCCGCACTGCGATGCCAATACGAATGTTCTCAGCAAGCACGGCTGAAAGCGCGCACAACGCACGCGGCATGGCGGGTTGCGTGAGGTATTTCCCACGCAGGGCCTAGGCGGTTCTCGACCTGCGGCGCGAAACGACGATGTCAGCAGGATTGACTGCGACGCCGCGGTGGTTTCGTCCGTGCCAGCGAATCGATCAGGGCGTCCACAGCGCCGCTTCGACCAGCCTGGCCAGGATCGCCTCCGGGCTTTCGTCAACTTCGCGCACCGAGGGCAGCGGGCGTTCCACGCCCAGCAAGGCGTACACCGCCTTCTGCGCGCTACGCACCGAATATTCCACCGTCCAAGTTACTTCGTCTGCCAACTCCACGTACTGGCCGAGCAGACCGAGGTTGCGCGATCCGGCCGGCACCGGCAGCGGTCGATCGCCTTGGGCACGGACCAGGAAGGGGCTGGTGACATAGGGCAGGGTGCAGGGAATGCAATTGGAAGAGGCCATGATCGCCTCGCGTTCGCGCTGCGGGCACTGCAGCTGATACAGCACTTCCTCCAGGATCTCGGTGCCGTGGCATTCGCGCAATGGCTTGCGAATGAAGTCGCCCGGCCGGTCGTGCGCCAAGCCGTAGCCCCACCACACCGTGGCCACGTCGGGCTGCTCCATGAAGAAGGGCTGGTCATACAGTGCCAGTGTCAATAACCACCCCGAGCGGTTGAGGCGGATGATCTGGGTCTGCTCGCCGCTTTCGCCGCGCAGTCGCGCCAGTGACGCGGCGAACGCCGGGTCGTCGGTGGTCACGGTGAACGAAGTCCACTGCGATGCGTCGACATCGCCGCTGAACGCCTGCGGGCGGCCCAGGTCCGGCCGGCGGGCCGCCAGCGCACGCCATAGGGCCCAGCCATCCGCCTCAGCCGGCGGCGTTGGCGCCAATGGCGCCGGCTCGATCATGGAGCCGAAGGTGGCGCCGGTTGCCATTGCGCCCAACGTCGCGAAAACCCGGTCGTCGGCAGCTACCTGCAGCCACGCGGGCTGTCCGTCCTGGACCAGGTGCAGAGCCTCGACCTGCCAGCCCTCGCCGGCCTGCGCCAGCGCCATGTCGGCCACTGCAGTACGGAAGCGGAACTCGACGCCCTGCCCCGCCAGCCAGCGCTGCAACGGCATCGCCAGGCATTCGTAGGGACTATAGAGCGTGCGGCTGATGTCGCTGGGCCCAGCCGGCCCGGCAAGCTGCCCGGCCTGGCGCCGCAGGTAACGCCGCCACTCCACTGCGCTGTGCCAACGCCGCAGCGCGAAGGTAGTGGACCACTCCAGCCAAAACGCAGTGTCGAAAAAGTGCTCATCGAAACAGTCGGAGATCCGCTTGCCCAGCAGCTCCCCTTCAGAGGCCGCCAACAGCTGCACCAGCCCTTCGCGGTAATGCTCGGCCAACGCATTGGAACGGTCCACGGCACCATGGCGGCCACTGTCCAACAGGCGCACATGGGCCAATTGCCGGCCACCTGACGCCAGCGCGCTCTCCTCGTTCACTGATATGTGCGGATTGCTCACCGAGGGAATGGACCCCATCAGGTCGAAGGTGCAGGCGTACTGCCCGGCGAATATGCGATTGCCGTACATGCGGTAGCCGCTTGCGGCGCTGCCATCGG
>DATCVI010000183.1:0-6218 GCA_036566925.1 Stenotrophomonas sp.
CTCCGACGGCAACCGCCAACGCGACCCACCCCAGCGCGCCCGCCGCGACCCCGCCGGCCCCGAGCGAGGAGCAGCTGAAGGCGATCCGCGAACGCATCGAAGCGCGCCGACGCGCGTTGCAGCAACAGCAGCAACCCAATCCCCCGCGCAATGGCGATGGCGCCGTGCAACAGAACCCGTAGAGTGCCGACATGACGTTACGCGTTGTCCTGATTTCCCTCGTGCTGGGCCTGGTGGCCGGTTGCGCCAGCGTGCCTACGCCCGATGTCCGCCGTGCACCGGCTTCGTCGCAACCGCCACGTGGCGTGCCGCAGCACACCGACGACGCCGGTACCGATGCCGGGCCACAGCCGGTGATCCGGCGCGGCAGCGGCGAGGTGATCAACCGCGCGGCCGCCGCGCGTCCCGGCCCGAGCCTGGGCGGTGCGTCAACCGGCGAGGCGACGTTCAATTTCGAAGGCGAATCGCTGCAGGCGGTGGTCAAGGCCATCCTCGGCGACATGCTCGGACAGAACTACGTCATTGCCCCGGGCGTGCAGGGTACGGTGACACTGGCTACGCCCAAGCCGGTATCGCCGGCGCAGGCGCTGAACCTGCTGGAGATGGTGCTGGGGTGGAACAACGCCCGCATGGTCTACAGCGGTGGCCGCTACAACATCGTGGCAGCCGACCAGGCCCTGGCCGGTACGGTCGCGCCGAGCACCGCGCCGGCGGCGAACGCGCGCGGCTTCGAGGTACGGGTGATCCCGCTGCGCTACATCTCGGCCAGCGAGATGAAGAAGGTGCTGGAACCGTATGCGCGTGCCAACGCGATCGTCGGGGTGGATCCCTCGCGCAACGTGATCACGCTCGGCGGTACCCGGGCCGAGCTGGAGAACTACCTGCGCACGATCGAGATCTTCGACGTCGACTGGCTCAGCGGCATGTCGGTGGGCGTGTTTCCGATCCAGACGGGGAAGGCAGCGCAGGTGGCGGCGGACCTGGAGAAGGTGTTCGGCGAGAAGAGCAACACGCCCAGCGCCGGCATGTTCCGCTTCATGCCGCTGGAGAATGCCAACGCGGTGCTGGTGATCACGCCGCAGGCGCGCTATCTCGACCAGATCCAGCAGTGGCTGGAGCGCATCGACAGTGCCGGCGGCGCGCCGCGCTTGTTCTCCTACGAACTGAAATACATCAAGGCGCGCGAGCTGGCCGATCGCCTGGCCGAAGTGTTTGGCAGCGGCAACCGCCGCGGCGGTGACGATCCGTCGCTGGCCCCTGGCGCCAGCGAAATGCAGATGGGCGACATGGCCGACGTCAACGGCATGGGCGGCAACAGCACCTCGATGGGCAATGGCTACGACACCGGCACGGGTAGCGGCTCGGGTGGCAACAGCACGATTGGTTCGGGTGGCGAGTTCAATCTTGCGCCCGCCAAGAGCGGAAACGGCAGCGTGGTGCTGGAAGTGGAAGGCGACCGTGTCGGCGTGTCGGCCGTGGAAGAGACCAACACCTTGCTGGTGCGCGCCACGCCGCAGGCCTGGCAGTCGATCCGCGAGGTGATCGAGAAGCTCGACACCATGCCGCTGCAGGTGCATATCGAAGCGCAGGTGGCCGAAGTGAAGCTGACCGGCAAGCTGAGTTATGGCGTGAACTGGTATTTCGAGCAGGCGGTTGAAGGTCGCGGTGATGGAAGTTTCGGCACCTTGCCTTCGGCATTGGGGCGCAACATCTGGGGCGACATTTCGGGCAGAGTCACGGAAGCCGGGCTAGGTTGGGCTTTCCTGGGCAAGAACGCCGCCGCGGTGATAACCGCACTTGACGAAGTTACCGACGTCCGCTTGCTGCAAACCCCCTCGGTTTTCGTCCGCAACAACGCCCAGGCCACGCTCAACGTCGGCACCAAGGTGCCGATCAACTCCGTTTCGGTCAACACGTTGGGCACAGCGAGCACGTACAGCAGCGTGCAATACATCGACACCGGCGTGATCCTCAAGGTGCGTCCGCGCGTGACACGCGAGGGCACCGTGTTCCTCGACATCGTGCAGGAAGTGAGTTCGGCGGGCGCCATTCCCAGCAGCTGCGACCCGACCAAGAGCAGCTGCAATCCGCCGATCGACACCCGCCGCGTCCGCACCGAAGCGGCCGTGCAGAGCGGCGACACGATCATGCTGGCCGGCCTGATCAGCGATCGCAACGAAGATGGATCTTCCGGTGTACCGTTCCTCAGCCGCCTGCCGGTGGTCGGTGCGTTGTTCGGCAAGAAGACACAGAACGAGGATCGCCAGGAAGTCATCGTGCTGCTCACCCCGACGATTGTGAAAGACCCCAACGAGGCCCGCCGCTTCAACGACGATTACGGGCGCAAGTTCAAGGCGCTGGAACCGCTGTACACGCCCGCCACCCGATGAGTTCGGCGTTGCCCATCCTCCTGATCCCCGTCGGCCCCGACGACCGCGCGCTGGACGCCTGCCTGGGCGCGCTGGAAGCGGGCACGCCGGCCGGCACTCAGATCTGGCTGGCCGACGATGCGCAGGCCGGGCCGCGCGGTGTCGCGGTGATCGAGACCTGGCTGGCGCGCACGCGCCTGCAGGCCGACTACACCCGGCGCGAGCGGCCGATAGGCGAGGTCGCGCACCTGGATGAAATGTTGCGCGCCTGTGGCGAGGCCGACGTCGTGGTGCTGTCGTCGCAGGCGCGGCCATTGCCCGGGTGGTTGAAGCAGCTGGGCGCATGTTTCGCGCGCGATGCCGCCATCGCCAGCGCGACGCCCTGGAGCAATGTCGGCGAAGCGGCGGCGTGGCCGCGGCTGGGTGAACTCAATCCCTTGCCGGACGATGACGAGCGCCTGGCCACGGCGTGCGCGGCGATGCCGCCGCTGCATCCGGAACTGCCCGCCGCGATCTGCCACGCTGTGGCGCTGCGCGGTAGTGCGCGCCGGCGTGCCGGTGGGCTGGATGCGAGCAGTTATGGCTCCTGGTACGCCGCGTTGATCGACCTGAGCCTGCGCATGGCCGGGCTGGGTTGGCGCAATGTGTTGTGCGAAACCACCTTCGTTGCACGCATGGCCGAAGGCGTGCCCGCCGACGGCGACATGGATGCACTGGCCACGCGCTGGCCGGCCTGGCATTCGCGCCTGGCTGCGTTCCTGATGGAAGATCCACTGGCGCAGACGCGGCTGCAACTGCAACGCCTGTACGAACAGACGCCGGTGGCCGAGCCGCAGCGCGAGTTGTTCGGCGAACTGCCTGGGAAAAACGCATGAGCGACACCATTGCCGCCGTCGTGGTTACCTACCGCAGCGGCGCGACCATCGATGAATGCCTGGCACGGCTGCGCGCCGCTGCCGATGTCACCGAGATTCGCGTGGTCGACAACAATTCGGACGACGACACCCTTGCCGTGGTGCAGCGCCATGCGATCGAAGACGCGCGCGTGCACTTCATCGCCAACCCGGACAATCCGGGTTTCGCCACCGCCTGCAACCAGGGCGCGGCCGATTCGAGCGCGCCCTGGCTGGTGTTCATCAACCCGGACCTCATGGTCGAGCGGGATACGCTGCAGCGGTTGCGACAGAAGGCAGAAACTTTGGGCGGCACCCCGGCGCTGCTCGGCGTCGAGCAGGTCGACGAGCACGGCCAGCCCGATGGCGCGGTACGCCGGCGCGACCCTGATTTCGCTGCGATGCTGCGTTCGCCACGCGGCGGCGCCCAGCTCGCCGTGCCGGTCGATGCCGCGCAGCCCCTGCAACAGGTAGACGCGATCTCCGGCGCGCTGATGCTGATGCCGCGCGCGTTGTTCGACCGCATCGGCGGCTGGGATGCCGGCTACCGCCTGCATGCCGAAGACCTGGACCTGTGCCGCCGTGCGCGCGAAGCCGGCGCGGTGGTGGCCGTGGCCAACGACCTGCAGGTGCTGCACCTGCGGGGCGTATCGAGCCGCTCGCGGCCGTTCTTCGTCGAATGGCACAAACACCGCGGCCTGTGGCGTTATTTCCGCAAGTTCGAAGCGCCGCGGCGTGGCTGGAGCGTGCGCGTCGGTGTCTGGATGGCCATCTGGGCGCATGCGCTGGCGCAGGTGCCACGTTTACTGCGGCGGCCAGGCTAGGACACGGCGCAAACTGGCGCCAACGTGCAGAATGCTAGCCAACCCCTTCCCCCCAAAGGGCGGTAGTCCTCCATGATCATCACCTCGCTGCTCGACACCGATCTGTACAAATTCACCATGATGCAGGCGGTGCTGCACCAGCATCCCGGTGCGCAGGTCGAGTATCGTTTCAAATGCCGCACGCCCGGCACGGACCTGGCGCAGTTCATCGATGAGATCTCCACCGAGATCGATCTGTTGTGCGAGCTGCGCTTCCAGCCCGATGAACTGACCTATCTGCGCGCGATGCGTTTCATCAAGCCGGACTTCGTCGACTTCCTCGGCCTGTTCCATCTCGATCGCAAGTACCTGACTCTGCGCGCCTCCGCGCAGGTGCCCGGGGAGATCGAGTTGATCATCCGCGGGCCGTGGTTGCACACGATCCTGTTCGAAGTGCCGCTGCTGGCGATCATCAACGAGGTCTGGTTCCGCAATACCTCGCAACCGGATTTCGAGGAAGGCCGGCGCCGCTTGCAGGCCAAGGTCGCATTGCTCGCGCGCCCGGGTTACGAGGACTGCCGCATTGCCGACTACGGCACCCGCCGGCGCTATTCGCGGCAATGGCAGGGCGAGCTGTTGCCGCTGCTGCGCGAAGGCTGGGGCGAACGCTTCGTCGGCACCAGCAACGTCTACTTCGCCCGGCGCTATGGGATGACGCCGCTGGGCACGATGGCGCACGAGTACCTGCAGGCATTCCAGGCACTGGGCCCGCGGCTGCGCGATTCGCAGGTGGCGGCGCTGGAATCGTGGGCGCGCGAGTATCGCGGCGACCTCGGCATCGCCTTGTCCGATGTCGTCGGCCTCGATGCCTTCCTGCGCGACTTCGACCTGTACTTCTGCAAGCTGTTCGATGGCATGCGCCACGACTCGGGCGACCCGTTCGTGTGGGGCGAGCGGATCCTCGACCACCTCGAACAGCACCGCATCGACCCGCGCACCAAGGTGCTCGTATTCAGCGATGGCCTCAACATCGACAAGGTCATGCGCCTGTTCGACCACTTCAAGGGCCGCTGCCGCCTGTCCTTCGGCGTCGGCACCCACCTGACCAACGACTTGGGCCCCGAGCCGCTGCAGATCGTCATCAAGATGGTCCGCTGCAACGGCCAGCCGGTGGCCAAGCTGAGCGATTCACCCGGCAAGAGCATGTGCCAGGACGAGGATTACCTGCGGTATCTGCGCCAGGTATTCGAGGTCGAAGGCACGCCATCGGACTGACGCAACGCGGCGCTTTCTGTCGCTGGGCGGCGCAGCGGGGTGAAAAATCAGGGCCGCTTCGGGTAAAGTGCGATCCGCATCTCACTATGCACTCGCACTGCGTTGGGTTTGGCACCGCGCTTGCATCTGTTTCACCTGTGCCGGGGGCATGATCCCCGGTACCCCCCACGCAGCACGGTTCCGCCATGCCTTCGTTCGATCCTTCCACGCTGTTTCGCACCCGCGGCTGTTCGCGCCAATGGCTCGGCTTCGTGCGCGCCATGGCCGAGGAGTTCGCCGCCGAACTGCCGGAGCATGAGCTGGCCACGCTGATGGCCCGCATCGGGCGCCGCTATGCCCAGCGTCATCCGATCGGTGAATGCCACGGGCTGGGCGACGTGGAAGCGTCGGCCAACCGGATCTGGGGCGAGAGCGACTGGGGCCAGTGCCGGATGGAAGAGCAGGCGGGCAGCGTGGAGATCATCCACGCCGCCGCGCCGCTGGCCGTTGCGTTGCCGGGCATGGAGTGGGCCGATGGCTTCCTGGCCGGGGTCTACGAAGGGTGGTTCCAGCAATTGGGGATGCTGGCGGGGCTGTCGGTCCATGCCGACCGTGCTTCAACACCCGATCTGCGCCGGCTGCGGCTGGCGCGTGCGGCGTAAACGCTTTTGGATCTTCGTTTGAAATCTTTGGGGTCGACATGAACAAGCACAAGAACAAGGGTTCGCAAGCGCAAGACCAGGCTCTCGACGATGTCGATCGCCTGTTTGCCCGGCTGGGGAGCCAGGGCGCGGACGCTTACCGTGACTTTTCGCCAGGCAAGCTTCCGTCGCGCGAGCCGGCGCCGGCCGCCAAGGCCGAGCCGGCCGCCGAAGAATTGACGGCGCCTGTCGCCGCCG
>DATCVI010000184.1:0-25605 GCA_036566925.1 Stenotrophomonas sp.
TGGCTCGCAGCAAGCGCAGCGGCGACGGCAGGCGAAACCGATACAACGCCCACCAGGCCGTCATCGGCATGCCCAGCAGCCACAACGGCAGCCAGCCCAGCCAGGCGCTGTAGCCACGCGCGGCCGGCCACACCAGCACCAGCGCCAGGCCCGCCAGGGCCGCCTGGCGCACGGCGCGCAGCACGCGGGGATCGGGAGACTGGCTCGAAGCGACACGCTTGGAAGGGGTATGCAGCATGGGAGGGACTCCGGTTTGGATCGGGAAAGCCAAGTTCCCCCATCGCCATCTCACCGATTGCGACCTACCATTGACGGGAAGTTCCCTCCTGCCGGTTTAGGGTGCAGGCCATGCCAAGCCAAGACGAGCCACGATGCGCCTGACTGCCACCCTAGCCTTAGCGTTCCTCCTTGGATTGGCCGCGCCGCAGGCGTCGGCGCGCCAGGCGCCGGCGCCGGAACGGCCCGCGCTCGACCTGAAGCGGATGATGGGCACCTGGTACGTGATCGCTCGGATTCCCAATCCGGTCGAGCGCGGCCATGTCGCCAGCCGCGACGAGTACACCCTCAAGGACGAGAACTCGGTCGGCATCCGCTATGTCTATCGCGAAGGCTTCAGCGAGCCGGAACAGGAAAAGACCGCGCGTGCCTCGGTCGACGAGGACAGCGGCAGCTACGACTGGCGGGTCTGGTTCTACAAGATCGTGCCGACCCGCCAGCGCATCCTCGAGGTCGCCCCGGATTATTCCTGGATGCTGATTTCCTGGCCCGGCCGCGACCTGGCCTGGATCTTCGCGCGCTCCCCGGACATGGACAACGAGCAGTACCGCAGCCTGGTCAACAAGCTGCGCGACGACTACGGCGTCTACACCGACAAGCTCAAGCGCGTGCCGCAGCGCCGCGAACAGGTCGACAAGCTCGGCTTCGAAGTGCCGAACCGCCGTTGAGCGGTGGCCGCGACCGTCGCGGCCTCAGTCGTAGTTGCTCAGGGCCAGCGACAGCAACGCCTTGGCCTGCTCGCGCAGTGACTTCGGCTCGATGATTTCCGCGTCCGAGCCATAGTGCAGGACGTCCATCAAGAGTTCGCGCGAGACGCTATAGGGCAATTTCAACTCATAGCGACCATCGGGCAGGAAGCGGCCCTGCTGCTTCGAGTGCCAATGCTCGTCGGCCACCCAGCGCGCGGCCTTGGCGCTGAACAGGATCGTCGCCCAGCCCTTGGGCGCGCCGGAGAAGATGCCGTAGGACGCGGCCAGTTGGTCGTCCAGTTCGCTGTCGGGCACATCGCGCGCAACTTCGTCCAACAGGCGCGCATGGTTGATGCGGTCCACGGCAAAACTGCGCACGCCTTCGCGGCCGTGGTCCCAGGCGTCGAGATACCAGTTGTCGCGGTAATGGGTGATGCGTTGCGGCGAGACCGTGCGGCGGGTGGACTCGTCGGTGGAACGGGCGCGGTACTCGAAGCTCAGCTGCTTGCGTTCCAGCACGCCGGAGGCAACGCTGCGGAAACTCGCTTCGTCGAGCTTGCGGCCGCGGTGCGGGATGACCCGCACCCGGTCGACCGGCCATTGCGACACGCCGGCCTGCGCCGCCAACAGGCTTTCGATGCGCTGCTGCAGCGGTGCCAGCACCGACGCCAGCACGCCGCCGCCGGTGCGCGAGAGCAGTTGCTGCGAGGCCAACAACGCATGCAGCTCTTCCGAACTCAGCCACAGCCCGGGCAGCTCGAAACGGTCGCTCTCGCCGGACAGATAGCGAAAGCCCGCCTCGCCATCGCCTTCGACCGGCGCCATCAGCGCATCGCGCAGGAAGGCCAGGTCGCGGTACACGGTGGCACGGGAACAGCCAAGCTCATCCTGCAGCCGCGCCACCGTTACCGGATAGCGGGCCGCCTTGAGCAGGCGATGCAGGGCATTGATGCGTTCATAGCGGTCCATGCGCCGATTATGTCCGACTCGTGGCCTGGCGCGCGCGGCCGCCGGGCCAGCCAGCGTGACGCCCTTCCCATCTCCCCGGCCGGAGCCGGCGGCCAGCGGTCGCGCTTTGCGACGGGCGGCGCGACGCCGATGCTGGCGCGGTGGCAGAATCGCTCCCGGGGATCCGCCACAAACAAAGCATCGGGGAGATGCCGTGTTCAACCGAATTCCGCGGCTGCGCCCGCTTGGGGAATGCCTTTCCGCCTGCACGGAGACATCGCCGTGCTGAAACCCTCGCACGCAGGGCTGCCGGCTGGGCTGGCCCGCACGCTTGGGCTGCTCGGCCTGGGCATGTTGGTGTGGGCCTGCGTCAGCACGGCGCTGCTGCAGAGCCGTGGCGATGCCTTCGTCAACTTGCGGCCGTTCCAGGACCGCACGCTCGGCGCCGGGTTCGTGCTCGCGCTGGGCTGGGGCTGGGCGCTGTGGCCGCAGCCGGCCAATGCCGAGCAACGCCGCTGGCGCCCGCGCGCACTGGCAGCGCTGGGGCTGGTGCTGTTCGCCAATGCGGCGCTGTTGGTACTGCTGCATTTGCCCGCCCATTCGCCCGGGCTGATCGCCATCGCCGGTGCGATTGCCTGCATGGGGGCCTTTGCGGCGATCGTGCTCGGCACACAGGCACTGGAGTCGGCGGCCTCGCCATGGCTACCGCCGGCGCAGCTGGCTTTGGCGTTACTCGCTGGCGCAGTGCTGTTCTTCGCCTTCATGGCCTGGCTGTGGCCGGGTCAGATGGCCGGCGGCGGCGGGCCGACGCTAGTGTTGTTGGGCGCGATAGCGGCCGCACTGCTGATGGCCAGCTGGGCCAGCACGGGCCGAGCGTTGTTGTTGCCGATGCAGCAGCTTTGGCCGCGCTGGTCGCTGCTGTTGGGCGTGCTGCTGCTGCCCATGTTGTTGACGCTGGTGCCGGCATTGAAGCCTGCGTTGCAGAAGCCGCTGTGGTGCCTGGCGGTGCTGGGGATTGCCGGTGCGGTGCTGGCCGATGGGCGCTTGCGCCGCCGCGACACGGTCGAGGTGCAGAACGGAGCATGAAGCGCGGCGGCTGGAAATGAACCAGCGCGGGGAGCGTCCGTTATCATGAAAGCGTCCCATTGTGCCTATTGGCCGCCTGATCGAGAGCCGACCATGCCCCGCTGTGCCTTGTTGTCCGCAGTTCTTCTGCTTTCCTGCTCCGGCGCCGCCGCCGCGCAGGCCGGTTCCACAGCCGTCCCGAATGGCCCGACCGATCCCGCCGCCGTCGTCATTCCTTCGCCCTGGAGCGGTTCCAGCGGCGAATTCGGCTTTGCTTCGGCGCACGGCAACAGTTCCACCGAGAGTTTCAATGGCCGTCTGCGCGGCCGCTATACAGACGGCGACTGGATCCATTCGCTGGATCTGTTCGGCATGCGCTCCAGCGCCGAATACACCATCACCGCCGACGATGGCAGCACCACGCGCGAGCGCCAGACCACGGCCGAGCGCTACACCGCCGCCGCCGGCAGCGCCCTGCAGTTGGGCGAGCACCGCCAGCTGACCGCCACCGGCCGCTATGAAACCGACGACTTCGCCACCTACGATCGCCTGGCGACCTTCGGCATCGGCTACGGCACCCGGCTTCTGGACTGGCAGCGCTTCTATCTCGATGCGCAGATCGGCCCCGGCGTGCGCCGCGCGCATGACTCGGTGGAGGACCGCACCGAGACCGGCCTGATCGGCCGCGGTCTGTTCGACCTCAAGTACACCATCACCGACAACACCGACCTGGTGAACACGCTGCTGGTCGAATCGGGCAGCTACAACACCTATGCGCAGAACGACTTCGGCCTGCAGGTGGCGATGAACCAGCGCTTCGCGCTGAAGGCGGCCTGGCAGTTGCGCCACAACAGCGATGTCAGCGACGACAGCAAGAAGACCGACACGCTGACCACGGTCAACCTGGTCTATACCTTCAAGTAACAGGCGGTCGGGGCGGCCATCCCCTCAGTCGCGGGCATACGGCCCCAACAACAGGTCCCCGCCCGCTTCCAGCAAGCGCCGCGCTACCTCGCGGCCCAGCGCCTCGCGATCTTCCGTGGCGCCCTCGCCTTCGGCACGCACCAAGCGCCCGTCGGCCGCATCGCCGACCAGCGCCTGCAGCTGCAGCTGGCCCTGGCGATGCTGTGCGAACGCTGCCACCGGCACGTGGCAACTACCGTGCAAGGCACGGTTCATCGCCCGCTCGGCCTCCACGCATTCGCGCGTGGCCAGGTGGTCGAGCGTGCCGAGCAATTCCATCACCTGCGGGTCGTCGCCGCGGCATTCGACTGCAATCGCCCCCTGCGCCGGCGCCGGCAACCATTGCGGTGCAGCCAGGCGGGCGGCGATGCGCGCGCCCAGGCCGAGACGCTGCAGCCCGGCACAAGCCAGCACGATGGCGTCGTAATCGCCCTGGTCGAGCTTGGCCAGGCGCGTGTTGACGTTGCCGCGCAGGTCTCGCAGCTCGAGGTCTGGACGCAGCGCGCGCAACTGCGCCTGCCGCCGCAGCGACGAGGTGCCCACGCGCGCGCCCTGTGGCAGCGCCTGCAGCGAGGTGTGGGTCGACACCAGAGCATCGGCCGGATCGGCGCGTTCGAGGATCGCCGGCAACACGAACGGTGCATCCAGCTCCATCGGTACGTCCTTGAGCGAATGCACCGCGCAATCGGCCTCGCCCCGCAACATCGCCAGCTCGAGCTCCTTCAGGAACAGGCCCTTGCCGCCGATGGCCGCCAGTGAGCGGTCGAGCACTTCGTCGCCGCGCGTGCTCAACGGCACCAGCAACACTTCAAGATGTGGGTGCAGCGCGTGCAGACGGGCGGCGACGTGTTCGCTCTGCCACAGGGCGAGCGGGCTCTTGCGGGTGGCGATGCGCAGGGTCTTCATGCCGCAATTATCAACCCTGGCGCAACTCTCCGCGCAGATTCGCCACGCAGCGGCGGCTCACTTCCAGCGGCTGGGCCACGTCGCGCAATACCGCGTGCACCTGGCCATCCCCGGCGCGGCGCAACTCGGTCAGCTGGCCGCGTGCCACCAGGCAGTTGCGGTGGATGCGCACCAGGCGCTCGGCGAATTCTTCCTCGAGCGACTTCAACGATTCCTCGATCAAGTCCTCGCCACGCGCGTGATGGACGATGACGTATTTTTCCTCGGCCTGCAGGTAATGAATCTCCTCGATCGGGATCAGCCGCAGGCTGCCACGCAGGCGCGCGCACAAATGGGTGCGCCGGCGCGCCGGTTCGCTGACCAGCGCCGGCAGGCGCCCGGCGATGAAGGTGGCTGCCCGCTCCAGGGCCGCGGCCAGGCGTTCGGGCCGCACCGGCTTCATCAGGTAGTCGATGGCAGCCGCGTCGAAGGCCGATAGCGCGTGCTCGTCGTAGGCGGTGCAGAACACCACGGCCGGGCGCCGGGCGAAATCGCGCAGGTGGCGGGCCGCCTCGAGTCCGTCCACGCCGGGCATGGCGATGTCCAGCAGCACAACGTCGGGCTGGCGGGCGGCCGCCAGTTGCAGCGCCTGTTCGCCGTTCTCGGCCTCTCCCACCAGCTCCACGCGCGCGTGCGCAGCGAGCAGATCACGCAGGCGTTCGCGTGCCAGCGGTTCGTCGTCGGCAATCAGGACTTTCACGGCGACGGCCCCGCGGCCGCCGACGGCGTGCACTTATGCATGTTTCCCCTTCTCCCCCGCCCGGACGGACCGGTGGCGCGCGTCCCGCTATTTCAGCGGCAGGACGATCTCGCATGCATAGTAGCCGCCGCTCCAGCCGGCCGTCATCCGCGCCGCCGGGCCGAACCGGTAGGCCAGGCGATGGGCGATGCTGGCCTGGGCATGGCCGGCGCCGCGGCCGAGGGGGTCGGCGGCGACGGTCGGGTCCGGGGCCGGGTTGACGATGCGGATGTGCAAGGCCTGGCCTTGCTGGCTCAACGCCAGCGTCACCACCCCGCCGGCCGGCAAGCGCGAGATGCCATGCAGGACGGCGTTCTCCACGAGCGGCTGCAGGAACAGGCGCGGCATCGGCAGCGTCCACGGCAGCGGCTCGACGCGCTCCCATTGCACCGCCAGGCGCTCGCCCAGGCGCAGCGACTCGATCGCCAGATAGCGTTCGGCCAGCTCGCACTCGCCGCGCAGGGTCGAATCGCCCTCGCCGGCGCCCAGTGCGGCACGGAACAAATCCGACAGGTCGAGCACCGCCTGCTCGGCCACCAGCGGGTCGCGCCGCAACAGGCTGGCGATGAGATTCATGCTGTTGAACAGGAAATGCGGGCGGATGCGCGCCTGCAACGCATCGGCCTCGGCGCGGGCATTGGCCTGGACCTGGGCCGCCCAGCGGTCGCTGACGTAGAAATAGCGCAGGGCCAGCGCGGTGATCAGTGCCACCGTGGCTGCGCAGCCGAGGCTGAAACGCCAGAAACCAATGCCCTGGCCGGGCGGTCCGCTGCCGGTGACCGCGTACAGCGCGTGCACGATGCCAGTACCGAGCAGCGCCGCCAGTGCGGCGGCAGTGACCGCCAACAGAGCGCCCAGGCGCGGTGGCAAGCGTGCCAGCGGCTCGCGCAGGACGCACAGCAGCGCGGTGACACCCAACGCCAGCCACAACGCCAGGCCCGAGGCCGACAGGAACCCGGACAGACTCACGGGACCGGAAGCGCCCGGGACCAAAAGCACCACCACCACGACCAGTTCGGCCAACCCCACCATCGCGCCCACGCGCGGCAGCCGGCACAGTTCCGGCATCCAGGGCTGCGGTGGGCGCGGGTCGCTCACGCGGACTCAGGCCGCTGCGAACCGGCGATCCATCCAGGCCGCCAGATCAGCGATTTCTTCGGCGCAGACTTGATGCGCCATCGGGTATTGATGCCACTCCACCTCAAAGCCCAGCTGTTGCAGCTGCTCGGCGCTGTTGCGGGCATGTACCAGCGGGATGACCGGGTCGCTGCCGCCATGGGCCATGAACAGCGGTTGGCGCTGGGCGCCGGCCACCAGGTGCTCGGCCGCGTGCGCCAGGTCCGGCAGATACGTGGACAGGCCAATCAAACCGGCCAACGGCACTTGCCGGCGCAGGCCCGCGGCCAGGGTCACCGCGCCGCCTTGCGAGAAACCGGCCAGCAACAGCCGCTCCGGACCGATGCCCCGGGCCGCTTCCCGCTCGATCAACGCCTCGACCTGCGCCACCGATTCGAGCACGCCCTGGCGATCGGCGCGATCGGCGAAATCGAAACTGGCGATGTCGTACCAACCGCGCATGCGCACGCCGTTGTTGATCGTGATCGGCCGCACGGGTGCGTGCGGGAAGACGAAGCGCAGCGCCGGCCAGTGCGGGCGTACCAGTTCGGGCACGATCGGCGCGAAGTCGTTGCCGTCGGCACCCAGGCCGTGCAGCCAGACCACGCTCCACTGTGGCGAGTCGGCGGTTTCGATCTCCAGTCCGTCCAGCGCTGACGACATCGTGCGGCTTCCGTAAGGCGAAAGCCGCATTATGCCTGCGTCGCCGCCGGGCTCAGCCGGCGGTGTCGGCCTGCGCGGCCAGCCGCCGCAGTTCGGCCGCGCGCACCATCACGCTCGGCGGGCTGCGTTCTTCGGGAATCGAGAAAATGCCAACGCTCTGCAGCCACTCGCCGGCGCGGCGCAATGAGGTCAGCCCCACCACCGGGATGGCCAGCGCCATGCCGATCACCACCGGGGCCATCCACGCCGCCAGCGCCGGCGAAACGAAGTAGGCCATGCCCCCGACCAGCACGCCGAACACGCTCAGGCCGCCGTAGCCCTTCACCAGCGTGGCCCAGGAGATCTTGCCGTCGTCGCGCTGCTGCGCGTCCCAGCCCGAATCCTTGCCAGCCAACACTTCGGCCACGCCGCGCGATTGCAGGTACATCACTACCGGCGCCATCAGCGCCGCCAACACGGTTTCCAGCAGGATGCTGGCCAGCGCCCGCAGCGCACCACCGCAACCGCGGCGCTCATTGCGGTTCAACAGCAGCGCCACATAGCCCAGCAGCTTCGGCGCCAGCAGCACGCCCATGGTCAGGGCGAACACCCACAACACGCCATTGTCGGCGCGGGTCTGCCAGTAGCGCGCCGGCGAGAAGGGAATCTCGGCGGCGAGGTCGATGCCGCCCTCGAACAGCGGGATCGCGATACCGATCAGCATCAGCATCGCCCACATCGGCGCGGTGAAGTAGTGGCCGATGCCGATCATCATGTGCATGCGGCTGATCCAGTGCAGGCCCTTGGCGGCAACCACCTTGGAATGCTGCAGGTTGCCCTGGCACCAGCGGCGGTCGCGGATCAGCAGGTCGGTGAGGGTCGGCGGGCCTTCTTCGTAGCTGCCCTGCAGGTAGGGCACCATGTGCGTGGCCCAGCCGGCACGACGCATCAGCGCCGCCTCGACGAAATCATGGCTAAGCACGTGGCCGCCGAACGGCTTGCGCCCCGGCAACGCCGGCAGGCCGGCATGGGCGGCGAAGGCGCGGGTGCGGATCACCGCGTTGTGGCCCCAGTAATTGCTCTCGGCACCATGCCACCACGCCACGCCATAGGCGATGATCGGGCCGTAGACGCGGCCGCCGAACTGCTGCATGCGTGCGAACAAGGTGTGGCCATTGACCACCGCCGGCAGGCTCTGGATCAGGCCCACGTCGGGATTGGCCTCCATGCCGGCGACCAGGCGCACGATGGTGTCGCCGCCCATCAGGCTGTCGGCATCGAGGATAAGCATCTGCGGGTAGTTGCCGCCGAAGCGGCGCACCCAGTCGGCGATGTTGCCGGCCTTGCGCCCGGCATTGTCGGCGCGGCGGCGGTAATAGATGCGGCCGGTGTTGCCGGTGCGTTCGCACAGCGCGCGGTACTCGCGCTCCTCGGCCTGGCCGATGTCCGCGCGGGTGGTATCGCTGAGGATGAAGAAGTCGAAGTGCTCGATCTGGCCGGTGGCCGCCACCGATTCGAAGATCGCCTGCAGGCCGGCCAACAGGCGGCGCGGGTCTTCGTTGTAGGTGGGCATGAGCAGCGCGGTGCGGCTGTGCAGGACCGGCAGGGGGGCGTCTGGGTCGATGCCCAGCTTGCGCCCGCGTCCGAACACCACGCTGATGAAGCCGGCCACTGCGCTGGCGAAGGACATGGCGATCCAGGCGAACAACAGGACGAACAGCACCAGCAGGCAGCCTTCGAGGATGCTGATGCCGCCATCCCACATCACCATCAGCATCATCCAGGTGGCAGCCAGCGTCATCGCCGCGGTGCCGCCGATCAAATACAGGCGGCGCAGGCCGATGCCGCCGGGCGCGGTGCGTTGCCGGCGCACTTGCAGGCGGCCTTCGCGCAGCGACTGCTCGGGCATCCCCAGCGGGGACTCGGCCGGCAACACGGCCATCCCGGCGTCAGCGGCGGCGGCGGCGGTCGCCACATCGATCGCGGTGGCACTCACTTCAGCGTGCTCCTGCCGGCGCCGGACGCGAACGTGCCGCCGCGCAGGCGCGGGCCGGATACCGCGGCCTGCCGCGCAATGCATTCCCAACCACTACGAACACAAGCACTCCTCGGCCGCGACGGATATCGCCGCCCATGTTAGGTCATCACTGTAGGCGCGCTGTGGGCGCCCTGTTCAGGGAGCCCCTCCCGGCTACCTTCGGGCGGGAGACTACGCCGTCGCGGCCCAACCGTGGCCCAACGCTGAATAGGCGGACCCGCCCCGCCTACAGGGACTGGCCGAGCTCGATAAAGACGGTGCGGTGGCCGCCCTCGCGCATGCCCATGCCGAAGATCAGCGGGCCGATCCAGGAGTCGAAGCCAATGAACAGGCTGCCGTTGACGATGCCGTCAGCCAGGCTCATGTCGCTGCGGCGCTGCCAGGCGTTGCCGTACTCCAGCGTGGCGCCTACCTGGGCCGAGCGCCCGAACACGCGACCTAGCTCATAGCTATACCCGGCCACGGCCAGCGCGTAGTCCTGGCCGGTGAGCTCGTTGCGCTGGAAGCCGGCCAGGCGCCAACGACCCCCCAGCCGGTACAGGCTTTCGACCGGCGCCACGCCAGAGGCGGTGACGTGGTAGCGCAGGCCCAGTTGCACGGCATGCGGTCCGAAGCTGCGCGCGCCGATGAGGTCGAAGTCGAGCTGGTCGAAATCGGCATCGGCGCCGAGCCATTCGCGCGAGCTGCGCCAACCGAGGCGTGCATAGCTGCCCTCGCGCGGGAGGAACACGCTGTCGATGTCGTCCCAGCGCAAGCGCGCAATCAGTGCGGCCTGTTGGAAGTGCAGACTGGGCAGGCTCGGGTCGCCGATCATCACCTCGGCGTTGCCTGCGTAACGTTCTGCGCCGATCGACAGTGCGGCCACGTTGGAGAAATTGCGCGCCAGGGAAACTTCGCCGCCGTAGCGTTGCACGCGGTAGCGCTCGATACGGTTGCCGCTGCCGTCGAAGATATTGAAGCTGCTGGTCTGGAACCCGCCCAGCACGTCGAAGGCGTAGCGATTGCGCGGGTCCAGTGGTGCGTAGAACTCGCCCGTCAGCCCCGGCTCGCTGCCAATCTGGGCCACCACGCGGGCCTCGGCGCCATTGGGCGTGATCGGCGATATCCGCAGGCCGGCGCGCAGGTTGGTGTCCTGGTCGCCGGACAAATCATTGCTCAGGGTCAGGCCGGCTTCGAGGTAATAAGGGCCGTTGGGCTTGGGCGTGGCGGTGAGGACCAACCCGGTCTGCTCGTCTTCGCGCACGATCTCGTAAGTCAGGCCGGACAGCGTGCCCATGCCGTAGGCATGCAGGATGCCTTCCTGTAGGGCCGCCACGTCCAGCGGCTGGCCGACTTTGACTGGCAAGTAGTTCATCAGCACCGCGTCGGAATAACCGGTGGTGTTGACCAGGCGCACAAACGCGAGCGTCGGACTGGCAGGCAGCGGGGTGCGCTGGCGGGCCTGGAAGGCGGCGTAGGTGGCTTGGTCGACGCTATAGCGACGCAACGCCGGGGCGGCCGCATCTGCAGCCACCTGACCGATCTCCAGCGCCAGCGCCGCCTTCTCGAACTCGCCGGTGGCCACGCGGCCGGTCAGGTCGGGGCGAATGACGAGGTCCTCGGCGCCCAGCGTGGCCAATTGGCGCTGCGCGCTGCCAACGGTGAGGAAACCGCTCATCTGGTCGACCACGTCGAGCACGCTGGCATCGTTGCCGAGCACGCGCAGCGGCGTGCCGACATCCACCGCGATGATGCGCTCGGCACCCATGGCGCGCACCACGTCGATCGGAATCTGGTTGGCAATGCCGCCGTCCAGCAGCACCCGGCCGTCCAGGTTCACCGGCCGCATGATGCCCGGCAGCGACATGCTCGCGCGCATGGCCATGGCCAGGCTGCCGTGGTAGATCGCCACGGCCTGCCCGGTGTTGATATCGGTGGCGACCGCGCGGAAGGGAATAGGCAGGTCGTTGAAATTGCCGGCGACGCGGCCGCCGCCGGTGGCTTCTTCGAAGACCGCGATGAGTCGCTGGCCCTGGCTCATGCCGGCGGCCAGGCGCGCGCCTGGATTGTCGCCGCCGAAACCCACGCCCAGCGGGGCCAGGCGGGTGTAGTCGTCGCTCTTGCGGCGCAGCGTGCGCTCGCGCCGCGGCAAGGTATCGGTGAAGGTCGACCGCCAGTCGATGCCCAGCACGGTGTCCTCGATCTGCCGCGGGCTGCGGCCGGCCGCGTACAACGCGCCCACCAGGGCGCCGGCGCTGGTGCCGGCGATGCAATCGACCGGAATGTGCAGTTCCTCGAGCTTCTTCAGCACGCGCACGTGCGCAATGCCGCGAGCGCCGCCGCCACCGAGCGCCAGGCCGATGCGCGGGCGGGTATCGCCGGGGGCGCGCTGACCGCATTGTTGTCCGTCCAGCCCAGCCAACGGCGCCGGGCTCTCCGGGACCGATGCCGGTTGCTGCGCCCGTGCGATGCCAGCCGGCAGCGCTAACAGCGCCAGTGCCAGCAGCCAGCGGGGCGAACCTGAAACCGTGGCGATTGGCGTGGGCATGGGGTTCTCGTTGGCATCAGCGCCAGGCGCTGCCCATCTGGATGTAGAAGGTGTGGTCTTCCGGACCCCATGCATAGTCGAGACCGCCGTACAGCCCGAGCTTGCGGGCGAGCAGATAGCGGAAGCCGGCGCCCTTGGCCACGGCGGTGGTGGCGTCGCTGAAACTGTCGTGGCGACCCCAGGCACGGCCGGCACCGAGGAAACCGATCAATGCCCAGCGCGGGGTGAGGTTCCAGCGCAACTCGGTCTCGAGCATCGCCGCACGCTGATCCTGGTAACGGCCAGCGGCAATGCCACGCATGTCGACATAAGGCAGGCGGTAGAACGGCACGTCGCCTTCGACCGCGCGCAGGTCCAGGCGGCCGCCGACGATCAGGCGCTTGTCCCACAGCGGTTGGTAGGCAAAAACATGGGCGCGGTAGCTGTCGAAATCGACATCGCCGCCGAAGGCTTCGCGATAGAAGTTACCGTCGAACACGCCGGTCCAGCCACTGGAGGGGGTGAACGGGTTGTCGCGGGTGTCGTACTCCAGGGTGAGGCCCAGGCCCGAGGACTTCTGCGTCAGTTCCTTGTCGGTAAAGAACTGTCGGTCCGAGTCGACGTCAAAGGCGATGTCCATGTCCATGTAGATCCACGTCGCGCCGATGAAGAAATCATCGTCGCCGATGCGCCGCATCACCTGCTGGAACGAGGCCAGGCCATCGACGTTGTAGCCGATCTCCTGCACCGGGAAGAAGCGGCCCTGGGTATAGAAGTCCAGGTTGAGCGAGGCCTTGCCTACGCCGCCCTTGTAGCGCCAGCGGTCTTCGTCGAAGTGCAGCATCGCGCCGGCACCGTAGGCATGGCTGCCGTTCTCGGTTTTCATGCCCATGACGCCATAGATGTTCGGCGCGATGAAGCGGGTCTTGCCGCTGGCGGTGGTGCGGGTAGCCGCGCTGCCTTCGGGACGATGGAAGAACGCCAGCGCGACGCCACCGCCGTAGCCCAGCGCCGGCTCGGTGATGATGATGGGGACGGGCAGGAAGCCGCGGTGGTTGAGCAGCCAGTCGGACATGTCCAGATGCCCGTCCTGGGGGTCGTGCAACATTTGCCAGAAGCCGGCCTTGCCTGGCGTGTCCGTTGCCGGCGCCCCTTCCTGCACCGACGCCACAGCAGTCGGCGCGGCGCTAACCGAGCTTTCGCCGGGAATGCCGTCGTTGGCAGCGGCCCAGGGAGCCGCCACCAGCGCGCAGCCCATGGCAACGAGCGCAAGGCTTCCCCGAACTGGCGCCGCGCGGTCCCGCCGTGTGGCGGGCCCGCATGGCCGCGGCACCGACGCAGAAGGTTGCGCCTCGGTCACTTGGCCGGCGCCGAACCCGGCGGGAAGCCGGCGAACATCTTGGTCAGTCCCGCATCGACCGCAGTGTTGACGCGCTCGGGCGTACTCGGCACGGTGCCACTGGCGGTGCCGCGCCAGATCGCCTGCTGGGTCTTGGTGTCGAACATGTCCACCACCAGGGTGCCGACATCGTAGGTACGCACGGTGGTCTGGGCGCTGCCCATCGCCATGCCGCCGCCCCAACCGCCGCGCCAGCCCCATCCGCCCATGCCCGTGCCGGTATAGAACGTATCCAGGGTTTGCCGCTGCGAATTGATGACGTGCGCGGCCAGGGTCACCTGGCCATCGGGTGCCTGGCGCCAGCCGAGCGCGGCCAAGCGGGTGTCGATGCCATCGATAATGCGCTGGCTGACCAGCGGCGAGCTCGCCTGCGGTTTCATGCCCCAGGTGTAGGTGCGGTACTGGGCGAAGTTGACGGCCGGATCATGGTCGGTCTTGACCGTGGGCGAGGACGCGCAGCCGGCAACCAGGAGCGCTGCGAGCGCGAGGGTGACGAAGCGGGATTTCATGGTGTTCTCCTGTGAAGTACATGGATGTGGTCAGCGGACGGCACGCTGGCTTTCGCCGGCGCCTGCCGGGTCAGAAGCCAAAGCCGGCAGTGACCATCAGCGGATCGCCCTTGAAACGGTTCTTGACGTTGAACTCGCTGACATAGCGCACGCTCAGGTCCAGGTGCTGGCCACCGGACCACTTCTTGCCGTAGCTGAGGATCGGCCCGAGGCCCAGCGAGTGTCCGCGGAAGCCGCCGAGGCGGTCGGCGGTCGGGCCGGAATCGTCGCCCAACTGCTGCAACCAGCCGCCCACCACGCCAAAGCCCCAGCCATCGACGGTGCGCTTGACCAGCATGGTGTCCAACCGCCACACGGGCGCGTTCTTGTAGTCGGTGTCGTCGTTGCGCGAATAGAAGTCGACCGCGCCCAGCACGCTGAATTCCAGCGTTCCTTTCTGGAACAGATGGGTGTAGCCCACGCTGGGCGAGACCGTCCAGACATTGAGGCCGGGGTTGGCCAGTTTGTCGGGGTCGTACTTGGCCGTGGGGGCGTACACGTACAGGCCCAGCGAAAGGTGTTCGACCTGGCTGATGTGGTAGCTGGCGATCACCGGCGCGAAGTACAGGTCGAACCAGTCCGATGCGCTGTCGCTGACCCGCCGCTGCGCGGCACCGGCGTCGAGCGTGGCGGTGACCTTGGGCAGGATGTAGGGCGCGGTCACCATCGAGGCGAAATTCCAACGGCCCTCGCCGGTGGGCCAGATGTAGACGCCGGTGGCCGACCACAGGTCGATGTCCGCGCGCAGGCCCAGGGAGACCTGGCCGGCGATCGGGGCCGGGCGGCTGGCGCCGATTTCGCCGTCGTAGTGGACATAGCCCAGCGACCACTGCATGCCCGGCTCGGGCGGCACGATGCCGGCGTAGGCCTGGATCTGCACGCCGGTGATGGAGCGCCCCAGTGCACCCTCGGTGGCGGCCGCCGGCAGCGCAGCGATGGCGGGAAGCAGGCAGGCCAGCAGCGGAAGCAGGCGCGGTCGGTGTGGATTCATGGCGATTTCTCAACAGGAGCTGGGTCGGCAGAGGTGACAGGAACAACGCGGGCGCGACCTTCGCGCTCGCGCAGCTCATCGATGTCGCGTTCGAGGAAGTAATTGAGGAAGGTCCGGATCACCGCCACCGCACCGAGCATGCCGACCTCTTTCCAGGTGGGTGCGATGGACGATTCGATGATGTCGGCGGCCAGTTGGAACGTCAGCGCGGCCACCAGCCAGCGGCCGTAGGTCAGCCACAGGGTGCGGCGGGCATGGCCATCGACGGTGCGGCCACGGAGCTCGCCCAGGAACAACCGGCCCGCGGCGAGGAAAGCGTGGATCGAGGCGACCGCGACGATCAGCAGCGCCATGCCATCGATGATGACGACCACTGGCTCGGTGAACGTAATCAGCCACGACTTGAGCATTTCAACGCTCCCCTGGACGCACGACGCAACGGAAGCCGAGATGGCAGGTAGCGGTGTCGATCGGCTGGGCCATGCGCGCGGCAGGCCGATACCGGCGGCAATAGTTCGGCGCGCAAACGTGCGAACCGCCCTTCATCACCCGGCGCGGCATGCGCGGCCCACTGGCGCGTGGATCGACGCTGTCCTCGCGCTTGGCGCCGCGCGGGTTTTCCAGCGTGCAGCAAGGCCGGCCCGGCAATTGGTCGTGGGCCTGGTACCAATCGCTGGTCCATTCCCAGACATTGCCGATCATGTCGAACAGGCCATAACCGTTGGCCGGGAAGCTGCCCACCGGCGAGGTCCAGGCGTAGCCATCCAGCACCTGGTTGTCCCACGGGAACTCGCCTTGCCAGGTGTTGGCCATGTACTGCCCATCCGGCACAAGTTCATCGCCCCAGGCGAATTCGCCCGACTCGCGCCCACCGCGCGCGGCGAATTCCCACTCGGCCTCGGTGGGCAGATCCTTGCCGGCCCAGTGCGCATAAGCGAGTGCGTCGTCGAACCCCACCTGGACCACCGGGTGGTCGTCGAGGCCTTCGAGCGTGCTGTCCGGCCCGCGCGGATGGCGCCAGTCGGCGCCGGGCACGTAATGCCACCAGTTGTGTGTGTTGCGCAGGTCGACACGACCGGCCGGTGGCACGAACACCACCGACGACGGCACCAGCAGGGCGGGATCTACACCGGGGTAGTCGGCGGGATCGACCGGCCGCTCGGCCAGGGTCAGGTGCCCGGTCGCCTCGACGAAACGCGCGAACTGTCGGTTGGTGACCGCGTAGCGGTCGATCGCGAACGCCGCCACCTGCACTTTGTGCGCAGGGCGCTCTTCCGGGTAGTGATCATTGGAACCCATCAGGAAGGCGCCGCCAGGAAGCTGCACCATCTCCGTGGGGACGTGCCAATCGCCGTCGGCCGGACTCATGCGAATACCCTCCCCCAATCCTGTTTCATGCTCACCTCATGGATGCCAAGCGCCTGCGCCTGGTCCAGCGCTTCGCTCAACGGACTGACCAGGAAGTGCCGATCGTAGGCGCTTTCGCGTTCGCCATCGTCATGGTGCAGGACCAGCGCCAAACGCTCGCCTTCACCGGCCAGCGTGTAGCGCAGCATCGCCAGGTCGCCGTCGGAATTGCCGAAGGCCAGGATCGGTCGCCGCCCGATGTGCAGGGCGATGTTCACTGGTTTCTCGTCGCGATCGTCGAAGCTGCCGACCTCCGGAAGCTTGCGGATCTCCGCCTTGCCGTCGGACAACTCGAGCTTCGCGCGCGTACTTGAACCCACCACCTGCTCCGGCGGCACGCCATATAAACGCTCGGCCACCACGCGAACGAACTCGATACCGCCGCCGGTGACAATGAAGACCTTGAAATCGTGCTGACGCAGGAAGTCCATCAGCTCCAGCTGCGGCTGGTAGATGCAGGCGGTAAACAGGCGCCCGAACTTGGGATGCTTGGCCTCGGCCAGCCAAGCGTCGGCGGTCGCGCGGAAGTGTTCGATCGTCATCCCCGCATGCACCGCAAAGGCCGGTTCGAATACGTCGCGCTTGGGCAGCGACTGCAGGGTCTTCAGGTCGTGCTCCAGCATCGCGCGGAACGCGGGCTTGTCGCGCAGCGAGGGATCCAGCTGTGCCAGGCGCTCCACCTGGCTCAAGGTGAAATAGATCTGTACGTATAGCGGGTACTCCGCCCACAGCGTGCCGTCGTTGTCGAACACGGCGATGCGCTCGGCCGGCGGCACGTAGCCGTCGCCTTCCTCGCGCGTCACACGATCCACGAAGCCGATGATGGCTTCACGGACGAGGCCGTCGTTCCATGATGGCAAGGGATGGGACATTCGGGTCACTCCTGGACGGTCGCATTCACCCAGGCGCGGCGCCCGCACCTGGGTCAATGCCTGGGTCAATGGCTGCCGGTGGCAGCGTCCTGCAACACCTTCAGCGCATCGTCGATCGTGAACGAATTCGGATGCTGGATGGGCGGGAAATCCTTGAACGTCGCCGCCCACTTGTCCGCCAGTGCCCACGCCCCGTACAGGATGTACGCGTGGTACAGGAACCACTCGTAGTACGAATTCGACGTGATGTCGGCGTACTCGTAGGGGTCGGTGCGCAGGTTGAACAGTTTGGGAAGACGCAATCGGGTGAAAGGTTCGGCCCACACCTGCATGGTTCCCTTGCAACGCTGTTCCATGAACACGACCTTCCAGTTGTCGTAGCGCACGCCCAGCACGTCGCCATCGTCACTGAGGTAGATGAAGAGATTGCGTGGGCTCTTTGCCGCCTGGCCGGTCAGGTACGGCACCAGGTTGTAGCCGTCGATGTGGTTCTTGTAGGTGCGACCGACCGCCTTGTAGCCCTTCTTGGCCTTCTCCACGATGTCAGGCTCGCCGGCCATCGCCAGGAAGGTGGGGAACCAGTCGTGGTGCTGGACGATCTCGTTGGAGATGACCCCCGGCTGGATATTGCCCGGCCAGCGCACCAGCAGCGGAATCCGGAAGGCGCCTTCCCAGTTGGTGTTCTTCTCGCTGCGGAACGGCGTGGTCGCCGCGTCGGGCCAGGAGTTGCGGTGCGGGCCGTTATCGGTCGAATACATGACGAAGGTGTCTTCGTCGATGCCAAGCTCCTCGAGGAAGTCCAGCATCTCGCCGACATTCTTGTCGTGGTCGATCATGGTGTCGTGGTACGGAGACTGCCAGCGCCCGGCCTGGCCGAGGCTGGACTTCTTGGTGTGGGTGAAGCAATGCATGTGCGTGGTGTTGAGCCACACGAAGAATGGCTCGTCGTTATCCTGCGCGCGCTGGATGAAGTCCTTGGCAGCGGCCACGAACTCGTCATCGCAGGTCTCCATGCGCTCGGTACTTAGCGGGCCGGTGTCCTTGATCTTCTGCTTGCCGACCTTGCCCCACCGCGGCTGCACCGTGGTGTCGTCCTTGTCGGTGGCCCAGCTGTGGATGACGCCGCGCGGCTCGATCCCCTTGCGGAATTCGGCGAAATCCTCTTCCGGGTAGTAGTCGTACATCTCCGGCTCTTCTTCGGCGTTGAGGTGATACAGGTTGCCGAAGAATTCGTCGAAGCCATGGTTGGTCGGCAACATGTGATTGAGGTCGCCGAGGTGGTTCTTGCCGAACTGGCCGGTCCGATAGCCCTGGTTCTTGAGCGCCCCAGCAATGGTCATGGCTTTCTCGGTCATGCCGATTGGCGCGCCCGGAATGCCGACCTTCGACAGCCCGGTGCGGTACACGCTCTGCCCGGTGATGAAGGAGGAGCGGCCCGCGGTGCACGATTGCTCGCCGTAGGCGTCGGTGAACATCATCCCCTCCTTGGCGAGGCGATCGATGTTCGGGGTCTGGTAGCCCATCAAGCCGTGGCTGTAGCAACTGAGGTTGCTGATGCCGACGTCGTCACCCCAGATCACCAGGATGTTGGGCCTGCGCGCGCCGCTACCCGCTGACTTCTTGGAAGTAGCTGGCGCAGCTTTCTTGGCGGCGACCTTCGGGGGCGGCGCCTTCTTTACGGGTGACTTGACCATAAACAAATCCTCAGGGCAGCGAGAGACAACGAAGCTCGGCAATCAGGCCGGCACGTTCAGGTCGAACACCATGCTGGTGATGGCGAGCAGCCCCACCATCCACAACAGCACGGCAATGATCAGGCTCAGTGACACTGGATACGGGCTTTCGCCGTGGATCAGCTGCTCGAGCGCCATCTGCCGGCGTTCCTTTCGCAGCGCGAGCATGAACTGCAGGTGGTAGACAATCCCCAGGGTCAGCATCAACACCCCCAGGATCACCAGCGCCATGCCGAAGTTGCGCGGCGCATGATTGCTGAAACCCACATGCAGGGCTTGCTCCACCAGGTGGCTGAAGACCTGGTAGATGGTGAAGCCGAAGCCGATCAACGACAGCGCGGTGCGCATGACCGACATCAAGGTGCGGTCGGCGCTCATGCGGGTGCGCTGAAACGACAGCCCGGTACGGCGCATCGACATCTCGGTGCGCTCGCCGGACAGGTCGGTGCGGTACTCCGAGAGCGAGGTGCGGTGCTCGGAAAGCTGCGTGCGATGGTTGGACAGCCCGGTTCGATAGTGCGAGTACGTCACCGAGGCGGCATCGGCGTTGCTCTCGTCCACCTGCGGCAACGGTGGCGGCGCGGTTTCCTCGACCCGATGGGGTCGCACTGGCGGTGTTTCCGCTGTGCGGGACGAGGCGACGGATTCTTTGGGGGGAGTTTGTGCCATGTGGGATTTGTCCTCAGGACTGGCTGTGCCGTTGCCGCCAGCGCCGTGCGATCCGGGCAATGGGGCCGCGCAGCAGCAGGTAGGGCACGAAGGCCAGCACAATGGATATGACCAACGTCTCCAACGGGTGGCGGAAAGCGCCGAACACCTTGAACTGGTAAATCACGTCCATCGCGACGCCAAGCAGCAGGATGCGGGCTACCGCCGAGAAACCCTCGCGGAAAGTCTGTACGCGCTCGCCATAGTTGGCGCCATGCACCAGCTTGACGAAGTACGGCGAGCGGCCCAGCTTGGCGTCGCGCAGGCCGTCGATTGTGGCGGTGATGATCGCCATGGTCGGCTGCAGCAGCAGGCGAAACGTCATCGGGCCGTCGGTGCGGCCCACCATGTCGGACCAGAACCGGTGGATGAAATCGAAAAAAGCGTCCACGTCCGCCTCCGTGTCGAGGCCATCAGCTTCGTGCCAGGACGGTGGCGTGCGCAATCGGGTTCCTACCAGTTCGGCGCCAGTATTTTTACTGACGCGCAGGCGCCGCACCGCTGGCACCGTCGGCCGACACCGACCCACAGGGAGTACCGCCGGTCATGCCGGGCGACAATCTTTCGCTGATGCGTGGCGGCCCCACGCACAGCTTGCTCAAGCGGCTGCGGCTGATCGGCCCGGGTACGCGCGCGGCGACCTGGCTGTGCGTTGCCTTGATGGTGCTGACCTTCGTGCCGCTGGCGATGCATTGCGCACTCGACGGCAGCTTGTGGCGCGGGCAACAGCGTCTGGCCCTGCTTTCCGACTATGCAGTGCTGACCCGCTTACTGGTCGCGTTACCGATGCTGGTCCTGCTCGCCCCGCGCAGCGACCAGATGCTGCGGGCGGCGGCGCGCCAGTTCATCCACGCCTCGTTGGTCGCCCCGTCGCGCCAGCTGGCGTTGGCACGTTCCCTGTCTCGCGTGCGGCAATTGCGCGATGCGACCTGGCCCGAGCTGGTCTGCCTGCTGCTCGCGCTGATGCCGCTGGTCCTGACGGGCGCTTCGCTTGGTGACCGCTTGCCGGGCGTGGCGCAGTGGAGCCTCCACGGCGATGGTCAGCTGACCGCGGCCGGGCTCTGGCTGCACTACGTGTCGCTGCCGGTGTTTCGCTACATCATGCTGGTCTGGCTCTGGCGCCTGCTGCTGTGGTCCTACTTGTTGTGGACCTTGGGCCGGGTCAGGCTCGACCTGCACCCCGCGCACCCCGATGGTGCGGCCGGGCTGGGCTTTCTGGGGCTGGCACAGGAGCGCTTTGCGGTGATGTCGCTGGCCAATGGCGCGGTGTTGTGCGGGGTTTTCGCCAACCACATGGTGTATCTGGGGGCGAGCCTGTTCTCACTGCGCTACCTGATCACCGGTTACGTCGTTGGCGCCACCGCACTGGTGCTGGCGCCGCTGCTGTTGCTGGCACCGACCTTATTGCGGCTGAAGTGGCATGCCTTGATGAAATACGACGCACTCGGCAGCCGCACCGCGCGCAGCTTCGACCGCCGTTGGCGGCGCGGCCAAGCGGCCGACGATGGGCGCGACCTGCTGGATGCACCGGACTCCTCCGCCCTGGCCGATTTCACCGCCGTCTACGCCACCATCAAGCAGATACCGCCGCTGCCGATCACGCGTTGGGGCGTGCTGCGGATCGTGGCCGCCGCCCTGCTGCCGCTGGCCCCGCTGCTGTTACTGGCTTTCTCGGTGGACGAACTGGCGGCGAGCCTGTTCGGACTGCTGGCGTAACGCGCGGGAATCAGTGGGCCGCCAGTGAAGCGGACAGGTAGGTCCTGCCCCCCAGGGCCGCGTGGACGGCGGGCAACAGGTCTTCCACGGCATCGGACTTCAGCACGTAACCACACTGACCCAGGCTCATCGCGTGGCTCACCAGCTGCGGCTCTGCGTGCACTGTGACGAAGACCACGCGCGGCGCCAGGCCCTCTTCTATCAACTGTTCCACCGCCTGCAGGCCGGTCAGGCCGGGCATCGATATATCGGTGATGACCACGTCGGGGCGCATCATGCGCGCCATGCGCACCAGGGCGTAGCCGTCGCTCACCGTCGACAGCACCTCGCAATCCTGTTGCAGGATCGCACCGAGCTCACGCGACATGGCCCAGCCGTCCTCCGCCAGCAGTACGCGTACGCGCTTCATGATTCCCGGCTTCCAGACACCGGCATCCATCGTGCGCGCCCCGCGTTGCGCTGGCGTCGGCAAAAGAACCGTAGTGGACCAAGTAAAACTACTGGGCCATGCTGAATTCGCGGGTCGATGGCGCGCTCAGGCGCGCGGCGAGATCAAGCCTTCCTGTTCGGCGCGGCGCACCAATTCCAGGGTGCCGTGGACCCCCAGCTCCTGCATGATCGCGTACTTGTGCGATTCGATCGTCCGCACCGAGACACCCAATTCAAACGCGATCTGCTTGGACCGCAAGCCGCGGGCAACATACTCCAGCACCCGCTGCTGCTTGTCGGTGAGACTTCGGCGACGACGCTGCGAGGTGGTGATGGCATTGGCGGCGAGCGTCGGGGTGACATAAGTCTTGCCTTCCAGCACCTGCTGCACGGCGTAGAGCAGTTCCTCGCCGGCGGAATTCTTCAGCACGTAGCCGCTACCACCGGCGCAGATCGCGCGCGAGGCCATCTCCGAATCGGCGTGCATGGTGAGGAAGATGAAGGGGGTGCGGATCGCCTCCTCCTGTGCGCGGCGCATCACGTCGATCCCGGTCATTCCGGGCATGCTGATATCGGCGATCACCAGGTCCGGCGATTCGCGGCGAATGGCGTCGAGCAAGGAGTTGCCGTCGAAGACCAGCGCAATGACATCAAAAAACTCGAGCAACAAGCGCTCGACGCCTTGGGCCACGAGCAGGTGATCATCGGCCAGTACCAAGCGCCGGCGCGCGATTTCGGGTAGCGCCTCACACATCGCAAGAGCCATGCGTTTTCTCCTTGCAAAGGCGACGCTTTGGTGCCGAAGTTGGTGCTTCGACGACCCGCTTCGCGTGACCGGGATCCGGTCGTTTCCTGGCTGAAGGCTAACTACACGGCGTGAAATTCTCGTGATTCAGTCGTGAAGAACAACGCGTCAAAGAATGCATTTCGTGGCGCGTGCGGATCAAGTCATACTGCGGGCACTGATTCAAGCCCAAGCGCCCCCCACGGATTCGGAGGAGATAGGCAGGCCATGAGCGCCCCCCACACGCTGCAGCAAACGCGAGGTGCGCGAAGGCTTTTACCCCGGCGCCCGCGTGAACAGTTCACCCCTGCGCTGTTGTTGATGGCGCTGTGCTTCTTCGGCGAGATGTTGGCCACCAGGCTTTGGCATTGGCAGGAAGGCATTTCTTCCTTGTCGGTCGCGCCGCCGCTTCTGCTGGCCTGGCTATTGAGCCGCCGCGCCGCCAGCTGGTTGGCGCCAGTTGCGGGTGCGGCCACCGGCATCGCGTTGTTCCTGGCACTGCTGCAGGACGCTTCCGCCAGCGAGATCCTGTTGCTCGCCGTCGGTCTGCCGTTGCCCGCGGTCGGGCTGGCGTGGCTGCTACGGCGCGAAAGTGCACTGCGCTGGCCACCGGCGGACTTTGCCCGCGGCTTGCGGCTGATGGCGACTATCGGCATCGCACTGCCTGCGCTGCAGGTGGCGTGGCTGGTGGCCTGGGCGAACCACGCCGGCGCCGGTTATGCCCGCCAGGACTTGCCGGGCCTACTTCTGATGCATTGCGCCGGCTATCTGTTGCTGGTGCCGATCGCCATGTCCATCCTCGCCGGCCCACCACTGCCGCGCTGGCACCGGCTGTTGCGCGATGTCTCCGTCGCACTGCTGCTGGCCCTGTTGCCCGCGTGGCTGTGGTCGCCGGCCGCGGCACTGCCGCTGCCTTCCGGCTTGATGACGATCGCCGCGACCCCGGTGTTGCTGTGGAGCCTGGTCCGTTTCGGCCTCGGTGGTGCGTGCGCGGCGCTCCTGGCATGCGCGCTCATGGGCCTGACTTTCAGCCTGCGCGGCGGCGGCCCGTTCGGACGCCTGGGCGCCGATCCGGCGATGTTGAGCATGCAGGCCTGGACATGCGCGGCAGCCACCGCGCTGTGGCTGATCTCGGTGCTGTTGGAGCAGCAACGCGCAACCAGCCGGCGGCTGCGCGAGGCCTACCACCAGCTCAGCGCCCTCACCGGCCGCGTATTGGTCGTGCAGGAAGAAGAGCGCACGCGCATCGCACGCGAGCTGCACGACGACATCAACCAATCACTGGCGGCGTTGTCGATCCGGCTGAGCTACCTGAAGCGCGAGTTGGGCCCGACCCAGCGCGAAGCGGCCAACGACCTTCAACAGGACCTGCTGAAGGTCTCCAACGACATCCGCAACCTGTCCCATGGCCTGCACCCGGCGATGCTGCGCTTCACCGGCCTGGCCAGCGCATTGCTGGCCTTTTGCCAGAACCATGCGCAGCGCTCGACCTTGCGCATCCAGTGCGAGGTCGCGCCGCCCGAAGGCCTGGAGGATGCCAATGAACTGAGCCTGTTCCGCATCGTCCAGGAAGCGGTCAACAACGTGGAACGGCACGCACACGCGCACGAAGTGTGGGTACTGCTGCGCTGCGTTGAGCGCGAATGCGTACTGTCCATCGCCGACGACGGAATTGGTCTACCGCGCAAGAACGGCGGCGCGACGTCGGGCCTTGGCCTGATCAGCATGGGCGAACGCGCACGCCTGCTGGGCGGCCAACTGGTGGTGGAATCGCGGCGCGGCGGCGGCACCCATGTCGAGGTGCGCTTCCCCTGCCCCGTACCCACCCGGGCCGACCGCTAGCAGACGGCGACCGCCCGGGTCCTTTGCCAGGCGCGTGACCCCTGCGTCCGGTCCCGCTACCATCCAGGCATCGTCCGCCGTTCGCGCCAGGCGCGCGTTGGGATGGCCTGGCCATCCCCTTTCGCCCGGCACGTTCCAGCAAAGGGGAACATATTGGCCACGGCCAAAAAGTCCGCACGCCGCAAGGGCGAGGCAACCACGATCGATGAAGTCGCCCGGCTTGCCGGCGTCTCGCCGATGACGGTTTCGCGCGTGGTCAACGCCAAGGTGCACGTACGCGAAAGCACGCGCGAGCGGGTGATGCGCGCGGTCAAGCAACTGGGCTACACCCCCAACCTCGCCGCCAGCTCCCTGGCCGCGGCGCAAACCACGCGCATTGCGCTGGTCTACACCAACCCCAGCGAAGGCTACCTGCGCGAACTACTGGTCGGCGCCTTGCGCGGCGGCGCGCGCGCGGCGGCGCAATTGGTGGTGGACGCATGGGACGCAGTGGACCCCGAAGCCGAACGCGAAGCAGCGCGCACGCTGGCGCGCAGCGTGGCCGGCGTGATCCTGCCGCCGCCGCTGTGCGAATCGCCCACGGTCATCGCCGAACTCCTCGACGCCGGCGTGCCGGTGGTAGCGATCGCCTCGGGCCGCGAAGAGAGCGCGATTTCGCGCGTGCGCGTGGACGACTTCCAGGCCTGCCGGGAGATGACGCGTTACCTGATCGGGCTGGGTCATCGGCATTTCGGTTTCATCCATGGCCACCCAAACCAGACCGCCAGCGCGCGCCGTTTCGAAGGCTTTCGCGCTGCGTTGGAAGAGGCCGGCATCGGCGTGGAGCCCGCCTGGATCCAGCCGGGCGAGTTCACCTATCGCTCGGGGCTGAGAGCAGCGGAGAAACTACTGGCGCGGCGGCAACGCCCCAGTGCGATTGTCGCCAGTAACGACGACATGGCTGCTGCGGTGGTGTCGGTGGCGCATCGTCGTGGTTTGGACGTACCGCGGGATTTGTCGGTAGTGGGCTTCGACGATACGTCGGCGGCCACTACGGTGTGGCCCGAGTTGACGACGGTGCGGCAGCCGATTGCGGCGATGGCCGACAGCGCAGTGGATATTTTGATGCGGGGGATTCGGCGGCAGGACAATACGCCGGTGGATAAGGTGTTGGCGCATACGCTGGTTAAGCGGGGGTCTGTTGCTGCGCCTGGTGCTTGAGCTGTTGTTTTGTTTTTATCGGCGGCGTTCGGGGGCTGGAGCCTTTCGG
>DATCVI010000185.1:0-3263 GCA_036566925.1 Stenotrophomonas sp.
ATGCCGGCACCGCCGGCCCCACCAGCCCCGCCCACCGCGCCCGTGCCCCTGGCACCGATGGCACCGACCGCGCCCTTGCCGCCGCGGCCCCCTGTCGCGCCCGCGACACCGACGCCGGGTGCAATGCGCGGCACTTTCAGCTTCGTCGACAAGGACGACGCGCGTACCGCCTGGGTGCTGATGGATGGCGATCACGTGCATGCCTTCGGCACCCCTGATGACCTCAGGTCGGCACGCAAGCAGCAGCGCAGCGGTGAGTCGATGTGGTGGTTGCGCCAGGGCGATCAGCGTTACGTGGTGCGTGACCCGGCGGCGCTCGCGCAATTGCGCCAGGCCTATGCGCCGTTGCAGGAACTGAGCCGCCAGCAGAGCGAACTCGGCGCCAAGCAAGGCGCGCTCGGCGGGGAGCAGGGCGAGCTCGGCGCGCGCCAGGGCGAACTGGGTGCGCGCCAAAGCGCGATCGCTGCGCGCATCGCGCAGCTCGCCCTGGAGCAGAGTTCGGCCGCGCTCGCCGGAAAGCCCATCTCGCAGGAACGGCAGCAACAGGCCGAACGCGAACAGCAGGCGTTGTCGCAGCAGATGGAGGCGTTGGCGCGGGAACAGCAAGCGATCGGCGAGCGCCAGGGTGACCTCGGCCGCCAGCAGGGCGATCTGGGCAAGCGCCAGGAAGCCGCACTGGACCGGCTGCGCGCACTGGGCGACCGGCTGGGTCGCGAGGCGATCGCCAGCGGCAAGGCGCAGCGGATCTGAGCCCGCGGCGGCCCGGCCGCGCGGGGTCGCGATTAGTGTCGACCCGCCTGTGAGTCGGGGGCAGGAGGCGCGGCTTCAACAGCAGCGGAGGCAGGCGTCGCTGCCGAAGCGAGCGGCGGTGCCGGCGCGGCGCCCGGCGCGTCCGGCATCCGGGTGTCGGCATCGGGCAGCACCGGCCCCACCGCCAGCGGTTGCGTCGAATCGCCCAGCAAGGCCTGCTCCGCATCGTGAGTCATCACCACGATGCTGATGCGGCGATTGATCGGATTCTGCGGGTTGACCTTGTCGAATAGCACCGAGGAAGACAGCCCGACCACGCGGCTGACCTTGTCCTCGCCCATGCCGCCTTCCAGCAGCGCCCGGCGCGCGGCATTGGCACGATCAGCGCTGAGTTCCCAATTGCCGTAGCCGCCGGTGTTGTTGTACGCGGTGGTATCGGTGTGGCCGGTGATGCTGATGTGGTTGGGCACCTGGTTGATGAACTGTGCCAGCTCACGCAGGATGCCGCCGGTGTAGTCCTTCAGTCGCGCGCTGCCCATGTCGAACATCGGCCGGTTCTGCTGGTCGACGATCTGGATGCGCAGGCCATCGGGGGTGAGGTCCAGCAACAGTTGGTCCTTGAACGGCTCCAGCGCCTGGCTCTTGCCGATGGCTTCCTTCAGTTCCTGCATCAGCGATTCGAGCTGCTGCTTTTCCTGTGCCTTGCGTTCTTCCTCGGTTGGGCCGGACGCCTTCTTGTTGAACGGATCCGGGCCCTGGCCACGCGGAATCTGCATGGTGCCGCCCAGCTTGATCATCGAGGTGCTGGCACCGCCGGGACCGTTCATGCCGGGCGCGGGCACCGGGCTCTTGCCGGCGATCGGGCTGGGATTCTTGAAATAGTCCGAGATCGCTTCGCGCTGTTTGGTGGTGGTGGCACCGACGAGCCACATCACCAGGAAGAAGGCCATCATCGCGGTCACGAAGTCGGCATAGGCCACTTTCCAGGCGCCACCATGGTGGCCGGCGGCCTGCACCTTCTTGACCCGTCGCATGATGACGGTGGTCTTCTCGGCCATGGCCGCGCCCCTACTTGATGGTCTTCAGGTGGGCCTCGAACTCGGAGAAGCCCGGGCGCACGTTCGAAGGCAGGGTCTTGCGGGCGAACTCCAGGGCGATCTTCGGGTTGTAGCCGCGCAGGCAGGCGAGCAGGGCAGTCTTGACCGACTCGTAGATGCGCGCGTCCTGCTCGGCGCGCGCTTCCACCGCGGCGGCCAGCGGGCCGATGAAGCCGTACGCCAGCAGGATGCCGAGGAAGGTGCCGACCAGCGCACCCGCCACATGCGCGCCGACTTCGGCGATATCGCCGCCGATCGCGCCCATGGTGATCACGATGCCCAGCACCGCCGCGACGATGCCGAAGCCGGGCAGGCCATCGGCAACCTTGGCCAGCGCATGCGCCGGTGCCATGACTTCGTGATGATGCTTTTCGAGCTCCAGCTCCAGCAGGGGTTCGAGCTCATGCGGCTCGATGTTGCTGCCGATCATCAGGCGCAGGCAGTCGGTGATGAAATCGATCAGGTGGTGGTCGGCCAGCACCTTGGGATAGTTGGCGAACAAGGCGCTGTCGCGCGGCCGCTCGACATGGTCTTCGAGCGCCATGAAGCCCTCGCGGCGGGCCTTGTTGAGCAGTTCGTAGACCAGGCTGAGCACGTCCCGGTAGTCCTGGCTCTTGTACTTCGGACCCTTGAACACCGCCGGGACCGACGCCAGGGTGGCCTTGACGGTCTTTGCCGGGGTGCCGACGAGGAAGGCGCCGAGCGCCGCCCCGCCAATGATGACCAGCTCGAACGGTTGCCAGAGCGCGGCCATCTTGCCGTGCGCGCCGACATAGCCGCCCAGCACGCTGAGCACGACAACGATGAGACCTACGATGATGAGCATAGCGGCTGGGGGGAGGACGGATATCACAGTTTTCGGCCCCCCGGCCGATTTCTTGAGTCGCCCGGGCGCGGCGGCCGGCCCGGGCGCTGAACCGGGTCAGCCCCCGGCGGCTGCCTCGCGGCACTGCTGCGGCTTGCCACCGGCCAGGGTCAGGGTTGCTTCGCCCTGGTGCTCCCAAAATTCGTTGCCGGCCTTGTCGGCGTAGCGGGCGCCGGAAGCGGCGACGGCGGTCGGCAGTACGAGCCGCTCGGCCCCCAGCTGGAGGCTGACGCTGCCTTCGCCCGAATTGTCGAACGTGGCAGTCACGGTCTTGCCCTCGCAGGCATAGGTCGCGGTGGGATTGGCGGCCGAAGGCGCCGCAGCGCCGGGCTCGCCCGCAGGCGCGGCTGCCGCATTCTCCACGGGCGCCTCGGCTACCGGGTCCGCGGGTTTGGCGCAGGCCGAGAGCCCGAGAACGATCAGGGCCACGGCGGCACCCTGCAGGGAATTACGCATAGGAGGGTCTCCTTTTTGATGGAACCCACACCCTAGGCCAGGAACCCGACCCTGTCGCGCTCAGAACTGCACGAAAGTCAGGCGCTGCCGGCCTC
>DATCVI010000186.1:0-40576 GCA_036566925.1 Stenotrophomonas sp.
ATGCCGAGCACGATTTCGAGCGCGCTGAGGGTAAAGAGCGTGACCCAGACGTTGGGATCGGCCAAGAATTCGAAGGACATGGAAAACCTTGAGCAGCAGAAAGTGAAGGAGTCAGGCCAACCGCGGCCACAGGATCAGCGCCCAGCACAGCGCAACATTGAGCATCAGCACGAACACCGCCGCCGAACCCATGTCCTTGGCGCGCCCGGCCAGCTCATGGTGCTCGGGACCATAGCGCTCGATCACCGCTTCGATGGCCGAGTTTGCCAGCTCCATGGCCAGCACCAGCAGCAGCGAGCCGATCAGCAGCACCCGCTCGACCGCGCCGTGCCCCCACCACAACGCCAGCGGCACCAGCACCACCGTGAGGTAGACCTCCAGGCGGAACGAGGATTCGTGCAGCCAGGCTGCGCGCAGCCCCTGCATTGACCAGACGGCGGCCTTGAAGATCCGCCCTGGTCCGCGCGGCAGATGCCCGGAATGGTCGGCCATGTCAGCGCAGTCCGCGCCCGGGGAGCGAACCGGGGAACACGAGTGGAATGGCCATTGGAGCCAGAAGAATCGGGGAAGGTGCGGATTTTGCCACAAAGGTCGGTGCCGGCGCCCTGCCACCAAGGCGCCGGTCGCCGTCTGGGTAGGCCGCGCAAACGTGTCGGGTTAAGGTTGAGGGCCTACTCATCCCCGCCGAGGAGGCACCATGTCCGCATCCCTGTTCCGCGCGCTGGCGCTGCTGCTGTTCGTCGTTTCTCCGTTGGCCCAGGCCAAGGGCCCGGCACCGCGGATTCCCGAGCAGGTCTCCAATCCCGCCTGGGAGGCCGACATCGCCCGTTTCGAGCAGACGGACGCGCAGTCGCCGCCGCCGCGTGGCGCCGTTGTATTCGTCGGCAGTTCGTCGATCCGGATGTGGGAGTCGCTGGCCAGCGATTTCCCAGGCCAGGCCGTGATCAACCGCGGCTTCGGTGGCTCGGAGGTGCGCGACAGCACTTGGTACGCCGACCGCATCGTGCTGCCGTACAAGCCACGGCTGGTGGTGTTCTACGCCGGCGACAACGACCTCAACGCCGGGCGCACGCCGCAGCAGGTGCGCGATGACTTCGTCGCGTTCGTCGGCCGCGTCCGCAAGGGTCTGCCCGATACCCGCATCGCCTACATCTCGATCAAGCCCAGCCCCTCGCGCGCGCAGTTGCTGCCGCAGATCGCCGAGGCCAACCGACTCGTGCGCGAGGCCGCCGGCAAGTTCGCCAAGGTCGATTTCCTCGACGTCTACACGCCGATGCTGGACGCCAACGGGCAGCCGCGGCCGGAGCTGTTTCGCGAGGACCAGTTGCACATGACCGCCGACGGCTATGCGATCTGGCGCAAGGTGGTGGGGCCGGAATTGGCGCGTTAAGCGGCACGTCGGAGGAGGGCTTCCTGGCTTCGGCTTTCGGGGCTGAAGCCCCTCCTACAAAAGCCGCGTCAGACGAAGACTACCGATACCGAGGTGCCCACGCCGGGCTCGCTGCGTAGTTCGGTGCGCCAACCGAAGCGGTCGCACAAGCGGCGCACGATCGACAGCCCCAGCCCGGTGCCCTGCGGCCGGGCCGGATCGGCACGGAAGAATGGCTCGAAGGCGCGCGCCGCAGCTTCGCTGCTCATGCCGATGCCGGTGTCGCGCACGGTGATGCGGTCGGCGGCGATCTCCACTTCGACGCTGCCGGTGTCCGTGTAGGCACAGGCGTTGCGCAGCAGGTTGCTCAGGACCACGCGCAACACTCGCGGCGGCGCGAACAATTGCAGGTCGGCGCTGCGCTTGATCCGCAGCGTCACCGGGCGCGCACCCAGCAGTTCGCGCGCGCTTTCGACCTCGTCCTCGACCAGCTCGGCGGCATCGAAGGCCTCGCTCTGCGGCTCGATCTCGGCCTCGCGCGCGAGGATCAGGAAAGCGTCGATCACCGCTTCCATATCGCGGCCGGCGCGTTGGATGCGGCGCATGCTCCGCTCCAGGCGCGGCGGCAGGTCGGCATCGGCCGAGGCCATGTCGCTGGCCACCCGGATAACGGTGAGCGGCGTGCGCAGTTCATGGCTGGCATCGCGAGTGAAGTTGCGTTCGCGCGCGACATGGTCGCGCACGCGCACGCCCAGGGAGTGCAAGGCCGAGGCCAGCTGGCGGGTTTCGCCTTGCAGGTCGGGCGGCAGGCGCGAAGGCGCGAGCTCTTCGACGTCGGGATTACGGGGATCCCAGCGCGCGACCCGGCGCGCCAGCCAGTTGATCGGCGATACCAGGCGCTTGGAGGCGCGGTAGGTGATCCACGACACCGCGTACACCGCCAGCAGGATCAACAACACCGGCACGATGCCGAACCAGAACGCCATCCGTTCGGCCTGCGAACGCAGGAACACCAGGTACAGCTTGCCTTCCTGGCGCTGGTCGACCAACACCAGCTGGTTGTCGCCTTCGAGCTCGTGGTACCCCGCCGCCAGGGGCCGCAAGTTGGCCGGCAGCGAGAGGTTGGAACGCCCGGATGGGACCAGGTAACCGCGGATGTTGGCGGTGTTGGGCGGCGGCTGCGCCGGCGAAGCCCCGTACAGCTCCCAATAGTGCGTCGCTTCGTCCTGCAGCACCGAGCGCACCAGGCCGTGCTTGATCACCACGGACACCAGGTACCCGCCCATGACGATGGCCAGGCTGGCGAGCACCGTCTGCAAGATGAAAGCGAGCCGGATTTTTCGCGGTAGGCCGTGCGGCATTACGACTTCCTGGGCGTGCGCGACGATTATAAAAACCGTACGCGTGATCCCGTTGTCAGCCACGCGATCCCGCCTGTAAACGGCTGCACGCGACTATCGAGTGGCAGAAAGGGAGAGACGGAAAAACATCCTCCACGGCGGGCGCGGAAGACAGCCGCCGCCCGGCCGCGAGGGCCGGGCGGCGCATCCATGCTTCAACCCATCGGCTGGGCGATGTCGGCGATACGGTAGCCGGCGCTCTGCACGGTGTGCAGCAGCGGGCGATCGAACGGCTTGTCGATGATCTTGCGCAGGTTGTACAGGTGGCTGCGCAAGGTGTCCGAATCGGGCAGCCCGTTGCCCCAGATCTCGCGCTCGATCTCCTGCCGGGTGACCACGCGCGGCGATTCGCGCATCAGGATGGTCAGCAGGCGCAGGCCAATCGGCGACAGCTGTAGTTCGGTACCGGCGCGGGTAGCGCGCATGCTGACCGGGTCGAGCACCAGGTCGGCGACCTTGAGCACTTCCGACCCCACCTGGCGGCGCTCGCGGCGGATCAGCGCGCGCAGGCGCGCTTCCAGTTCCTGGATGGCGAACGGTTTGGTGAGGTAGTCGTCGGCGCCAAAGCCAAGGCCGGTGAGCTTGTCGTCCAGCGTGTCGCGCGCGGTCAGCATCAGCACCGGGGTCGACTTGCGGGCATCGTTGCGCAGCCGCCGGCACACTTCGATGCCGTCCAGGCGCGGCAGCATCAGGTCGAGCACGACCACGTCGTAGCTGTTCTCGGCGGCCAGGCGGTAACCGTCCAGGCCGTCGCAGGCGTAGTCCACCTCGAAGCCACGGCCTTCGAGGTACTCGCCGATCATCTCGGAGATATTGCGGTTGTCTTCGACGACCAGCACGAGGCCGGACGTTTCCTTGGTCTGACGCATGGAGGTTCCTCGGTCTTCAGCTTTGTGAAACATGCCCGATCGCGGGTGGATGTCGTGTGAAGGCCGATTCGCACTTTCTCACGCAGCAGAATCAATTACTTAGCAACGGCTTCAGGGCAGACCAGACGGTATCGAGGACCTTCGGCTGGGCCGCGGCGGTGGGGTGCAGGCCATCGGCCTGCATCAGTTGCGGCTGCAGGGCGACCCCTTCAAGCAGGAACGGCACCAGCGCCACGCCATGGCGCTTGGCCAGGTCGGCATAGGCCTGGCGCAGCCGGGCACGGTAGCCGGGGCCGTAGTTCGGCGGCACATCGATGCCCAGCAGCAGCACCTTGGCGCCCTGGGCCTGGCCGAGGAGGATCATTTTTTCCAGGTTGGCCTGCAGTTGCGCCGGGCTCAGTCCGCGCAGCGCGTCGTTGCCGCCCAGTTCGATCACCAGCACCCCCGGGCGGTGCTTCTGCAGCAGGCCGGGCAGGCGGGTGAGCGCACCGGAGGTGGTTTCGCCACTGATGCTGGCATTGATCACGGCCGGGGGCGCCTTCATCTGTTGCTTGAGGCGTTGCTCGAGCAGGCTCACCCACCCCGAGGCCACGGGGATGTTGTGTGCCGCGCTCAGGCTGTCGCCCACCACCAGGATGGGCGCGGCGCCCGGACCTTTGGCATAGGCAAGCCACGGCAAGAACAGCCAGCATGCCAACAGCCAGCCGCACCATTGCCTGTATCCCCCACGGTTATTACGCATTCGGAGAGTCCTCATCGACAGTCTGCCTTCCCAGCCTAACGTGATCGATGCGCGCAGCGTCGGCAAGTCCGTCTCCGGTCCGGAGGGCACGTTGCACATCCTGGCCGACATCGACCTGAGCGTGGCCGCAGGCGACAGCGTTGCGATCGTCGGCGCGTCGGGCTCGGGCAAGACCACCCTGCTCGGCTTGCTCGCCGGCCTCGACCTGCCCAGCCACGGCCACATCAGCCTGGCTGGCCAGCGCCTGGATGCGCTGGATGAAGAACAACGCGCTGCGCTGCGCGCGCGCGAGGTCGGTTTCGTATTCCAGAGCTTCCATTTGCTGCCCTCGCTGACTGCAGAGGAGAACGTCGCGCTGCCGCTGGAACTGGCCGGTCGCGAAGATCCGGCGCGCGTGCGCGAGGTGCTGCAGGCGGTGGGATTGGCGGCACGAGCGCGCCACTACCCGCGCCAGTTGTCCGGCGGCGAACAGCAGCGCGTGGCGCTCGCGCGCGCGTTTGTCGGTCGGCCGCGCATCTTGTTCGCCGACGAACCCACCGGCAGCCTCGACCACGCCACCGGCCGCCAGATCAGCGACCTGCTGTTCGCGCTCAATGCCGGCAGCGGCACCACGCTGGTGCTGGTCACCCACGACCCGCATCTGGCGGAGCGCTGCGGCCACGTCTATCGCATCGATGAAGGGCGCCTGCAGCGGCAGCCCGGCGTGGCCGCATGAATCCCTGGCGCCAGGCCGCACGCGCCACGCGGCGGGAATTCCTCGCCGGCGATCTGCTCACCGTCTTCGCCGCCCTGGTGCTTGGGGTGGCGGTGATGACGGCGGTGGGGACGTTGGTCAATCGCGTCACCCTGGCCTTGACCGAGAGCGCCGCAGAAGTACTCGGCGGCGATCTCGGCGTGAGCGGGCGCCAGGACATCCCGGTCGCCTTCGAACAGGAGGCGGCACGGCGCGGGTTGCGGCATGCGCGCATCGTCAGCTTCCCGAGCGTGCTGTTCCATGGCGAAGACAGCCAGATGGCCAGCATTCGCGCCGTGGGCGCCGGCTATCCGCTGCGCGGCACCTTGCTGGTCAGCCAGACGCCGGGCGCCACGGCGCGCATCGCTGCACCGCCGGCCGCGGGCCAGGCCTTCGCCGATCCGCGCCTGCTGGATGCGCTGAAATTGCGCGTCGGCGACGAACTCGAATTCGGTGCCGGGCACGTGCGCATCGCCGGCGTGCTGGCGGCCGAGCCGGACGCCTCCGGCGAGCTGCTGCAATTGGCGCCGCCGCTGATGGTCAACCGCGCCGATGTCGATGGCGCCGGCCTGCTTGGTCCGGGCAGTCGCGCCTCCTACCAGCTGATGTTCACCGGCGAGGCCGCCGCAATTGCGAGCTTCCGCGAATGGCTCAAGCCGCGCGCGGGCGACTGGCGCCTGCTTGGCATCGAGGATACCCAGCGCGGCCTGCGCAGCGCCTTCGATCGTGCCGGCCGCTTCCTCGCCCTGGCGGCACTGCTGGCGGTGCTTTTGTCTGGCGTGGCGACGGCGCTGGCCGCTAACCGCTACGCGGTGCGACGCATCGACCAGGTCGCGATCTTGCGCTGCCTCGGCGCACGCCAGCGCGACATCCTGGCCACCTTCGCGCTGCAGTTGCTGTTCACGGCGCTGCCGGCCTGCGCGCTCGGCATTGCCTTGGGCATGGCGGTGCAGTCGGGCCTGGTTGAACTGCTCGGCAACCTGGTGCCCGATCGCCTGCCGCTGCCCCAGGCCGCCCCTGCCCTGGCCGGCGCCGGCATCGGCTTGTTGCTGCTGCTTGGATTCGCGCTGCCGCCGTTACTGCGCTTGCGCGGGGTGCCGCCGATGCGCGTGCTCAACCGCAGCTTCGCCGCGACTCCACCGGCTTCGCTGCTGGCGTATGCAGCGGCGTTGGCGGCCACCCTCGCCTTGACCGTGCAAGCCACCGGCGATGCTGGCCTGGCGGCCTGGGTCCTTGGTGGGCTCACGGCCCTGGCGGCGGCTGCGGCGGTGGCGGGCACGGCGTTGCTGTGGCTGTTGCGCAAGCTGCAGCACCGCACCCACGGCGCTTGGCGCCTGGGCCTGGCCGCGCTGTCGCGACGGCGCGCGCTCAGCGTGCTGCAATTGGTCGGACTGTCGCTGTCGCTGTGCGCGTTGTTGTTGCTGGCCGTGGTCGGCCCCGGGTTGTTGAACCAGTGGCGCGAACGCCTGCCGGCCGACACGCCCAACTATTTCCTGATGAACATCCAGCCGGACCAATCGTCGGCGGTGCTGGCACGTTTGCGCGCCCTTGGCGTGGCGACGCCGGCGGTCGAACCGTTCGGTACCGGCCGGCTGCTGGCTATCAACGGCCGCCCGCCGCAGCGCGTGGACCGCGAAGACGACGACGACGGCAACCGCCCGGTGAATTTCTCCTGGCGCCACGATTTCCCACCCGCCAACACGCTGACGTCCGGTCGCTTCTGGACCGCGGACAGCACCGCCGCCGAAGCCTCGGTGGAAGACGGTTGGGCGGAGCGCTACGGCGTGCGCCTGGGGGATAAGTTGACCCTGCTGCTCGGCGAGCAACAACGCAGTTTCACCGTCACCAGCCTGCGCAAGGCCGAGTGGGATTCTTTCCGGGTCAATTTCTTCCTGCTGCTCAACGAGGGTGCGGTAGGCGATGCGCCGTACAACCTGATCTCGAGTTTCCACTTGCCACACGCGCAAGCCAGCGCTTTGGGCGGGCTCACGCGGGAGTTCCCGAATGTCTCGGTGCTGGATATCGACGCCATCCTGGTGCGGGTGCGCGAGGTGATGACGCGCGTCGGCCAGGCCGTGCAATTGGTGATGGGTTTCAGCCTGCTGGCCGGCCTGCTGGTATTGCTGGCGGCGCTGCAATCGACCGCGGGCGAGCGACGTTATGACAGCGCTGTGCTGCGCACGCTCGGCGCGCGTCGCAGCCAGTTGCGCGGGGCGGTGCTGGTGGAATTCGGCGCGCTTGGGCTGTGCGCGTCACTGCTCGCCACGCTGGCTGCCGCCGCCATCGGCAGCTTGGTCGCGCGCCAGGTGTTCGAACTGTCGCTGCCGGTGCCGTGGCCGGCATTGCTGCTGGGTGGCGGCCTGGGCGTGCTGCTGAGCATGCTCTCTGGCTGGTGGGGCACCCGGCGGGTGCTGCGCGTACCGCCGGCGCTGGCGTTGCGCGAGGAATGAGCACGGTCGCCAGGCCGGCTCATTCCTTGAACATGAAGAACGCCGCGGCCACGATCAATGCAAACGCCACCCAGTGGTTCCATTTCAACGATTGCCCCAGATAGGTCGCTGAGAACGTGGCGAACACCAGCAGCGTGATCACTTCCTGGATGCCCTTGAGCTGTGGCGCCGAGTACACCGCACTGCCGAGCCGGTTGCCCGGCACCTGCAGGCAGTATTCGAAGAACGCAATGCCCCAGCTGACGAAAATGACCAGCAGCAGTGGCGAGCTCTTGTACTTGAGATGGCCGTACCAGGCGAAGGTCATGAAGACATTGCTGGCGAGCAGCAGCAGCACGGGGTAGAGATAGGCGGTCCAGGGCATGGGCGGGCGCATTTGAAGAAAGTGCGCAGCATGCGGCATCGGCCTCGTCGCCTCCAGGGCCGAGGCGCCGGATGGGACCGGGGCGACCGGGCCTATTGGCGGCGATGGTGTAACGCCGGCTCGACCACGATGTCGGCGATCGCCTCGGCATGGCGCCAACGGCGCGCCACTTCGCGGCCCAATGCCGAAGGCGTGGCCGATTGCGCGGCCAACGTCATGCCCAGCGGACCCGCCGCGCGCAGACGCAGCACGGCCGCTTGCCAGGCATCGCCACGCAGGCGGCAGGCCAGCCGCCGCCACAGACGTTCGGCCACACCGGCGCACGGCGTATCGGCCGCGGCCGGCACGCCCGCCAACAGGCGATCCCAGGCGAGGAAGTCGCTATCGGGCAGCAGGCACAATTGCCAGCAGCAGTGGCCGTGTTCGTCGAAGAACTCGAGGCGTTCGTGCAGGCCATCGCTGTCCAGTTGCTGGCAGGCCGCGATCTGGCGCGCGCGCCGCCACCCTTCCAGCTCCGGGCCCAATGCCGGGCGATACAAGCAGAGGACGACACCGAGTGCGGCGAGCTGACCGGGATGCGGGATCCCCGGCGCGGGCAGATCGCCCGGAGCGCGCCAGCGCAGCGCATCTGCAACCACCGGAAACTCGGGCACCACGTCGGGCAACCCGGCGACCTCCGGCCCAATCAGGCGCGAAACGTGCAACATCGCTTTTCTTCCGGGCAAGTGGCCCAGCGCGGCGAAGGCCCGGCCCGGCCGCGCGAGGCAACCGCTGGCCGAGGGGAGAGAGAGACCTTCGCAGCGTGGGCGCGAGAGGGTTACTTGGTCAGGATCAGCTTGTCGTTGCTGGTATGGCGCAGGCGATAGACGCGGTCGCCATGCTGGATCAGCACTTCGCGCCGGCCCTTGAGCAGCGCTTCGCTGCTGAGGATGTCTTCGGCCGGCACCATGCGTGGCGCCTGGCGCTCGCGCAGATGGAGGGTTTCGGGATGCAGCAGGATCGGGGTGGCATTCATGGGTTCCGTGGCTCCTTTGCAGTCACGCAGCCGATGATAATGATTCTCATATCAACATCAATAGCCATTCTCAACTTTGGCGATTTATTTCTCCGATCGCCAAGCCCGTGGCCGGTAGGCAGGAGCCATTCCTCCCCCTTCAGGCAGTCGCCGCCTCGATCCTGTGCCAGGTCGCGTCGTCATAACGATCGAGCAAAGCCAACGCACCAAGGTTCTCCAGCAACTGCGAGACCCGGCTGGCGCCCAGGATCACGCTGGAGACATGCGGGTTGCGCAGGCACCAGGCGATCGCCAACGGTGCCGGGCTTTCACCCAGTTCTGCTGCAATCGCGCTGAAGCGACGCGCGCGCTCGACCCGCTGCTGCTCCGGCGTGCCGAGCACCAGGTCGCGCAGCCACTCCTTGCCGGGCTGGCCCAGCCGCGAGTCACCGGCGATGCCGGCGTCGTACTTGCCGGTCAGCAGGCCCGAGGCCAGCGGCGACCAGATGGTGGTTCCCAGGCCGGCTGCGCACAGCTTGGCGTACTCGCGCTCGAGCCGCTCGCGATGCAGCAGGTTGTACTGCGGCTGCTCCATCGAAGGACCGAACCAGCCGCCGGCGCGCGCAATGGACAGCGCCTCCTGCAATTGTCCGGCCGACCACTCCGAAGTCCCCCAGTACAAGACCTTGCCCTGGCGCACGAGCAGGTCCATCGCCCGCACGGTTTCCTCGATCGGCGTGTCCGGATCGGGCCGGTGGCAGAAATACAGGTCCAGGTAATCCACGCGCAGCCGCCGCAGGGCGGCCTCGCAGGCATCGACCACGTGCTTGCGCGACAGGCCACGCTGGGTGGGGCGCGGTTCGGCAGCGCTGCCGAAGAAGACCTTGCTCGACACGCAGTAGCCATCGCGCGGCAACCGCAGGTCGGCGATCACATCGCCCATCACTTGTTCGGCGCGGCCCTGCGAATAGACCTCCGCGTTGTCGAAAAAGTTGACGCCGTGGTCCCAGGCGGCAGCGATGAGGTTGCGCGCCTCGTCGCGACTGATCTGGCCGCCGAAGGTCACCCAGGCGCCGAAGGACAGCGCGGAAATCTGCAGGCCGGTGGAACCTAGGCGGCGGTATTGCATGGGGTCGCTCCTGAAAGACGTGGCGGCGCGCCCGCCGCGGCTGGGGCGGCAGTGTACCCGCGCACCTGCGACGACGGCGCAATGCCTTGAGCGCAAAGGAAAAGCATCGAGCTGAATCCGCCGTCCTTGCCGGCCCTGCCCCCCTGCTCTAGGCTTCCTCCTTTTGCCGGGTTCCAGGGGACGCGCATGCTCGAGGGTTTGGGAAGGATCGGCTTCGGCCTGTTCGGGTTGGCCGTGCTCCTCGGCATCACCTGGCTGTTCTCCAACAACAAACGCGCGGTCGACTGGAAACTCGTCGGCACTGGCGTGTTGCTGCAGATTGGCTTTGCCGCGGTCGTGCTGCTCGTGCCCGGTGGCCGCGACGTCTTCAACTGGCTTGGCCAGGGCTTCGTCAAGGTGCTGAGCTTCGTCAACGAAGGCTCCACCTTCATCTTCGGCAGCCTGATGGATGCCAAGAGCTACGGCTTCATCTTCGCCTTCCAGGTGCTGCCGACCATCATCTTCTTCTCCGCCCTGATGGGCGTGCTCTACCACCTGGGCGTGATGCAGGCGGTGGTGCGGGCGATGGCCTGGGCGATCACCAAGGTGATGCGCGTGTCCGGCGCCGAAACCACCAGCGTCTGCGCCAGCGTCTTCATCGGCCAGACCGAAGCGCCGCTGACGGTGCGCCCGTACATCGCCAAGATGACCCAGTCCGAGCTGCTGACGATGATGATCGGCGGCATGGCGCATATCGCCGGTGGCGTGCTGGCCGCCTATGTCGGCATGCTCGGCGGCGGCGACCCGGCGCAGCAGGCGTTCTACGCCAAGCACCTGCTGGCGGCCAGCATCATGGCCGCGCCGGCCACGCTAGTGGTGGCCAAGCTGCTGGTGCCGGAAACCGGCACCCCGCTCACCCGCGGCACGGTGAAGATGGAAGTGGAAAAGAACACCTCCAACATCATCGATGCCGCCGCTGCCGGTGCCGGCGATGGCCTGCGCCTGGCATTGAACATCGGCGCGATGCTGTTGGCCTTCATCGCCTTGATCGCGCTGGTCAACGCCCCGCTGACCTGGCTTGGCGACGTCACCGGCATCGCCGCGGCGATCGGCCGGCCGACCAGCCTGTCGACGATCTTCGGCTACCTGCTGGCACCGGTGGCCTGGGTGATCGGCACCCCCTGGGCCGACGCGACCACGGTCGGCTCGCTGATCGGGCAAAAGGTCGTCATCAACGAATTCGTCGCCTATACCGAGCTGTCGCGGATCGTGAACGGCCAGGTGCCCGGCGTGTCGCTGAGCGCCGAGGGCGGGCTGATCGCCACCTACGCGCTGTGCGGCTTTGCCAACTTCAGCTCGATCGCCATCCAGATCGGCGGCATCGGCGGCCTGGCCCCCGAGCGCCGGCACGACCTGGCCAAGTTCGGGCTGCGTGCGGTGCTGGGCGGCTCGATTGCCACTTTCATGACCGCAACGATTGCCGGCGTACTCTCGCACTTCGGCTGATCGCGGCCGGTTCATGCGTTACCCGTAACATCACCATAATTAGAAAGAGAAGCCCTATGAGTTCGGTCGTCGTCGTCGGTTCGTTCAATGTCGATCATGTCTGGCGCTGCGAATCGCTGCCCGCGCCGGGCGCAACGATCGCCGGCCGCTACAGCACCGGCCCCGGCGGCAAGGGCTTCAACCAGGCCGTGGCCAGCGCCCGCGCCGGTGCCCGCACCCACTTCGTATGTGCGCTCGGTGACGACGCCGGTGGCGCCATGGCGCGCGGCCTGGCCGCGCAGGACGGCATCGCCCTGATCGCCGAGGCCAGCAGCGAACCGACCGGCACCGGCGGCATCTATGTCGACGCCCATGGCCGCAACACGATCGTGATCGGCCCGGGCGCCAACGCCGTGCTCAGCGAAAATTTCATCGCCGGGCAACAAGCGCTGATCGGGGCGGCGCGCGTGCTGCTTGCGCAGCTTGAATCGCCGGTGGAAACCATCGAGTCGGCCCTCGCCCTGGCCCGCGAAGCCGGGGTGCTGACCGTGCTCAACGCCGCCCCGGCGAACGCGCCAAGCTCGATCGGCCTGCTCAAGCTCGCCGATGTGCTCACCCCCAACGAAACCGAATTCGCCGCCCTGCTCAGCCGCCATGTTGGTGAGCGGGTCAATGGCGACGACGTGGCCGCGCTCGACGGCGGCAGCCTGCATGCCCTGTGCCGCAAGCTTTCCGCTGGCACCGTGGTGGTGACGCTGGGCTCGGTCGGTGCGTTCATTTCGCATGCGGACGAACAACTGCGCGGCGACAGCCAGGCCTACTACCGGGTGGCCGCCGAGCCGGCGCAGACGATCGACACCACCGGTGCCGGCGATGCCTTCAACGGCGCGCTGGCAGCCTCGCTGGCGCAGCTGCCGGCCGAGCCGTTCATCCAGCATGTGCGCTTTGCGACGCGCTTTGCCGCGCGCTCGACCGAGGTTGAAGGGGCGGCTGTTTCGATGCCGATGCTTACCCCGCAGGCCTGAGCCTTGCCGGCTCCGCTCGTCGGGGCTGAAGCTCCTCCTACAGGGCTCGCCGCGACTGCCTTACGGCGGCGCGGCGGTACAATGGCCGCATGCGTATCGGCCCCCACCTGATCGAACCGAACGTGGTCCTGGCGCCGATGGCCGGGGTCACCGACAAGCCGTTCCGGCAGCTGTGCAAGCGCCTGGGCGCGGGCCTGGCCATGTCCGAGATGACCATCAGCGACCCGCGCTTCTGGAATACGCGCAAGTCGATCCACCGCATGGACCATGCCGGCGAGCCCGATCCGATCGGCGTGCAGATCGCCGGCACCGAACCGCAGCTGCTGGCCGAAGCTGCGCGCTACAACGTCGACCACGGCGCGCAGATCATCGACATCAACATGGGCTGTCCGGCCAAGAAGGTGTGCAATGCCTGGGCCGGCTCGGCGTTGATGCGCGACGAGTCGCTGGTGGCGCGCATCCTCGAAGCCGTGGTTGCCGCGGTACCGGTGCCGGTGACGCTGAAGATTCGCACTGGCTGGGATGCGGATCATCGTAACGGCCCGGAGATTGCGCGGATCGCCGAAGACTGCGGGATCGCAGCGTTGACCGTGCATGGCCGCACCCGCGACCAGCACTACACCGGTCAGGCCGAGTACCGCACCATCGCCGCGATCAAGGCCGCGCTGCGCATCCCGGTGATCGCCAACGGCGACATCGATAGCCCGCACAAGGCGCGCCAGGTGCTGCAGGAAACCGGTGCCGACGCGGTGATGATCGGCCGCGCCGCACAGGGCCGGCCCTGGATCTTCGGTGAAGTGGCGCACTTCCTGGCCACTGGCGAATTGTTGCCGCCGCCGAGCCTGGCGTTCGTGCGCGACACCCTGCTCGGCCACCTCGCCGACCTCCATGCTTTCTATGGCGACCCACAGGGCGTGCGCATCGCCCGCAAGCACCTGGGCTGGTACGCCAAGGACCACCCGGACAGTGGCAATTTCCGCGCCGTGGTCAATCGCGCCGAAACCCCCGAAACGCAACTCGCCCTGACCCGCGACTATTTCGATGCCCTGATCGCAGGCGTCGCCCCGCCTTTGCGCAGCGCCGCCTGATCCCCGCGCTGGAGTTCACCATGGCTGCACCGACCGCCTCGCCCACCTACCTCCACGGCTTTTCCGATACCGAACAGAACCGCTTGCTGAAGCAGGCGCGGCTGCTCGAAGCCACGTTGTTCAACCAGATCGACTACACCGGCGCACGACGTTTGCTGGAAGTAGGTAGTGGCGTCGGCGCGCAGACCGAGATCCTGTTGCGACGTTTCCCCGAGTTGCACGTCACCGGCGTGGACCTCAGCGAGGCGCAACTGGCCGCCGCCCGTGCCAACCTGCAGAACCTGCCCTGGTGCCGCGAACGCTACGACCTGCAGCAGGCCGATGCCGGCAACCTGCCGTTCGAACCGCGCCAGTTCGATGCCGCCTTCCTGTGCTGGGTGCTCGAGCACGTGCCCTCGCCGGCCCGCGTGCTGAGCGAAGTGCGCCGCGTGCTGGCGCCGGGCTCGCCGGTCTACGTCACCGAGGTGATGAACGCTTCGTTCCTGCTGCATCCGTATTCGCCGAACGTCTGGCGCTACTGGATGGCGTTCAACGATTTCCAATACGACCACGGCGGCGACCCGTTCGTCGGCGCCAAGCTCGGCAACTTGTTGCTGGCAGGCGGCTTCCGCGATGTCCAGACCGAGATCAAGACCCTGCACCTGGACAACCGCGAGCCGGCGCGGCGCAAGACCATGATCGCGTTCTGGGAAGAATTGCTGCTGTCGGCCGCCGAGCCGCTGTTGCAATCCGGCTCGGTCAGCGAGGACGTGGTAAACGGCATGCGACGCGAGATGCAGGAGGTCCAGAGCGACCCGGATGCGGTGTTCTTCTACTCATTCGTGCAGGCGCGCGCGACGGTTTATTGATCCGTAGCGCCGGTCGCGGCCGGCGGCTCGTTCCAGATCCGCCACCACATCCGGGCCAATGCTTCGCGCAAATGGCCACGTGCCACCGGCGCGCGATACGCCGCTTGCAGCTGGCGTGGCGGAATCTCTTCCCAGCGCCCTTCGGCGGTCTGCCGGGCGACGACGAAGTTGAAGTTGTACTCCGGTTCCAGCCCCATGCGCAGATCGCTCAGCACCAGCTCGCCATCGACCACTTGCGCGCGCATGAAGCCGCGGTTGAACCAGGTCAGCCGCTCTACCGCAGGCAGCGCGGCTACTTCCGCCAGCGCCTGCACCTGGCTCGGATGGCCTTCGAAACGCATCGCTCCGCGGTCGGCGACGAGCGAACGCTCGCCGATGACATAGCCGTTCGGGGTCATCGCTACCACGCGCCAAAGCAACGTATTGAACGGCATCGGCACCGAAAAGCGCGGGGCATTGGCCAGGCCCATGGCCGCCAGCGCGCGGTCGGCCTCGCTATCCACCCGATGCTTGGCCCACAACGACCATCCCAGGTAGGCGCTGCTGAGCACCAGCCCGGCAAGCAGCGCGCGCTGCGCCAGCGGCCGCAGCGGCACGCACCAGGCGATGACGCAGGCCAGCGCCAGCCACACGGTGTAGAGCGGGTCGATGATGAAGACGCTGGAGATCATGGTCGGTGGCGGGTGCAACGGCCACCACAACTGGGTGCCGTAGACCGTAAAGGCGTCCAGCACGGGATGGGTGACCAGTGCCAGCTGCATCGCCCAGAACCATCGCGCCGGCGCCTCGGCGACGCGGCCATGACCGAAGTGGCGGTACAGCGACCAGATCAGCGCGGCTACCAAGGGCAGCACCAACAACGAATGGCTGAAGCTGCGGTGCACGGTCATCAGCGCGACCGGATCCTCGGTGAGCGGCAGCAGGATCAGTGAGTCGAGGTCGGGCAAGGTCCCCAGCGCGGCGCCGGCGAGCAGCGCGGCGCGACGGTGACGGGCGGGGGCGATGGCGGCGGCTACGGCGGCGCCAAGAACGATCTGGGTCAGGGAATCCATGGATAGGATCGTAGCGCGCCGCGAGGATTCGGTGGCTACCCGAGCCCTTCCTTGGGCCGCGCGCCCGGCAAACCCGCGAGCGCATCGGACGATTCCAACAAGCGAAGGGCCGAGCCCTTGCTGCTCCTTTGGCCAGCTGTCTTGGAAGCACGCGACGTGCGCGACATGCGGCGTCAGTGCACGGTATTCGCTACGGTTCTGAGTGGATCAGCGCCCCTCTCTCAAAGGAGAGGGGCGCCTGGCGCACAAATCGACGAGCTAAGCGACCCTGGCCAATGCCGGGATGCGCGCCGGAAGCGAAGACAACACCCGCCCGGCATGGTCGATCAACTGCAGCTCGCCGCTGGCGGTTTCCTGCAGCGCCGTCAGGCTCTCCACCCAATCGCCATCGTTGGCGTAGACCAGCCCATCGCGCTCCATCAGCGCCGCGCGGTGGATATGCCCGCAAACGATGCCGTCCAGTCCCCGGCGGCGCGCGTCATCCAGGCCGGCGCTGACGAAGCGCTCGATATAGCGCTCGGCCGCGCCGCTTTGGCGCTTGAGGTATTCGGCCAGCGACCAGTAACGCAGGCCAAGGCGACGGCGAAGCTGGTTGGTGATGCGATTGCCGGTGAGGATGCGGTAGTACAACCAGTCGCCGAATTGTTCCTGCAGGCCGCCGAAGTGGGTCACCGCGTCGTAGTCGTCGCCGTGGGTCACCAACAGTCGGCGGCCGTCGCGGGTGGCATGGATGGTGCGGCGGCGTACCTGCATCGCCGGCATCGCCAAACCGCAGAAGCGGCGCAGCGCGCGGTCGTGGTTGCCGGGCACGTACACCAGCTGGGTGCCGGCGGCGGCCTGGGCATGCAGGGCTTCCACCACGCGCTGGTGGGCGGCGTCCCAGTGCGCGCGGCGCTGCGACATCCACCATAGATCGACGATGTCGCCGACCAGGTAGAGCGTGTGGCAGCGCAGCGCGCCGATGAAGTCGGCCGCTTCGGCGGCATGGCAGTGGCGCGAGCCCAGGTGCAGATCGGAAACGAACACGGCGCGGCGCGGCGGATCGAGCACGGCAAGGTTCATGCGTGGATCTCCGGGGTCGTGGGGGAACCGAGGTAGCGTTGGCGCTTCTTTGGCTTGAGCTGGTGCAGGTCCACTTCGATCAGGCCGTCGACGCTGTCGCTGAAGTCCGGGTCGACGCCAAAGGCAAGGAAGCGCGCGCCGCCGGGCTCGCACAGTTCCACATACTGCTTGTAGAGCATCGGCACGCTGGCGCCGAGCGCGTCGAGGTTTTCGCGCAGCACGCGCATGGCGGTGGCTGCGTCCAGGTCTTCGAACAACGCCGGCTGCTCGACGGCGAATGGGCGCCGGGCCGCCGCATGTGCACGGCCGTCGGCGTGATAGCGGGCGTAGTACGCCACGATCTGCGCACGTGCGCTCAACGGCAGCGAGGCACTGATCGAAACCGCCCCGACCAGATAGCGGATCGACGGATAGGCGCGCAGATAGGCGCCGATGCCTTGCCATAGATAATCGATGCTGCGGCTGCCCCAGTATTCCGGCACCACGAAGCTGCGCCCCAGTTCCAGGGCTTCGGCCAGGCGCGGCACCATGTCGTCGGCGTAGTCGAACAGCCCTGCGGTATAGAGGCCGCGCAGGCCACGGTCGGCCAGCAGGCGCGCGCAACGGGCCACGCGGTAAGCGCCTGCGACCCGCACGGCGGGCGCATCCCACAGCACGATGTGCTCGTACCAACCGTCGTAGCGGTCCAGGTCCAGGGCCTGGCCACTGCCCTCGCCTACTTCGCGGAAGGTCAGCTCGCGCAGCCGGCCGATCTCGCGCAGCAACGGACTATCGGCGGCCAGCACCCCGGCCCGCACCTGTTTGCCGTCGGCGGTATGGCCGAGCAGCCGCAGCGTCGCCACGGCGGCAGCGACCTCGGCCGGAGGCGTCGGCGTGGCAAGCGTAGCCGGCGCCGGCAGCGACCGGCGCGATAGTGCATAGACCTCGGCGCGCAGCGCCTGCAATTCCGCGCGCTCGTCGCCCCCATGCGGCTCGAGTCGGCGCAACGTGCCCACGCGCAACTGCAGCTGCTGCTTGCGGCGGTTGAGGGTTTCGCGGGCCAGCAGCACGGTGCCGGCCGGTCGATACAGCGCCGAAGCCCCATAGAACAGCGCCGAGTTGCGCGCCTGCACGTGCACCGGCAGTACTGGCGCGCCGCTGCGCCGGGCGAAGCGCAGGAAGCCGCGGCGCCAATGGCTGTCGCGCACGCCGCGCCAACCCAGGCGGGAGACCTCCCCGGCCGGGAACACGATCACGCACTGCTCCTGCGCCAGCGCCTGCTCGACAGCTTCCAGGCTCGCCCGGCTGGGCTGGCCGCCGAGGATCCGCACCGGCAGCAGCAATTCGCGCAAGGGTGCGATGGTCTGCAGCCAGTCGTTGGCCAGGATCCGCACGTCCCCACGGCGGCGTCCGACCAGGTCGAGCAGGGCCAGCGCGTCGCGCGCGCCAGAAGGGTGGTTGGCCAGCACCAGCAGGCGGCCCTGCGCCGGGATTCGGCCCAGCGCGGCCGGGTCGCTGTGCCACTCGGTGCGCAGGAAGGCCAAGGCCGCACGCACGAAGGGCAGCCCGCCTGCGTCGTGCTGTTCGGCCAGGAAGCGCTCGGCCGATGCCAGCCCGGACCAGCGCCCGAAGCCGCGCAGCAACGGCCGCAGCCATCGCCCTCGCCGCCCGGCGAACCAGTGCGGGTAACGTTGTTGCAGCGCTTGTTCAAGCATCATCGCCATGTGCCGCGTCCTGCTCCCCACTGCCGGGGGCATGCTGGCGGCATGCGGCGACGGTTTCATGGCAGGGATGCGGCAGCCCGATGACGGCCGCAAACCGCTCGTGCCGCCTACACCTGCTTAACCCGGGGCAACCCCCGAGACGGCACAATGCAAGACCCCGCTGTGGCGTGTATCATGCGCGCCCATCTTTCCATCCGAATCAAAGGATATAAGCCTGATGTCCAGCTACCTCTTCACCTCCGAGTCGGTCTCCGAAGGCCACCCGGACAAGGTTGCCGACCAGATCTCGGACGCCGTGCTCGACGCGATCCTGGGCCAGGACGCGCGTGCCCGCGTGGCCTGCGAAACCATGGTCAAGACCGGCGTGGCGATCGTCGCCGGTGAAATCACCACCAGCGCCTGGATCGACCTGGAGGCGCTGACCCGCAAGGTGATCGTGGACATCGGCTACGACAGCTCGGACGTCGGTTTCGACGGCGCGACCTGCGGCGTGCTGAACCTGATCGGCAAGCAGTCGCCGGACATCAACCAGGGCGTGGACCGCAAGAAGCCGGAAGAACAGGGCGCGGGCGACCAGGGCCTGATGTTCGGCTATGCCACCAACGAGACCGACAGCTTCATGCCGGCGGCCATCCACTTGTCGCACCGCCTGGTCGAGCGCCAGGCGCAGGTGCGCAAGAAGAAGAACTCGCCGCTGCCGTGGCTGCGTCCGGACGCCAAGTCGCAGGTCACCCTGCGCTATGAAAATGGCGTGGCCACCGCCATCGACGCAGTCGTGCTCTCGACCCAGCATGATCCGGGCGTCAAGCAGAAGGACCTGATCGAAGCGGTGCGCGAAGAGATCCTGCGCCCGGTGCTGCCGGCCAAGTGGCTGCACAAGGGCACCAAGTTCCACATCAACCCGACCGGCAAGTTCGTGATCGGCGGCCCGGTGGGCGACTGCGGCCTGACCGGCCGCAAGATCATCGTCGACACCTACGGCGGCTGGGCCCGTCACGGTGGCGGCGCGTTCTCCGGCAAGGATCCGTCCAAGGTCGACCGTTCGGCTGCCTATGCCGCGCGCTATGTCGCCAAGAACGTGGTTGCCGCCGGCCTGGCCGACCGTTGCGAAGTGCAGGTTTCCTACGCCATCGGCGTGGCCGAGCCGACCTCGATCTCGGTCACCACCTTCGGCACCGGCAAGATCAGCGACGACAAGATCGAGAAGCTGATCCGCAAGCATTTCGACCTGCGCCCGTACGGCATCATCAAGATGCTCGACCTGATCCACCCGATGTACCAGCAGACCGCCGCCTACGGTCACTTCGGCCGCAAGCCGAAGGAATTCACCTACACCGACGGCAGCGGCAAGCAGGTCACCGCCACCGCGTTCTCGTGGGAAAAGACCGACAAGGCCGACGCGCTGCGCGCCGATGCCAAGCTGAAGTAAGCGATCCGGTCAGGAACATCGCGAGGCCGCCTTCGGGCGGCCTCGTTGTTTCTGCGCTCCTCGCCAAGGCTCAACCGGTGTTCTGCACGCCTTGCGAAACGCCATTGACGCAGGCCACCAGCGCCCGCAACAGTTCCTCGTCCTCACCGTCGGTCGCGCGCCAGCGCCTGAGCAGGTCCACCTGCAACACGCTGATCGGATCGACGTACGGATTGCGCAGGCGGATCGACAAAGCCAGGCGCGGGTCGTGCTGCAACAGCGATTGCTGCCCGGTCAGTGACTTCACCCAGCGCTTGGTCAGCGCCAGCTCTTCGCCGATGCGCGGGAAGAAGCGTTCGTGCAGCGGCCCGGACAGGCGCGAGAACAGTTCGGCGATATTGAGGTCGCCCTTGGACAGCACCATCGCTACATCGTCGAGAAAGGTGCGGAAGAACGGCCAATCGGTTGCCATCTCGCGCAATGCCTGCTCGTGCCCGGCATCGACGGCCGCTTGCAGCCCGCTGCCGACCCCATACCAGCCCGGCACCACCGCGCGTGCCTGGCTCCAGGCGAACACCCAGGGAATCGCGCGCAGATTGGCCAGCGCCGCATCCTGGCCGAGCCGGCGCGAGGGCCGCGAGCCCAGGGTCATGCGTTCGATCACGTCGATCGGCGTCGCCAGGCGGAAGTACTGCATGAAGTCGCGCTCGCCGACGAAGCCGCGATAGGCGCGGCTGCTGGCCTCGGCCACCGTGTCCATGACCTGCCGCCACTGCGGTTCGCGCGACTCGGGCGCACGCGGGCGCAGGCTGTACTGCAGCACTGCACCGGTCATCTGTTCGAGCGAGCGCAGGGCGAGTGCGCGGATGCCGTACTTGCGATGGATCACCTCGCCCTGCTCGGTGACGCGCAAGCGACCATCGACGCTGCCGCGCGGCGCCGCTTCGAGTGCGCGCGAGGTCTTGCCGCCGCCGCGGATGATCGATCCGCCACGGCCATGGAAGAAGGTCAGGCGAATGCCGGCCTCCGCGGCCAATTCCAGCAGCTCCACCTGCGCCCGCTGCAAGCCCCAGCGCGAAGCGGCGATGCCGCCATCCTTGCCGCTATCGGAGTAGCCGAGCATCACCATCTGCACATCGCCACGGGCGCGCAGGTGTTGGCGATACACGCTGTCGGCCAGCAGGTCGCGCAGGGTCTCGGTGCCGCCGCGCAAGTCATCGACGGTTTCGAACAGCGGCACGATGTCCAGCGGTACGGCATCGGCATCGACCAAGCCGCCGCGGCGTGCCAGTGCCAGTACCGTCAGCACATCGGCGCGATCGTGTGCCATCGAGATGATGTAGCTGCCGACCGCGTCGCTGCCGTGGCGCTGACGGGCGTCGGCCAGGGCGGCGAACACCGCATCCAGGCGCGGATTGCCTTCTTCTTCGGAGGCCGGCAACGGCTGCGAACCGCTGGCATACGGACCCAGCACTTGCGCGCGCTCGACCGCATCGAGGTCCTCCCAATCTTCCCGCCCCAACGCCGCGGCCACCGCACGCGCATGTACGCTCGATTCCTGGCGCACATCCAGCCGTGCCAGGTGGAAGCCGAAGCTGCGCACCCGCCACAACAGCCGGCGCACGGCGAACCAGCCGGCATGCATGCCGCGATTGGCCTGCAGGCTGTCAAGGATCAGCTGCACGTCCTCGGCGAATTCTTCCGGCGCGGCATAGCTGCCCGGCGCATCGTCCAGCGTCGCTTCCAGGCGCGCGCGCATCAAGTCGTTGAACAGCCGGTACGGCATATCGGCATGGCGCGGTCGCGATTGCGCCGCCGCCTCTGGCAGCAGGCCGCGATAATGCTCAAGGCGCTGCACCAGCGCGTCGCTCACCGCCACCAGCGTGGTCGACTGGCTCAGCAGGCTCGCCAGCTGCCACAGTTCGTCCAGATACCGCTCCAGCACCGCACGCCGCTGCGCATCGAGCGTGCCCGAGACCGTGCGCGCGTCCACGTTCGGGTTGCCGTCCATGTCGCCGCCGACCCAGGTGCCGAATCGCAGCAGTCGCGGCACCGGCAGACCGGCACCATAGGTTTCGGCGATCGCATGCTCCAGCGTTTCATACAGCGCCGGCATGATCCGATACAACACGCGCGTGAGGTAAAAGCCGACGTGTTCGCGCTCGTCGTCCACCGTCGGCCGCACCGGCGAGGAATCGGCGGTCTGCCAGGTCGCGGTGAGCGCCATGCGGAAGCGCGCCGCATCGGTCGCACGTTCGCCCGGCGTGCGCATGCCGTCGAGATCATCGACCAGGCTGGCGACCATCAACTGTTCTTTCTCCAGCAGCGCGCGACGCACCGCCTCGGTCGGATGCGCGGTGAACACCGGCTCGATATCGATGCGCGGCAACCATTCGGCCAGCTCGTCCAACGTGACGCCCTGCGCCTTGAGCCGGCGCAGCGTATCGTGCAGCCCCTCCGGCTGTGGCGTATCGGTGCTGCGCTCGTAATCGCGACGACGCCGGATCCGATGCACGCGCTCGGCGATATTGACCACCTGGAAGTAAGTACTGAAAGCACGCACCAGCGCCTCGGCATCGCGCGGGCTGCGGCCCTCGAGATCGGCGCTCAGCGACGCGGCCGGCTCATCGGACTCGCGCCGCGCAATCGCGCTGGTGCGGACATGCTCGATTTCTTCGAGAAAAGCCGGCGACACCTGTTCGGCCAACATATCGCCGACCATGGCACCGAGCCGGCGCACATCGTCGCGAAGCGGGATATCGGGTGTGGCAAAGACCAGACTGCTGCGGTATTCGTTCATCGATGACCGGGCGTGGGACGTTGCGGGAGGCGTCTGTGGGGGCGCCATGCGGGCGGTCAGACTAACTGAATTCTTCCGCTCGTGATTTGGTTGGGGTGTTGTTTCTTGTGCAACGAATTGGGGTGTGTTGTGGCGCGCAGGCGGATGCGGCAGGTGTAGTTGTCTCCGGCACGGGCGCCGTCCCCGCGGGAACGACGCAAGGCGCATCGATGTCCCCACTTCGTTAAGGGGCGCTGGAGAGGGAAAGAGAAGAGCAAAAGGGCTCGTCGCACTCTCACTCCAATCTCAATACTTTCCGCTTCGCTTTGCGCTTCGTCTTTTCCCCACCGCCCACGCTATCCGTGGGGCCTTCGGGGGCATGGCCCTTTCGGGACAATCGACGACATGGATGTCGTCGATTAGCCCCCAGGGATGGGTTCACGGCGTGTCCCGAAAGGGCCATGCCCCCGGAGGCCACAAGCCAAACCAACAAGCCGATCAACCTCGCAACCCAAAAAAAAACCAGAGCAAGAAAACCAAAACCCAGCGGCCGCAGGCCGCAACACCACCCCACCCATCAAGGTGAAGCAGCCCCCGCAGCCTTGCCCTTCTTGCCCACTACCGGCACCCCAAGATACTGCGCCAGCCAATCATTACTCTCCGCCAGCATCTGCATGATCGACTCCCGCGCGCGATACCGATGCGCCTCGTTCGGCAGCATCACCAGCCGCGCATTGCCGCCCAGGCCCTTGATCGCCGCGTAGAGGCGCTCGCTCTGGATCGGGAAGGTGCCGCTATTGTCATCGTCCTGGCCATGGATCATCAGCAATGGCGCCTTGATCCGATCGGCGAAATTGAATGGCGACATTGCTTCGTACACCGGCTGCGCCTGCCAGTAGTTGCGTTCCTCTGACTGAAAGCCGAATGGCGTCAGCGTGCGGTTGTAGGCGCCGCTGCGCGCGATGCCGGCCTTGAATAGATGGGAGTGCGCAAGCAGATTCGCGGTCATGAACGCGCCATAGGAATGGCCCCCAATGGCGATGCGCTCGCGGTCGGCCACGCCACGTCGCACGACTTCGTCCACCGCTGCCTGCGCGTCGGCGACCAGTTGCTGGAGATAGGTGTCGTTCGGCTCGGCATCGCCCTCGCCGATGATCGGCATCGACGGGTTGTTGAGCACCGCGTAGCCCATTGCCAGATAGGCTTGCGGCCCCCAGTAGCCGACCGCATTGAAACGGTAGGGCGAATCGGTGACCTGGCTGGCGGCAGCCGCCGATTTGTACTCGCCCGGGTAGGCCCACATCAGCATCGGTAGCGGGCCGTCGCGCTTGGCATCGTAGTTCGGCGGCAACAACAGGGTCGCAGTGAGATCCACGCCATCGGCGCGCTTGTAGCGGATCTGCTCTTTCTGCACGCCGCGCAGTTGCGGCAGCGGATGCTCGAAGCGGGTCAGTGCGCGCGGTGCGGCGGGGTTGCCCGTGAGCGTGCGCACATACCAGTTCGGCGGTGCATCGGGTGACTCGCGGGTGGTGAGCCACTGCGTGGCCGCTGCATCCAGTACGGCGCGCGGACGCTCATAGAACGGCGCCTGCGACTGGAACAGACGCTCGCGACGGCCGTCGCGCAGATCGAAACGATCGACGAAGGGGCGATCGCCCTCGGGCGAGGCACCCTCGCCGATCAGGTAGATCGACTCGCCTTGCGCGTCGGTCAGCAGGCGGGCATTGCCACTGGCATCGTCCACGGTGACCGGCGTGCCGGGATCGGCATAGCGATCTTCCTCCGAGCGTTCGTTCACCAACACCGGAGCTTGGCCGGGGGCGTCCGGCGCCACGCGCCACTGGCGGATCTTGCGGTCCTTCCACCAGAACTCGTCGACCAGCGCGAGGTCGCCGCGCCCCCAGGTCACCTCGGCGAAGCGGCTGCCCAGTTCGATCAGGGTTTGCGGCGGCTGCTCGAACGGGGCCGCTTGCACCAGTACTGCATCGCGGATGCGCGCTGGGCGCGATGGGTCGCCACCGTCCTGGGCTTCGGCCCACAGGAGCGTGGCCGGCGCGTCGGCACGCCATTGCACCTCGCGCACTCCCGTCGGTACCGCGTCGTTGCCGGTAGGCAGGCCCTCCACCAGGGGCAGGCGCGCGACCTGGTGCTGTACATGCCCGTTGGCGTCGAGCACTTCGATCCGGCGCGGGAAACGGCCCAGTGGCACCAGGTAGGAGAACGGGCGCTCGACCCGTTGCGACAGCAGGTAGCGGCCGTCCGGCGAGGGCACCAGGTCGGTATACAGGCCGGGAATGCCGATGGGCTGTGCGCGGCCGTCCAGGCCCACGCGCGCGGGCTGGCTCGCCAGGTAGTACTCCAGGCGCTTGGCATCGGCCTCGTTGCGAAGCAGATCCTGGTAGGTGCGGATCGAACGCGCCCCAGCATTGGCCGCGGTCTGCTGGATCGCCGGGCCGGTCGGGATGCCGTCATCGGCCGGCGCGGCGCCCTGCCCCGGCGGCTGCAGGAACACGAACAGCGAGCGGCTGTCCGGCATCCAGTGATAGCCCGTGTCGGCCACGGTGTTGAGGCGCTCGGCCACGCGCCAGGCACGGTGCGCGGCGACTTCCACCAGCCACAGTTCGTTGGCGCCGCTGGCCGAATCGACCCGGTTGAACGCGAGGTACGCCTGGTCGGGCGACCAGGCCACCGTTGACAGCGACAACGGCGAGGGCAGCCCGTCGATGGCGATCTCCTGGCCATCGGCCACGCGCATCAGGCGCAGTTCGTTGGCGAGGGAAAACTCGCTGCGCGAGCGGGTGCGCGGATGCAGGCGCAGGCCGGCGAGTTTCAATTCCGGCTGCGCGACGTCGGCAATCCCGGGCAGCGGCGGGGTCTGCAGCAGCGCCGCCCATTCGCGCTTCGGCGACAGCACCAGGCGGGGCGGGGTCGGCGCATCGGCCACCGCCTGCAAGGCCGGCGGCGGCAGTCGGTAGCCGGGGCTGGCACCGGCCGGCGCGGCGGTCGTATCGGCGGCCCACGTAATGGGCGTTGCCAGGCATCCGACCAGCACCCCCACCCACATCGCCCTGCTTGCTGCCTGCATTGTCTGCGCCTCCGACCAGTGGAATCGGCCCAAGGTAGCAGCCCGGCGGGGCCGGCTGACCTGCCGATGGTTGGGTCCGCGCCGGCGTCGCCACCGGCGCGTTCATTCCACCTGCGCCGGCCACGATATAATTGGGTTTCGTCCGCCGAGGGGCGCTGCGACCAGGGGCCGTTCCACGAACGCCGCCGGCCAGGCTCGGTGGATGTCGACCCCGCAACGGCGCCCGGCAACGCGAAGTTTTTTTCGCAGATACCGGAGCAAGCCCATGAATGCCGCACTGAAGACCTTCTCTACCGAGGGCGACTACAAGGTCGCCGACATCTCCCTGGCCGATTGGGGCCGCAAGGAGATCGACATCGCCGAGCACGAGATGCCGGGCCTGATGTCCATCCGCCGCAAGCACGCCGCCGGCAAGCCCTTGAAGGGCGTGCGCGTGACCGGGTCGCTGCACATGACCATCCAGACCGCGGTGTTGATCGAGACCCTCAAGGACATCGGCGCCGACGTGCGCTGGGCCTCGTGCAACATCTTCTCGACCCAGGACCAGGCCGCCGCGGCGATCGCCGCCACCGGCACCCCCGTGTTCGCCTGGAAGGGCGAGTCGCTGGAGGAATACTGGGACTGCACCCTGGCCGCCCTGACCTTCACCGCCGCCGACGGCACCCTGCTCGGCCCCGAGCTGGTGGTGGACGACGGTGGCGACGTCACCCTGCTGATCCACAAGGGCTATGAGCTCGAGAACGGCTCGAAGTGGGTCGACGAGCCGGCGTCCTCGCATGAAGAGCAGATCATCAAGAACCTGCTCAAGCGCGTGGCGGTGGATCGCCCCGGCTACTGGACCCGCGTGGTGCAGGGCTGGCGCGGCGTCTCGGAAGAGACCACCACCGGCGTGCACCGCCTGTATCAGTTGGCCGAGGCCGGCACCCTGCTGGTGCCGTCGATCAACGTCAACGACTCGGTCACCAAGAGCAAGTTCGACAACCTCTACGGCTGCCGCGAATCGCTGGCCGATGGCCTCAAGCGCGCGATGGACGTGATGCTCGCCGGCAAGGTCGCGGTGGTGTGCGGCTACGGCGATGTCGGCAAGGGCTCGGCGCACTCGCTGCGTGCCTACGGTGCGCGCGTGGTGGTCACCGAAATCGACCCGATCTGCGCGCTGCAGGCGGCGATGGAAGGCTTCGAGGTCAACACCATCGAATCGACCCTGGGCCAGGCCGACATCTACGTCACCACGACCGGCAACAAGGACATCATCACCATCGCGCACATGAAGGCGATGAAGGACCAGGCCATCGTCTGCAACATCGGCCACTTCGACAACGAAATCCAGGTCGATGCGCTGGTCAACTTCCCGGGCGTGCAGAAGATCAACATCAAGCCGCAGGTGGACAAGTACGTCTTCCCGGGCGGCAACGCGATCTTCCTGCTGGCCGAGGGCCGCCTGGTGAACCTGGGTTGCGCCACCGGCCACCCGAGCTTCGTGATGTCCAACTCGTTCGCCAACCAGACCCTGGCGCAGATCGACCTGTGGCAGAACAAGGACGTCTACGAGAAGGCCGTGTACCGCCTGCCCAAGCACCTGGACGAGGAAGTGGCGCGCCTGCACCTGGAGAAGATCGGCGTGGTGCTGACCAAGCTCACCGACGACCAGGCCGCCTACCTTGGCGTGCCGGTGGAAGGTCCGTACAAGCCGGAGCATTACCGCTACTGATTGGGCGGTTATCGGCGGTCGTCGACGGGGCCTTCGGGCCCCGTCTTCGTTTGTGGCTCAGCGCGCCGTACCCAATTGCAGCGCCTGCAGATCGAAGCGACCGTGCTCGGCGCCGATCACAAGCGTATTGCGGCCGGGCAACAGCGTTATCGCCACCCCATCCGATGCCACTTCCACGCGCTGCGCCAGCCGCACGCCGTTGACCTGCACCCAGGCCCGTCCCTTGCCACCGCCCTGCAGCACCAGGCGGTACTCACCGCGCTCGGCCTGGACCGTGTACTTCAGCCATTCGCCCGGTTCCAACCCGGTGACCTGCAGGCTCCCGTCCGGGCGCTTACCCAGGTCGACGCCATCGTTGCGGTAGGTCATGCCGGGGTTCCAGGTGACGCGCTCGGGCCCAATGCCACGCTCGTTCGAAGCGGTGAGATCGCGATAGGCCACGCCGTCGCGCCCCAGGTCGAAGTCGATCGCCGCGATGCGGCCGCCATCGGCCCCGATCACGTGCGGCTTGAAAGGCATCGACTGCAGCGAATGCGGCGAACGCAACAACGCGTCGACCACGTCGGGATGCTGCAGGTTGTTCTCGTAGCGCACGTCGTGCGAAGCGAACTGCATCAGTGCGCGTTCGGCCTCTGCCTGCGAAGGCTTGGGCGCCTTGCCTGCCCAGTAGTCCAGCAGCCGCTGGTAGCCGGGATTGGGCACGATCTGCAGCGGATTGTTGTAGCGGATCTTCTTCAGCGGCCACCACGACCAGCCGATGCCTTCGTCTTCGACGAGCTGGATCGCGCGTGCAAACCAGTCGTTGGAATTCTCGCCACTTTCGCCCAGCCAAAGTGGCACTTGATGCTTATCGCGCAGGGCAAGGACTTTGCTCAGGGTGTCGGGCGTGGTCGCATCCCAATACTTGTGGAAGCTCACCACCAGGTTCTTGTCCCACACCCCCTGCTCGAATACGCCCTGGTAGTTGTTACCCCAGCAATTGCCTTCGACGATGAGCATATGGCGCGTGTCGATTTCGCGGATCGCCGCGGTGGTGCGCACCAGCAGATCGCGCAGCGGCGCATTGCCCGTCTCCTTGCAGCCGTGCTTGTCGTTGCGGTCGGCGAAACCCCAGTTCGGTTCGTTGATGAGGTCGTAGGCGCCGATGTAGGGCTCGTCCTTGTAGCGCTCGGCCAGGCGCCGCCACAGCGCGATCATCTTCTCCTGCTTGGCCGGGTCATCCCACAGCGAGGCCTGCCGGGGATCGCGATCGGAGATGTTGTTGTCGTTGCCCTGCCCACCCGGCGCCGCATGCAGGTCCAGGATCAGGTAAAGGTCATTTGCCTTGGCCCAGGCCAGCAATTCGTCGGTGCGGCGAAAGCCGTCTTCCAGCCAGGTCTGCTGGCCCTTCACCGGCTCCTGCTCCACCGGCAAGGTGTAGAGGGCGTAATGCATCGGCAGCCGGATCGAGTTGAAGCCCCAGCGCGCCATCGCGTCGATATCGGCCTTGGTGGTGTGGTTGTCCAGCCAGGCGGTATAGAACGCGTCGGTCTTCTGCGGCCCGATCAACTGCTCGATACGCTGGCGGATGACGCGTTGGGTGCCGAACTGCGGCAATTCGAGCATGTAGCCTTCTTGCAGCATCCAGCCGCCCAGCCCCATGCCGCGCAGGATTACCGGGCGGCCCTCGGCATCGACGATCCGCGTCCCTTCGGCACGCAGGAAATCTTTTGCACGGAGCGCGGACGATGGCAGTAGCAACAGCGCCAGGGCAGCGCCGGCGAGCAATTTGTTCGGCTTCATTCGGGTGGGGATCCTTGCGGCAAGCGCACCAGGCCGGCACGCGGCCGGGCGATGATGGCATGCACCGCGGCAACGGCTGGCGTGCGCTGCAGCAACGCAGAAGGCTCACGCCCCACGGCGACCCAGCACAACTATGCATCCATCGCGATGAAGAGATACAATGGGGGTGCACCCTCGCATGCGCCCGCCCATGACGCCGATCAGCTTCGAGTTCTACCCGCCCAAGACCGACGAGCAGCGCAGCCAGCTCGATCGCACCGCCGCGCGCCTGGCCGCCCACGGGCCGGAGTATGTGTCGTGCACGTTCGGTGCCGGTGGCTCGACTTTGAGCTACACCTCCGAAACGGTACGCCATCTCAACCAGCATCACGGTTTCGACGCCGCGCCGCATCTGTCCTGCGTCGGCGGCAGTCGCGAGGAGATCCGCGAACTGCTCAAGCTGTATCGCGCACTGGGTTGCCGCCGCATCGTCGCGCTGCGTGGCGACCTGCCTTCGGGCATGGGCCACCCCGGCGACTTGCGCTACGCCGCCGAGCTGATCGAATTCATCCGCAGCGAGCACGGCGACGCCTTCCACATCGAGGTGGGCGCGTACCCGGAAACCCACCCGCAAGCCAGCGATGCATTGCTCGATCTGCAGCACTTCAAGGCCAAGGTCGACGCCGGGGCCGATGGCGCGATCACCCAGTACTTCTACAACGCCGACGCGTATTTCTCCTTCGTCGAGGCGGTGCGCAAGCTCGGCGTGGAGATTCCGATCGTCCCGGGCATCATGCCGATCTCCAATTTCTCGCAGTTGCGTCGCTTCTCCGAACAATGCGGTGCCGAGATCCCACGCTGGATCAGCAAGCGCATGCAGGCCTATGGCGACGATGCCGAGGCCGTGCGCGAGTTTGGCGCCGATATCGTGGCCGGCCTGTGCGAACGCCTGATCGCCGGCGGCGCGCCCTCGCTGCACTTCTACACGCTCAACCTGGCCAAGCCGACCCAACAGGTATTGCAGCGCCTGTCGCGTTGACCGCGCCAATGGCGGTGGTGGCATTTGCCCGCTACGCTGGTGTGATGCCGCCTCGCCTGCTCGTCCCCCTGTTGCTGTTGTGCCTGGTCGGCATACTTGCCGCGATGCCGGCGCGCGCGCAGTCGGACGTGCACCGCTGCATCGGTGCCAATGGCCAGGCCGTCTTCAGCGACCGCCGCTGCGAAGACCTCGACGCCACTTCGCGCATGCCGCCGCCGGCGTTGCGCGATGGCGAGACCGGCCTTTACCGCTACGGATGTCCGCGCCGGCTTAGCGAACTGGTTGGTCTGCTGCGTACCGCAGTCGAAACGCACGATGTAAACCGGCTCTCAAGCCTGTACCTGTGGGGCGAGGTGTCGGACGCGACCGCCAACCGGGTGCTGTCGCAACTTGAAGCGATCGCCGAACGTCCCCTGCTGGACATCGCACCGATGTACCCGGAGGAGCCGTCCGAGCCCTACGTGCCGGTGCCCGTACCGGACCCGGCACTCGTGGTCGACACCGCGCCGGCTTATACCCCGCCGGACAACAGCGCCGCAGCGGCGGTAACCGATGCCACCGGCAACGCCCCGCTCTCGCGTCCGCGGCCCTGGGGACTGCGCCTGGAACAAGTGCTCGCCAATGGCAGCACGCCCTCGCGCACCGTGCTGCGCCTGCGGCGGCAGTACAACTGCTTCTGGGTGACCTTCTAGCCGGCTACCACTTCGGCCGGCCATAGCGCGCGGATCGCGGCGACACCTTGCGCCCCATGCCGACGGGCGACCTCGATGTCTTCCGGCGCCAGCCCGCCGATCGCATACAGCGGCAGCGACACCGCCTCGCGCAAGCGTTCAAAGCCCGCCCAGCCCAGGGTGCCTTCGCCCGGGTGCGAAGCTGTCGGCATGACCGGGCCGAGCACTGCGAAATCGCATCCCAACCGCTGCGCATGGCGCAGATCTTCGGCATCGTGACAGGACGCGGCCAGCGGCACGGCGGCCGGCAATGGCCGCGCGGCCAGCGCCGGCAACTGCTCCGAGCCCAGGTGCACGCCGAAACCCAGCTCCCGGGCCAGCGTGACATCGCGATTGAGCAGCCATTCCACATCGCGGCGGCCGTAGCGCTCGCGCACCGCGTCGAGCAGCGCACGCCAGCGCCCGGCCTCGCAATAGCGCGCGCGCAGATGCACCCGCCGCACGCCCTCGTCCAGCGCCTGGCCCAGCTGCTGCAACCAGGCCTCGGCGTCCACCGGTTCGGGCGTGACCAAATACCGATCGGGCTGGCGCAACGCTGCCACCACCGGCACATCGGCCGGCGGCATCGAATAGCGTTGCAGGCGATCCGGCGCCACCCAGGTCAGCGCCTGGCCCTCGCGGCCGCGCGCCTGGCCTTTCCACCCGGTGACCTGACGCACCTCCAGCCGCAAGCGCTTATCGGGATACCGCTGCGGCACCTCCATCAACCAGTCGCCAACCTCCGCCTCGATCCCGAGTTCCTCGTGCAACTCGCGCACCAGCGCCTCGGCCGAACTCTCGCCAGGCTCGCGCTTGCCGCCGGGGAACTCCCACAGCCCGGGCATATCCCGCGACTCAGTGCGCCGGGTAAGCAGAATGCGGCCGCGCGCATCTCGGATGACGCCGGCCACGACATGGATGGATCGCAAAGAATTGGACATGCCCCGACTTTGCCGTGAGCCCGGGTCATCGATCAAGAGCCGCCAGCAGCCTGAAAGGGTCAGAAAACCCCGTTTCGTGTCGCAACCGGAACCATGACGGTCGGGGCTGAAGCCCCTCCTACAGTGACCCCAGCAAGAACCCCGTACCTATCTGGAGCAAAAGCCCACCTTAGTAAAGGGGCGCGGCGACAGCCGCGGGGGATTGGAAGCAAGGACCGTAGGGGCCCCAAGTCCGCCGTGCGGACTTGGGGAGCGCAGCCCGCTACGCGGGCTGCGCACGGTCAACTCAGCTCAGCTGAGTTGACCGTGGCAATGCTTGAACTTCTTGCCGCTGCCGCACGGGCACGGATCATTGCGGCCGACCTTCGGCGCCTCGCGCACCGATTGCGCCACCGCGGCCTGGGCGCCGCCCTGCAGCGCGGCAACCTCGTCATCGGTGCCGTAGCCGCCGGCTTCCTGGTGCTGGAACTGCGACTGGCGAAGGCGCGCTTCGGCCTGCTGCCGCTCCTGTGCCTCGAGCGCGGCCACTTCTTCCTCGCTGCGGATATGCACGCGCGCCAGCAGGTTGACGACATCGCGCTTGACGCTTTCCAGCATTTCGGAGAACAGCTCGAAGGCTTCCTTCTTGTATTCCTGCTTCGGCTGCTTCTGCGCATAGCCGCGCAGGTAGATGCCCTGGCGTAGGTAATCCATCTTCGCCAGGTGCTCCTTCCAGCCTTGGTCGAGCACCGTCAACATGACGTGCTTTTCCAGCGCGCGCATGGTCTCGGCGCCCACGGCCGCCTGCTTGGCGTCGAAGTGCGCTTCCACTGCCGTCTGCACCTTCTCGGCAATCTGCTCGGCGTCCAGTTCTTCCTGGCCCTTGGCGAAATCGACCAGTCCCACGTCCACGCCCAGCTCACCACGCAAGGTGGCTTCCAGGCCCGGCAGGTCCCACTGGTCATCCACCGAGTTCGGCGGCACGAAGCGCGCCACCAGGTCGTAGATCACGTCGTTGCGGATGCCGTCGACGTTGTCCTTCACCGAGTCTGCGTCCAGCAACTCGTCGCGCTGGGCGTAGATCACCTTGCGCTGGTCGTTGTTGACGTCGTCGAAGTCGAGCAGGTTCTTGCGGATGTCGAAGTTGTGCGCCTCGACCTTGCGCTGCGCCTTCTCGATCTGCCGGCTGACCAGGCGGTCCTCGATGACGTCGTCTTCCTTCATGCCCATCAGGCGCATGGCCTTCTGCACCCAGTCCGAGGCGAAGATGCGCATCAGGTTGTCTTCGAGCGACAGGTAGAAGCGCGAGGAACCCGGATCACCCTGGCGACCTGAGCGGCCGCGCAGCTGGTTGTCGATGCGGCGCGACTCGTGGCGTTCGGTGCCGACGATGTGCAGGCCGCCGGCGGCCTTGACCGCGTCGTGGCGGCGCTGCCATTCGGTCTTGACGCGGAAACGCTGGTCTTCGCCCGCGTCCTCGCCCAGCGCCTGCAGTTCGGTCTCCAGCGAGCCGCCAAGCACGATGTCGGTACCGCGACCGGCCATGTTGGTGGCAATGGTCACCGCGCCGGGGCGGCCGGCGTTGGCGACGATGGTTGCTTCGCGCTCGTGCTGCTTTGCATTGAGCACTTCGTGCGGCACGCCGGCCTTGCTGAGGTGCTCGGAGAGCATCTCCGAGGTCTCGATCGAGGTCGTGCCCACCAGCACCGGCTGGCCGCGCTTGTTGCAATCCTGGATATCGGCCAGCACCGCGTTGAACTTGCCCTGGCGGTTGAGGAACACCTGGTCGGGGTGGTCCTTGCGCACGGTCGGCTTGTTGGTCGGGATCACCACCACTTCCAGGCCGTAGATGCTCTGGAACTCGTAGGCTTCCGTATCGGCCGTACCGGTCATGCCGGACAGCTTCTTGTACATGCGGAACAGGTTCTGGAAGGTGATGCTCGCCAGGGTCTGGTTCTCGCGCTGGACCGGCACGCCTTCCTTCGCCTCCACGGCCTGGTGCAGGCCATCGGACCAACGGCGGCCGGCCAGGGTACGGCCGGTGAACTCATCGACGATCACCACTTCGCCATCGCGAACGATGTAGTCCACATCGCGCTGGAACAGCGCGTGCGCGCGCAGCGCGGCATTGAGGTGATGGACGACGCTGAGATTCTGCGCGGCGTACAGGCCCTCTTCCTCGGTCAGGATGCCGGCACGGCGCAGCAATTCTTCCGCGTGCTCCATGCCCGCTTCGGACAGGTGCACCTGCTTGCCCTTCTCGTCGACCCAGAAGTCGCCTTCGGCTTCTTCGTTTTCCTGCTTGGTCAGCTGCGGCACGATGCGGTTGACGCGGATATACAGCTCCGGCGACTCATCGGCCGGGCCGGAGATGATCAGCGGGGTGCGCGCTTCGTCGATTAGGATCGAGTCGACTTCGTCGACGATGGCGTAGTGCAGGCCGCGCTGGTAGCGGTCGGCCTTGGACAGTGCCATGTTGTCGCGCAGGTAGTCGAAACCGAATTCGTTGTTGGTGCCGTAGGTGATGTCGCTGGCGTAGGCGGCGTGCTTGTCGCTGTGCGGCATGCCCGGGTAAACCACGCCCACGCTCAGGCCCAGCCAGTTGTACAGCCGGCCCATCTGCGCGGCGTCGCGGCGGGCCAGGTAGTCATTGACGGTGACCACGTGCACGCCTTCGCCTTCCAGCGCGTTGAGGTACACCGGCAGCGTCGCCACCAGGGTCTTGCCCTCGCCGGTGCGCATCTCGGCGATCTTGCCCAGGTGCAGCACCATGCCGCCGATCAGCTGCACGTCGTAGTGGCGCATGCCCAGCACGCGGCGCGAAGCCTCGCGGCATACGGCGAAGGCTTCCGGCAACACCTTGTCCAGCGGCTCGCCGGCGGCGATACGCTGCTTGAACTCCGGGGTCTTGGCCTGCAATTGCGCGTCGGAGAGCTTCTCCATGTCCGGTTCGAGCGCATTGATCTTGACCACGATGCGGCTGAGCTGGCGCAGGAGGCGTTCGTTGCGACTACCGAATACGCGGGTAAGCAGACTGTTGATCATTGAAGAAACCGGTTGAATGCGCCGAAAAGATGCGCCGAAAAGGAGGATCGCTTTGACCGACGCCGGCTCCCCGACGACTGCCGCAAACGCAACAGGGCGCAAAGCGCCCTGTCGATGGCAATGCCCATTGTAGCTTGGGGCGGGGGCTGGCGAACGCAAGCCCCTGCGCCAAGCGGCCTTAGCCGCGGCCGGTACGTCCCACCGGGGTGTTGCTGTCGCCCAGGAACTTGCGCGGATTCATCACGCGCCCGTCCTTCCAGACCTCGAAGTGGACGTGGGCACCGGTGGAACGGCCAGTGGAACCGGCCTTGGCGACTTGCTCGCCGGCCCGCACCAGCTCCCCGGCCTTCACCGTCAGGCGCGAATTGTGCGCGTAGCGGGTGACGTAGCCGTTGCCATGGTCGACCTCGACCACGTTGCCGTAGCCACCGCGCACGCCGGCGTAGCTAACCACGCCGTCGGCCACCGCCATCACCGGGTCGCCCACGCTGGCGTGGAAGTCGATGCCCTTGTGGTTGGCGGCACCGCCGTTGAACGGATCGGCGCGACCGCCGAAGCCGGAGGTGATGTAGGTATTGCGGATAGGCATCCGCGACGGCACCGAGTTTTGCTCGAGCTGGTGGTCGAACATCAACGACGCGAGGACGTTGAGCTGTTGGCCGGAGGCGGAGAACTGGGTTTCGAGTTGCCCTAGATCCTCCTTGAAGTCGCCGATCGGCATGTCCTGGGCCGGCTCGTCGCCGCCACCCACGCCCACCGGTTCGTTGAAGTCGAACTCGCCGTCCTGCAACTGGCCCATCTGGGTCAGGCGCTCGCCCAGCGCGTTGAGCCGGGTGGCCTGGGCCTGCAGCTCGCCCAGGCGGGCCGCCAGCGCGTTGACCTGCGCCTGCGATTCGCGCTGGACCTTGGCCAGCTCGGCCTGCTGCGTTTCCACTTTGGCCTGCAGGCGCGCATCATTCGCCATGCCCAGTCCGGCACTGGCGCCGAAGCCGAGCGCCAGGCCCGTCCCCAGCACTACGCCCAGCACGGTCATCGGCCGATCCTCGGCAAATCCTCGGATCTGGCGGGCCAATCGCTGGCCTCGGGTTTCACGTGATTTGATTACGATCTTTTTGAAAGCCATATGTGAGTCTTCATGTCCAAGTCCTCATCCAGCGCACGCGGTCCTTCCGTCCCGCAGCAGGCCATCGAGGCCGCGCTGGCGGAGAAGACCGGCAACCCCTTGCGCCGAGCGTTGTGGCTCGATGCGCTGGACAGGCAGTTGCGCCCCCATCTGCCCGCTTCACTTGCCGGCCACTGCCGGCTTGCCAATGTGAAGGATGAGCAGCTCGTTTTTCTCGTCGATTCGCCGGTCTGGCACGCCAAGCTTCGGCTGGCCGAACAGCAGCTCCTCGTTGCGGCCCGGTCCGTCGGGCTGAAGGTCACGCGGGTGACCCCCAAGACCACTACCACTTCGTTGCATTCCCCAATGCCGAAGAACCCGGAGCAGTCGAAACCGGTGTCAGCCGCCACGCACAAGGGTCTGCGCGAAGCGCTGGCATCCCTGCAGGACATCGAATCCAAACCGCGTCGATGATGTCCGGACCGGCACTCCGCCGGTCGCCGCGCGTGAAGAACTTGAGAAGAAAACAGTACGCGACCGGACGCATCCTAGCGGCCGCGGCTCAGGCGTTAGTTAGGGAAAGATTAAATAAGCGTTAAATTCAGGAACCGACTCGGGGTGAGTTCACAGTTCCATGACATGGCCCCAGCCGGGCCCCCACAAAGGGGGCGCACACGTGGGGATTCCCCTGACGGGGTCGCTCAGGCGTAGGCCGGGGTGCCGTAGGCGACCGGCGGCTGCGCCGTGCCGGCCGGGAAGCTGACCCATTCCCAGGCTTCCTGCTGCGCCAGCAGGGCCCGCACCAGCTTGTTGTTGAGGGCGTGGCCGGACTTGAAACCCTCGTAGGCGCCCAGGATCGGGCCACCGGCCAGATACAGGTCGCCGACTGCGTCGAGAATCTTGTGGCGGACGAATTCGTCGGTATAGCGCAGGCCGTCGTCGTTGAGCACGCGGAACTCGTCCAGGACGATCGCGTTGTCCATCGAACCGCCCAGGCCCAGGTTGCGCTCGCGCATGTACTCCAGGTCGCGCATGAAGCCGAAGGTCCGGGCGCGCGAAATTTCCTTGATGTACGCGGCGGTCGAGAAATCCAGCTCGGCGCGCGACTGCTTGGCCGGGATCATCGGGTGGTCGAACTCGATGGTGAAGCCCAGCTTGTAGCCGTCGTAAGGCGTGAAACGGGCGACCTTGTCGCCCTCGCGCACTTCCACCGGCGAGGTGATGCGGATGAAGCGCTTGGCCGCGTCCTGTTCGACGATCCCGGCCGATTGCAGCAGGAACACGAACGGGCCGGAAGAGCCGTCCATGATCGGCAGCTCGGCCGAGGACAGTTCGACGATGGCGTTGTCGATGCCCAGGCCGGCCATGGCCGACATCAGGTGTTCGACGGTCTGGATCTTGGCGCCGTTGCGGGTCAGGCCCGTGCACAGCGTGGTCTCGGTGACCAGCTCGGCATCGGCCGGCACTTCCACCACCGGTTCCAGGTCGACGCGACGGAACACGATGCCATGGTTGACCGGCGCAGGCCGCAGGGTCATGTAGACCTTGTCGCCACTGTGCAAGCCGACGCCGGTGGCGCGGATCGTGTTCTTCAGGGTGCGTTGCTGGGTCATGGTGATGAAGTCTGAATGACAAACGCAGACGGGAGCTGAACCAGCAAGCCGGCCAGCGGGGGCGAAGCTTAACAAAACTGTCGCATTGGCGATTTTCACGCCTGACACATTTGCATGCCCAAGCGCCAAAACCTGCCGGGTCGGGCACCCCGACCCGGCAGAAAAGGACATGGCGTCGGCACGCGGGAGGGCAAGCCCGCGGCCGCCGACACTGCGTTCCGCTGCCGGCACGTCCAACCACTACGTGCCCGCGAACGGCGCGCCGCGCCGGTACAACCCATCACGACCTCGCGTTGGCGGCAGGCGAGCCGCCGCCCGCGCTTCAGTCGGCCTGGCGGCGCAGGAACGCCGGGATGTCCAGGTAGTCGCTCGGCAGTTCAGCGGCAGCCGGCGTGGAGGCCGAGGCCGCCTCGCTGCTGGCGCGGCGCAGGCCCAGGCCCATCGATCCGCCGACGGACTTGGAAACCGCATCCTGGCCCTGCTCGAAGTCGCCGTATTCCGGCATCCCGGTGGTGGCGTTGCGCACCAGCTTGATCGGCGCGCGCTGGTCCGGGCGCTGCGCCGAACGGGCGACCGCACGGTTCAGGCCGGTGGCGACCACGGTCACGCGGACCTCGTCCTGCATGTCCGGGTCGAGCACGGTGCCGACCACCACGGTGGCGTCCTCGGAGGCGAAGCCCTCGATGGTGCGGCCGATCTCGTCGAACTCGGACATGGTGAAGTCCGGGCCGGCGGTGATGTTGACCAGGATGCCGTTGGCGCCGGCCAGGTTGACGTCGTCCAGCAGCGGGTTCTGGATCGCCGACTCGGCGGCGGCCTGGGCACGGTCGTCGCCGCGCGCCGAACCGGTACCCATCATCGCCAGGCCCATTTCCGACATCACGGTGCGCACGTCGGCGAAGTCGACGTTGATCAGGCCCGGGCGCACGATCAGGTCGGCGATGCCCTGCACCGCGCCCTGCAGCACGTCATTGGCAGCGCGGAAGGCCTGGATCATGGTGGCGTTGCGGCCGAGCACGGTGATCAGCTTCTCGTTCGGGATGGTGATCAGCGAGTCGCAATGCTGGCTCAGCTCCTCGATGCCCTTCAGCGCCACCTGCATGCGGCGGCGGCCTTCGAACGGGAACGGCTTGGTGACCACGGCCACCGTCAGGATGCCCATTTCCTTGGCCAGCTGCGCCACCACCGGCGCCGCGCCGGTACCGGTGCCGCCGCCCATGCCGGCGGTGATGAAGACCATGTCCGCGCCCTGCAGCGCGTCCATGATGCGCTCGCGATCTTCCAGCGCGGCCTGGCGGCCGACTTCCGGATTGGCGCCGGCGCCCAGGCCCTTGGTCACGTTGGTGCCCAGCTGCAGCTGCAGCTTGGCGCCGCAATTCTTGATCGCCTGCGAGTCGGTGTTGGCGGTGATGAATTCCACCCCATCCACGCTGCTGTTCACCATGTGCGCCACGGCATTGCCGCCGCCGCCGCCCACGCCGACAACCTTGATGACCGCGTTCGGTGCCATCTTCTCGATCAGTTCAAAATGTGCCATGTCCATGTCCTCTTTATTGTGGAGCCGTGACCCGGGCGGATGCCCTTTGCCGGCGTTCTCTTCTGGTTTGACTACTGCGCGCCCTGCTCTTTTGCTGCTGCCCTGCAAACTGCGTCCTGCCGTGCCCGCGGCCTTTAAAACTCGCCGCGATACCAATTCTTGAGCTTGTTGAAGAAGCTGCCCGCGCGTCCGGTCGGGATCGACGGCCGTCGCGGATGTTCGATCTGACTGCCCATCAGCAGCAGGCCCACGCCGGTGGCATGCACCGGGTTGCCCACTACCTCGCCCAGCCCGGTGACGTGCTGCGGAATGCCCACGCGCACCGGCATCTGCAGCATTTCCTCGGCCAGCTCGACCACGCCTTCCATCTTCGAAGCGCCGCCGGTCAGCACCATGCCGGCGCGCACCAGTTCCTCGAAGCCGGAGCGGCGCAGTTCGGCCTGCACCATTTCGAAGATTTCCTCGTAGCGGCCCTGCACGGCCTGCGCCAGCGAAGCGCGCGGCATGCGTCGCGGCGGGCGGTCGCCCACCGACGGCACCTGGATGCTTTCTTCGGCCGTGGCCAGCTGCGCCAGCGCGCAGGCATAGCGCACCTTGATCTGTTCGGCTTCCGGCGTCGGCGTGCGCAGCATGTGCGCGATGTCGTTGGTGACGTGGTCGCCGGCGATCGGCAGCGAGGCCGTGTGGCAGATCGCGCCCTGCACGTACACCGCCAGGTCGGTGGTGCCGGCGCCGATATCCACCAGCACCACGCCGAGCTCGCGCTCGTCGGCGGTCAGCACCGCCACGCTGGAGGCCAGCGAGGACAGCACCAGGTCGTCGACCTGCAGGCCGCACTTCTGCACGCACTTGCTGATGTTGGCCGCCGCCGATTGCGCGCACACCACCAGGTGCGCATGCACCTCCAGGCGCACGCCGGTCATGCCGACCGGGTTGCGGATGCCTTCCTGCGAATCGTCCAGCACGTACTCGCGCGGGATCGCGTGCAGGATGCGCTGGTCGGCCGGAATCGCCACTGCCTTGGCGGCGTCGAGGACGCGCTCCAGGTCGCCCCAGGTGACCTCGCCGTCGCGGATCGGCACGATCCCGGGCGAGTTCTTGCACTGGACGTGGTTGCCGGAGATCGAGGCGTAGACCGAGCGGATCTCGCAGCCGGCCATCAGCTCGGCCTCCTCGACCGCGCGCTGGATCGACTGCACCGTCGATTCGATGTCCACCACCACGCCGCGCTTGAGCCCGCGCGACTCGTGGGAGCCAATGCCGATGACTTCGATCGGGTTGCCCGGCGAATACTCGCCGACCAGCGCCACCACTTTCGAGGTGCCGATGTCGAGTCCGACGATGAGAGATTTGTCGCCCTTGCGATTCATGTGCTTACTGCCGGGATGCGAAATGGGGGATTCGGATTTGCGCTGCCTTGCGGCGCGCCGGCGACCTTGGCCGCGGGTTGCCGTTCGATGGTGAATCCGTTGGTGTAGCGAAGATCGGCGCGTGCGAGCGGCTGTTGCGGGTCGAGCAGTTGCGGCAGCACCCGGGCGAAGCGTTGCAGGCGCGCGCGGGCATCGTCGCGGCCG
>DATCVI010000187.1:0-7582 GCA_036566925.1 Stenotrophomonas sp.
GGCGATATACGGCGCCGGTGCCGCCCCGAGGATGCCGGCCAGGTTGAACGAGAGCGACGCGCCGGTGTAGCGCACTGGCACCGGATACAGCTGCGCCAGCAAAGTGCCGCATGGGCCGTAGGTCAGGCCCATGAAGAAGAACCCCAGCGCCAGGAACAACAGCACCCGCAGCGGCTCGCCGGCAACAAACAGCGGCGCGAAGCACAAGCCGAGCAGGATGATGCAGACACTGGCGATCACCATGGCCGGCGCCGTGCCGCCGCGGTCGCCCCAGCGTGCCGAAATCGGGATGCCGAGCGCGAAGAACACGATGCCCGCCATTTGCAGCAGCAGGAACGACTCCTTGTCGTAACCCAGTCTGGCGGTGCCATGGCCGAGCGCCCACACCGTCATCAGGTAGAACAGCGCGAAGGTCGCGAAAGTCGCCAGGGTGCCGAGCACCACTTGCACTGCATGCTGGGACAACACCGTGCCCAGCGGCAGCCGCACCCGCTCGGCACGCTCGATGGCGCGCTGGAAATCCGGGGTCTCGGTAATGCGCAAGCGTACCCACAGGCCTACGCCCACCAGCAATGTGCTGGCAATGAACGGAATGCGCCAACCCCAGGCGGCGAACTGTGCATCGCTGAGAATCGCCCCCAGCAACAGGAACGTCGAGGTCGACAGCAGGAAGCCCAACGGCGCGCCGAACTGCGGGAACATGCCGTACCAGGCGCGCTTGCCCGGCGGCGCATTCTCGGTCGCCAGCAATACCGCCCCACCCCATTCGCCGCCCAGGCCCAGGCCCTGGCCGAAACGGCACAGCGCCAACAGCGCCGGCGCCCACACGCCGATCTGCGCATAACCGGGCAGCAAGCCAATGGTGACCGTGGACAGGCCCATCGTCAGCAGGGCCGCCACCAGGGTGGCCTTGCGGCCGATGCGGTCGCCGAAGTGACCAAACAGCGCCGAGCCCACCGGCCGCGCGATGAAGGCCACCGCGAAGGTCGCCAACGACTGCAGGCGTGCGGCGCTGGGATCGCCGGCAGGAAAGAACAACGCCGGGAACACCAGCACCGCGGCGGTCGCATAGATGTAGAAATCAAAGAACTCGATGGTGGTGCCGACCAGGCTGGCCAGCAGCACGCGGTGCGGTGGATTGGCGGGCGTAACGGGAACGGCGGCAACACTCATGGAGTTATCGGCTATGGAACGATCGCCGGATTTTGTCAGATCGGGGCGGCCGGCGCGTGCTGCGGTTGCGCCTGCAACCAATGCCACCGTGCGCGTCAGCCCAGGTTGATCCAGGTCGCCTTCATTTCGGTGTACTTGTCGAACGCATGCAGCGACTTGTCGCGTCCATTGCCCGACTGCTTGTAGCCGCCGAACGGCGCGGTCATGTCGCCGCCATCCCAATAGTTGACCCAGACGCTGCCGGCGCGCAGCGCGCGAGCCACGCGGTGGGCGCGCGCGATGTCGCGCGTCCACACCCCTGCGGCCAGGCCGTACTCGCTGTCGTTGGCCATGCGCAAGGCATGGGCTTCATCGTCGAACGGCAGCACCGCCAGCACCGGGCCGAAAATCTCCTCGCGCGCGATGGCGTGTTCGGGGCCGACCTCGTCGAATACCGTTGGCTCGACGTAGCTGCCACCGGCGACCACCTCGGCGCGCTTGCCGCCGAGCAACAGGCGCGCGCCCTCGGCGCTGCCGCGGGCGATGTAGTCCAGCACCCGTCCGGTCTGGGTTTCATCCACCAGCGCGCCCATCGCCGCGTCCGGGTCGAACGGATGGCGTGGCTGCATGCGCCGGCCGGCGGCCACCACGCGAGCGACGAACTCGTCCTTGATCGAGCGCTCCACCAACAGGCGCGAAGCCGCGGTGCAGACTTCGCCCTGGTTGTAGAAGATCGCATTGGCCGCCGCTTCAGCGGCGCGGTCGAGGTCCGGCGCGTCGGCGAATACCAGGTTGGGGCTCTTGCCGCCACACTCCATGTAGGCGCGTTTCATGTTCGACAAACCCGCGCATTGCAGCAAGCGGCGGCCGACCGCGGTCGAACCGGTGAAGACCAGGCCATCGACGTCCATGTGCAACGCCAGTGGTTCGCCGGCGCCCTTGCCGCTGCCGGGCACGACGTTGAATACGCCCTCGGGAATGCCGGCCTCGGCCGCCAGCGCAGCCAGCCGGATCGCGCTCAGCGGCGACTTCTCCGATGGCTTGAGCACCACCGAATTGCCGGTGGCCAGGGCCGGGGCGATTTTCCAGCAGGCCATCAGCAACGGGAAATTCCACGGCACGATCGCGCCGACCACGCCGAGCGGCTCGCGCGTGATCAGGCCCAGCTCATCCGGCCCGGTCGGCGCGACCTCGCCATAGACCTTGTCCACCGCCTCGGCGGTCCAGTCCAGGCAGCGCACGCTGGCGGCGATGTCGACGCTCAGGGCGTCGCGCACCGGCTTGCCCATGTCCAGCGATTCCAGCAGCGCCAGTTCGGCCGCATGCGCCTCCACCAGGCGTGCGAATTTCTGCAGCACGCGCTTGCGCTGGCGAGGTGCGGTACGCGACCAGCTGCCGGCCTCGAAACTGCGCCGCGCCGCGGCCACTGCGCGGTCGATATCCTCGGCATCGCAGTCGGCGACCTGCCCGAGCACGCGGCCATCGATCGGACTGACGCAATCGAAGCGGGCGCCGCCGGCGGCGTCGACGTAGCGCCCGTCGATGAAAGCGCGCGTCTGCAGCGCCAGCGCATCGGCGCGTGCCTGCCATTCCTGCTGGGTCTTGGGCGTGTCCATGGAGTCCTCGCTGCGGGTCAGAAGGTGGCCGGGGTATTGGCACTGACGATGACTGCCTCGTCCGTGCCGACGTTGCGGAAGCGGTGCGGCACGCGGCTTTCGAAGTAGTACGCCTCGCCTGCGCGCAGCACGCGCACCTGGTGGCCGACGGTGACCTCCACGGTACCGGCGACGATCACCCCGCCCTCTTCGCCGTCGTGGCTGAGCATGCTCTCGCCGGTATCGCTGCCCGGCGGCATGACCTCGCGCAGGATGCACATGCGCCGCTGCGGCCGGCGCTGTCCGACCAGGAAATAATGGATGCCATCGTTGCCGACATCGGGTTGATCGCCGGCAGCATAGAAGGGCGTATCGGCGGCGATCTCCAGATCGTGGGTAAAGAAGTCGGCCAGCGAGATCGGGATGCCGTCGAGCACCTTCTTCAGCGAGGCGACCGAAGGGCTGACCTTGTTCTGTTCGATCAGCGAGATGGTGCTGTTGGTCACGCCGACGCGCTTGGCCAGCTCGCGCTGGCTCAGGCCGCGTCCCGTGCGCACCCATTGCAGGCGGGCTCCGATATCCATGGCCGCTAGGCTGGCCTCCCGGGCCGCAGTCGTGTTGCGGATACTTTACACACCCGAGGGTTAAAGCCGGCAACTCGCGCCGCCGGTGGCGGCTGGTGTAAAGTTTTTTCAACGATCCGCCGGCGCGCCGGCATCCGGGAGCAGCTCATGGGCAGCGATTTCTTGCACCATCTCGCCGGCGACTATGCGCGCCAGTCGCTACAGACGCCGGCCTCGCTGGAAGCGTTCTGGATGCCGTTCACCGCCAACCGCCAGTTCAAGGCGCGGCCGCGGTTGCTGGCCTCGGCCAGCGGCATGTACTACCGCGATGTCGAGGGCCGGCAGATTCTCGATGCCGCCGCCGGCCTGTGGTGCTGCAATGCCGGCCACGCACGTCCGCGCATTGTCCAGGCAATCGCCGAGCAGGCGGCGACGCTGGATTTCGCCCCCACCTTCCAGATGGGCTCGCCGCTGCCGTTCGTGCTTGCCGAGCGCCTGGCCGAGATCGCGCCACCCGGCCTGGGCCATGTGTTCTTCACCAACTCCGGCTCGGAAGCGGTGGACAGCGCGATGAAGATCGCCCTGGCCTACCACCGCGCACGCGGCGAAGGCCAGCGCATCAAGTTCATCGGCCGCGAGAAGGCCTACCACGGGGTCGGGTTCGGCGGCATGTCGATCGGCGGCCTGCCGAACAATCGCAAATGGTTCGGGCCGTTGCTGGCCGGTGTGGACCACCTGCGCCACACCCTGGACCTGGAGCGCAACGCGTTCTCGCCCGGGCTGCCGCAACACGGCGTCGAACTGGCCGAAGACCTCGAACGACTGATCGCCTTGCACGACGCCAGCACTATTGCCGCGGTCTTCGTCGAACCGATCAGCGGCTCGGCCGGCGTGGTGCTGCCGCCGGAAGGTTACTTGCAGCGCCTGCGCCAGATCTGCGACCGCCACGGCATCCTGCTGGTATTCGACGAGGTCATCACCGGCTTCGGCCGCGTCGGCAAGGCGTTCGCGGCGCAGCGCTTCGGCGTGACCCCCGACCTGATGACAACCGCCAAGGGCCTGACCAACGGCTCGGTGCCGATGGGCGCGGTGTTCGTTGCCGATCGCGTGCACGAGGGCTTCATGCAGGGGCCCGCGGGTGCGATCGAGTTCTTCCACGGCTACACCTATTCCGGCCATCCACTGGCCTGCGCGGCGGCGCTGGCAGCGCTGGACACCTACGCCGAAGAGAACCTGTTCGAGCGCGCGACCGAGCTCGGCGCGCATTGGCAACGCGCGCTGCACTCGCTGCGTGGCCTGCCGCACGTCATCGACCTGCGCAACTACGGGCTGATCGGCGCGATCGAGATGGCGCCACGCGAAGGTGCGCCGGGCGCGCGCGGCTACGAGGTGTTCGAGCGCGCCTTCCACGACGGCGACCTGCTGGTCCGTGTCACCGGCGATGTCATCGCGCTGTCGCCGCCGCTGATCATCGAACCGGCACAGATCGACCGCATCGTCGAAGTGCTTGGCGAGATCATCGCCAAGGTTGCCTGAGCGCGCCGGCTGCACTTGCGCCTCACCGGCGCTGGCTACACTGGGACCATGTCGATTTCCGCCCCACTCCCCGATCCGCGCCGCGCCGAACTGCGGCGCATGCGCGCCCTGGCCACCGGCCTGCTGCTGCTCATGCTCGCCGGCTTCGTGCTCAGCCACCTGATGGGCCAGCGCGGCGGCTGGGCCTGGCTGGCCGCGTTCTGCGAAGCCGCCACTGTCGGCGCGCTGGCCGACTGGTTCGCGGTGGTGGCACTGTTCCGCCGGCCGCTTGGCTTGCCGATCCCGCATACGGCGATCCTGCCGCGCGGCAAGGATCGGCTCGCCGACGGCCTGGCCGCGTTCGTGCGCGACCACTTCCTGGCGCCGGAGAACCTGCTGGAAAAGCTGCGTGCCTTCGACCCCGCCACGCGCCTGGCGCAATGGCTGTCGCAGCCGGCGCAGGCGCGGATGCTGGCCGACATGGCGCGTGGCTGGCTGGTGCAGGCGCTGGACCTGCTGGACGAAGCGGCGGTACGGCGCGCCATCCAGCGCTTCGTGGTCGAACGGCTACGCCAGTGGAACGTGGCCGCGACCGCCGGCGATGTACTGGGCCTGCTCACCGCCGATGGCCGCCACCAGCAATTGCTCGATGAAGGCCTGCAGCGCCTGGGCCGCTGGCTCGACGACGAAGCGGTGAAGGCACGGGTATCGGCGCTGATCGTGCGCTACGCCCGACGCGAATGGCCCAAGCTGATGGACACCGTGGACTGGGTCAAGCCGGTCGAGGAAATCGGCGACAGCCTGGCGCAGCGCCTGGCGCGCGCCGCGCTGGAGGAAATGCAGCAAGTGCTGACCACCCCGGAGCACCCCCTGCGCCAGGATTACGAGCGCTGGCTGCAGCAATACATCGTGCGTTTGCGCGAAGACCCGGCACTGGTGGCGCGGCTCGAACAACTCAAGCAGCAAGCCATCGCCCACCCTGCCCTGCAGGACTACATCCAGGACCTGTGGGCGCGCATCCACGGCGCGCTGCGACGCGACCTTGAGCAAGCCGACTCGGCGATTGCCCGTCACCTGGAGCAATCACTGCAGGGCCTGGGCCAGGCCCTGGCGCGCGACCTGGCGCTACGAGAAGCGCTCAACACCCACATGCTCGACGCCGCCGACCGCCTGACCACGCGCCTGCGCAGCTCGGTCACCGAACACATCGCCTCGACCATGAAGAGCTGGGACGAGCGGCATTTGGTGGAGCAACTGGAGCTGGGGGTGGGACGAGACCTGCAGTACATCCGTTTCAACGGCACTTTGGTGGGTGGGTTGATCGGGTTGATCCTGCATGCGTTGTCGATTTGGTTGCCGGCGGGTTAGCGGCGATGATCTGGCAATCTCCGTTGCCGCTTCATACAGGACGTACCCAAGGCGATGCAGCCTGTGGCACCGATCAAATTCTCACGAAAAGATAGGTCGAGAATGCCCGTAATGTGGATAACGACTTCGTGGAGGCGATTTCTAGCCTATGAAATCGGCTACCTCCTGTTCTTCGCGGCCTTGTTCGCCACTCTCAGCCTGACCCACGTACCGAATGCGTTGCGCGCCTCGGTGATTCTCTTTCTGGGAGCTCAGGCATTCCTGATTGCGGCCTTCCTTGCTGGAATTATCTCTGGACGAAGGCGTTGAGGCATGAACGGCACAGCAGCCCGCAAGCGCATTACTGGTCTGGCCGCCGAGTGCTGCAAGCTCAGCCAAAGGTTGCTAGGTCCGCAAGGTGAATTTGCCGGCACTCTTGCTAACACGTGGTTACTTTCTGCGGCCTCAGGCGGATCACTCGATAGTCGATACTTAAATTATGGACGCGTTAAAGGCGAGCAAGGAGGCAGGCGAAGCTGCGGGGAAATGACGTAATTATCCGGGATTCTCGTTTGCCTAACTATTTACGAGGTAAATATTAAAAATGATTGAGTCTTCCGCATTCACCTGGCGCCGTTTCGTTTTCGCTTCTGTGCTGATGCTGACAGTTTCTGCGGGTATTGGCTGGTGGATTTACTCGATTTCTGGCCAGTGGTTTATGCTTGGACTCTTCTTGGTTCCCAGCATTGCTTTTCTTGGATTTATCGGAGCGAAGCTGCCGGTAGCTCGCAAATTTATCGAGTCGCACCCATTAGCTAGTTCCACTGAGATTTGGGCGAGAGTGTTCAGCCCGATTTGGCCAGCGATTTTGTTGATTCTTGCTTCTGGGGTTTTTGTCTTTGCGTTGTTGGTCCTGAAATTGTTCCTCTAAAGACTGGGCCATTTCACAGGACGTATTGTTGGACCGCGCCGAAGTCGCAGTACTTCGCGCCGCGGCGCCAGGGCTGATCGCGGCCTTCCTTGCTGGAATTATCTTTGGACGAAGGCGTTGAGGCATGAACGGCACAGCAGCCCTCAAGCGCATTACTGGTCTGGCCACAGTGGGGCGAGCGCTTTTTTCTACAGTGGCACTTGCTACTTGCAGCTCAGCGAGCTGTGCAGACCTTGACTCCTCCTACGGGCAAGCGATCTCTGTTGCGCCCGTGTCGAGCCAATCGAACAGGCGCCATGAATTGCACCGGTGTGTGCGCGGCTGGAGCGCGATAGGCGCCAAACGCGTAGAGCCCCCCGCCCCTAATGGAAACGGAGTCCTTCTGGAGACCGGTGGAAGCGGCTTTCCGCGATACGAATATGTTCGCATCGATGGGATGATGTTGGTGACTAGCGATGGGAACCAGATTGACCTGACTG
>DATCVI010000188.1:0-16137 GCA_036566925.1 Stenotrophomonas sp.
CGACGCTCGCCCGCCTGATCGCCCGCCACGCCAAACACGAGTTCGTCGGCTTCAGCGGCGTCTCCGACGGCGTGCCGCGCATCCGCGAGATCATGGCGCAGGCCGAGGAGCGCCGCCGCGCCGCCCATCGCACCTGCGAAACTCAGCGGCAACAGGCTTAGCGCCACCGCCGGCGCGACGCAGCCCAGGGCAAGGCGCTGCAACAACAGCATCGTGTTTTCTGCGATGGTCATGCCACGCCCCCCAGCTGGGCGGCGACCGCGTGCAGGAGCTGGCGGATCTCGCGCGATGTCGCCGGTGCGGCGATCACCAGCGCCAGGCCGACGGCGACCAACTTGATCGCGTAGGGCAGGCTCTGGTCCTGGATCTGGAATAACGTCTGTAGGATCGCAATGGCGATGCCGGCCAGTACCGCCACCAGGACGATCGGCATCGAAATGCGATAGACCGTGAGGAAGGCCTCGGCGGCGAACGCGGTCAGTTCGGTCATGTCACGTAGCCCAGTATCAGGCTGTGCATCAGCCTGGACAGGCCATCGGACAGCACCAGGATCAGCAGTTTGAGCGGGGTCGCCAAGGTCGTCGGCGACAACATCACCATGCCCAGCGCCATCAGCACATTGGCAACCACCAGGTCCACGACCAGCAGGGCGATGTAGAGCACGATCCCAATGCGGATGCCGGCCGAGATCTCCGCCAGCACGAAGGCCGGAATCGTGACCATCAGGTCGGTATCGTCGACCTGGATGCCGGGATCGTGGCGCTGGATCGCTTCGCGAACGAATGTGATCTCCTTGGCCGGGGCGTGCGCGGAGATGAAGTCGCTCAGTGGGCCTTCGAACGCTTCGCGTAGTTCGCTCAGCGTCGGCGGGGGGGCGCCGTTGCCAAGGCGATCAGGCAGGTCGAGCGTCTCCAAGGCCTGGTGCATGACCGGGGCCATCACCACCATGCTGCCGGCCAGCGCCACCACGGCGATGGTCAGGTTGCCGGGTACCTGCTGCAGGCCCAAGGCGCTGCGCAAGAGCAGCAGGACGATGTTGATCTTGGTGAAAGGCGTCAGCATGACCACGAGCACCGGCAACGCGCCCACGGCCACGAGCAGGGCGACGGTCTGCAGGTGGTCAGGGCTGGTCATGGCGCGGGGCCGTGCGAGTACTTTCGATCACAACGCCGAGTGTCTCGCCCAAGCGCACCAGCTCGCCATGCGCGAACGGCGTGCCTTCACAGCGCAGGGTCACATCCTTGCGCTCGGGCGATCCGGGCAGTTGCAGCGTGCTGCCCGGGCGCAGTCGTGCGACCTCTTCGACACTCAAGCGAAGACTCATGATCACCACGTCCACCTCGAGCATGATCTGCTCGACCGCGACGACAGAGGAGGCGGGAGCGCGTGGAAACGAGGGCGGCGACTGGATCATGCAGGTCATGTCCTGGATTTGCAGGGAATACTCGGCGAACCCCTGCGCGAGGCGCAGCCGCAGCAGCTTCTGTTCACTGGGGATGCGTACGACCGCGCCGGGTCGGGCGCGTGCCAGCTGCGCCAAGGTGAGGCCACACGCGCGAAGGCAGATCCAGGCACGCACCTGCAGCTCGCGTTGGATCGCAGCTTGCTGTCGGGATTGCCACGCCTGGTATGCCTGCGTTCGCTGCAGTGCTTCGATCAAGCCATCGCCGGACAGGCCGATGCGGCCCCGGCGGCCACGATCACTGTCGGTGACTTCCAGGGCAAGTGCGTAGCGCGCGGGTCGCCGATGCAGGCGCGCCTTGTCAACATGCAGGGCGGTTCCCAGCAGGCCTTCGAGCAGGCACAGATAGTGACTGTGCGCACCCAGCACGGTGCTTAGCTGGGAGGCGGAAATATGTGGCTGCAGTGGGAGCGAGAGCGCCGGCTCGATGGCGGCCAGATCCAGTTCAAGATGGCCCGCGCCCAGGCTGCTTCGCACTTGCAGCCGAATCGGCGTCCATGCCGCCGGCGCCGCCTGCATCACGCGCATGCAAAAGCGCCGGCGCCCGCTGCAGATCTCCATGCACAAACCACGCAAGCGCGCATGCAGATCCGCGTTCCGGGTCTGGCGTGGCGACTGGTAGCGCAAGTGCGTCCAGCGCATCACGACGCCGCGGTCCATTGCGTAATCAGCGTTTGCAAAGGCAAATTTGCCGCATCCAACAAGGCCTGGCGCACGGCGGCGAGCTGGGAGGCCAGGGTGCCGCGTACTACACCGGTGGGGGTTTCCACCACGCAGCAGGTGCGGCTCAGCGAAGCGTCGGCCATGACCGCAAGCAGGCCGAGGGGGGCCTGCGCCTGGGCAACCCAGGTTCGGACAATGGCGAGATTGTCGGCACTGACCCGGATGGACACCACCGGCTGTGGCGATGCGGCGGCCAGGCAGCGCTGGAGTTCCGGAAGCAGCCACTGCGCCGAGCCCTGCAGGGACATCAAAGCGTCGATGCGTTGATCGACCAACGCGACCAGCTCGTCGCGCAGCCGCATCGAGGCGCGTGACAGGGCGGCGGACAGGGCGACATGGCGCCGTGCCGACAGCGCCATGCCAGCGCGCAGGCCACGACGAAGCGCGCGTGCCCGCAACTGCCTGCAACGGATTCGCGCCGCTGCGGCCCGGCGCCGGTCCTCTTCCTCCATCTTGCGCCAGGCCTGTGTCAGCGCCTGTACGGATTGCCACTCCTGTGGCCCAATGAGCCCGTCATCGTGCAGCGTTGCCGCCCCCATCCTGAAGATCAGCACCGGGACCTCCACAGACGCAGTGCGCTGGCCACGCAGGCGCGCGCATGGAGGCGGTCCAGCGCCAGGAAAGCGCGTGACGCCTCGCTCAGCGCGCGCGGCAGGCGCATCGACCACCACGCATCCAGGCCTCGCTGATGCTGGGCCCGGCGGACCCGCGCCAGACCCTGTGCGGTGAGGCCGAAACGGTCGCTCAGGTCGATGGTGTCGTCGGCATCGAACTCCTGGGGAAGCCGCAACTGCAACTGATCGAGGCAGCCGCCTCCGATGTGCGCGGCCAGCTGCCGTCGATCCTGCGGGCTGACCCGTCGACGCACCTGGTTGCAGGCGGCGGTTGCCGCGACCAGCCGGCAGAAGCGTGCAAATGCCGGCCTTCCCCTCGGTATGAGCAGCGAAGGGACGTGTTGCGTGACCAGGTGCGGGTATGCGCGAATCAACTGGACACTGGCTTCACGCAAGGCGCGTTCATCGCGCGCGGGCCGAGGCGGCGATAGCCACGACCAGTGAACCCAGAGCGCGGGCAGCAGGATGTCGGGCCGCATGCTCAGTCATCCGCCTTCGGCCGGGCGGTGTGGCCCGCACGGGGGGGGACGAATGCAGTGGGAGCGGTCGAAGGTTGGCGAGCCCCGCGTCGCCAGAGCGGCGGCAACCTTTGTGGCCAACGCAGGGTACGCAACTGGGCGCCGAAGGCGACGGCAAGCGCCGCCAGGCATAACCCAAGCGCCAGCAGCCACCACGCCACGCGCCACCCATCGGCGTGGCCCATCGTGCGCGAGACCAACACCGCGTCGGGTGTGACCGGCACGAACACCACCGACACTTGCGATGCATCCAATCCTCCTGCCGCGCCGGCGACGAATCGCCGGATCGATTCACGCGTCGCCGGAAGGTCCTGAGCGCTGTCGTGGCGAATCAGCACACTTGCAGCGTGAGGTATCGGCAGGCCATCGCGCTGCAACGCCGCCGGCAGGCCCAACTGGACATCGGCGTGCAGCACGCCGTCGATGTGTTCAAGGGCAGCGGCAATATCATGGTTGAGCCCGATCAGCAGCCGTACCTGCTCCTCCGCGGGGGTGCTGATGAAGGCCTTTTCGCCGAACAACTGTGCGAGTGATTGTCGCGGCGGTGCCGGCAGGCCGTAGGCATTGGCCAGGCCGGCCGCAGCCGACAGGCTGTCCGCATCCACGGCCACTTGCCATGCCCCCTCCCGCTGCAAGTGTTTTTCGGCGGCAATGCCATGCCGGTCGAGGAGGCTGAGCGCGTGATTGGCATCTTCATCGGACGCCTTGTCCAATAGCGGGGCGCTGCATGAGACCAGCAGCGGCATCGCGAGCATCGCTGTCCAGCGGCGCATGGCTCAGGTCCTCTGCGTCAGCGTCTGTACCGAGCGCGACAGCTCTTCGGCCAGGCGCACGCTCAGCTGCACGCGCACGCTGAACTCCCCCACCGCCGCTTGCAGCCGCAGCATCGCTGCGGGCGACGCTGGCAGTGCGGCGACGCCGGCAAGCTCGCGTACGACTTGCTGGTGCGCGCCGGTGTGGCGACTTTCGATCGATCGCAGCAGGTCGCCCAACGGGTCGTTCGCCCCCCCAGACTGCAAGGCATAGGAGGGACGCGGACTGAGCGCGCCTGAGGGCTGGGCGGCGCCAGCAGTGGAGAGTAGCGGCAGCATGACGGTGCTCCGGTGTCGGAATGGACGAGAGGTCGTCTCAGGGACGGTCGAGTGCGGCGATGAGCTGCAGCATGGTCTCGGCCAGGCGGAAGGCGGCTGGGCTGTCTTCATTGCGTACGCTGCGAAGCGTGCACACGGCCAGGCGGCTTTCGTTCAATGCGAATTGGCAGACGCCAAGCCAGGCACTGGCCAGCGGATATCCAGGCGCCACCGCCAGGGCGGCACGGCAGTGGCCGGCGGCTCGGGCGTAGTTGTGGCGATCGATCTCCAGCAGGGCCAGCCCCAGCCAAGGGCTGGCCCGGTCCGGGAAGACAAGCCGCAACTGCTCGAACAACTGCAGTGCCTGGGCGAAACGTCCCTGCGTACGCGCCAGGTGGCCCGCACCGACCAGGAGCGACAGCAGATGTTCGGAACTGGCGGCCGTCGACCTCATGCGCAAAGCTCCCTCAACGGGTGGCGCGGGCGGTCTCCTTTTGGGCATCTGTCAGGCCCTGGATGGCCGAGGTCGCAACGCTCTGCACAGTGTTGACCTGGCCCATTGCCTGCTGCACGCGGATCATGGCGACGTTGCCCTGGTTCTGTCCGGCGCTGGAGCCCATCTGTGACTGTGCCTTGTTGAGCAACGATTCGAAGCGCTTGTTTTGCTTTTCCAGGATCTTGGCCAGGATTTCGGCGACGCGGCCGGACGACAGGCCTGCGTTCTGGCTGTAGGGCGCGGTACCGGCCGAGCTATGGCCGCTGCCGACCGACGGATTGAAGTTGACGTTGAAGCTCATGGTTTTTCTCCTGGTGTCATCGGAAGGAACGCTGGCGCCGCAGGTGATCTAGGTAGATCTGCCGGGCCAGGCGTATGCTCGTTGCGAGCATTCTTTGCTGGGCGTCCGTGGTGCATGCACCCTGCACGGCGAGACAAGCGTCATCGAGTTCAATGAGCAATGCCTCGGCAAAATTCGGGTCGGCCAGTGCTTGTTCGATGTCGGAAGGTCCGAGCGCACCGAGCGGACTGCGACGGTCAATAGCAGCTTCCACTCCCGGCCTCCCCGCTGTAATGGACGATGCGTTTGCGCTGGCGGTCGATCAGCCGGACCGAGCAGCGCGCCAGATCCACCACGCGCCCATTGGACAGTTGGGCGCCCTCGAAATATCGGCGTTGGCTGCCGTCCGAGATCCACTGCCCGTGCGGCGTGCTGACCAGACTCCAGGGGGGGGCACTCAGCGGCAGTCGGGCGCCACTGGTCATCAACGCGGGATCCTCGCGAAATTCCAGCGAGGCGACGCCGCGCACGGCGTGCTGGATCTCGCGCGCCACGGCGGCAGCGTCCCAGGCGGTGTCGTCCAGGTAAGAGGCCGGCCCGCCGGTCACAATGCGGTAGCGCCCAGGCTGCAATTCCGTCAAGCGACTGACCGCGTAGTGGTGCGACAGCACCTCGTCCACGGCCTGCAATACTCGGGTGCGCACGGCGATGCGGAACAGGGCGGCGGTTTCGCCTTGTTGATGCACACGAGTGCGCAGCAGGGCCAACGCGCGTTCGTCGGGGACATGGCCGCTGTACACGGGGCGTCCGCTGGCGGCATCAATCTGCCTGCGCACGCGGCTGCCTTCACTGTCCGGGCGCGGTCCCACGGCGTTATCGCCGTGCGAATGGGCGCCCGGCCACGCGGCCAGCACTGCACTGCCCAGTGCGGCGGCGCCAAGGGCAATCGCAATCCTGGTGCGGCCATGCCCGGCCATTGCCGGCCAAGTTGCCGGCCAAGTCGCGGACAGGCCTGACCACGCTTTCGCGGCCGGCGACTCGTAGCGCAAAGTGACCGCCGCGATATGGATTTCCTCATCTCGCCTAAGCGCGGCACGCCGGCCCTGCCGCACGTCCTTGTTGCGCACGCGTACCCCTGGCGCCAGTGCATGCAGGTGCAGCCGGCGGGCGCGCGGCTCCAAGGCGAGGTGCTGAGTCGCGATGCCTGGGTCGAGCAGCCGGATATCGCAGGCCTCGCCACTGCCCAGGACCAGGCGTTGCCCGCGCAAAAGGCTGCTGCGCGCGCCTTGATGCAGGCCACTGCAGACATGCAGTTGTGCCGGCTCGGCGCTCATTGCAAGGCCCTGCGTCGATACGGAGCCAGCGCCAATGTCGGCGGCTGCACGGGCAGCCGCGGCGTAATCATGACGATGCGCTGGAAGCGTTCTTCGCGCACGCGGCGGCTCCGGAACAACGCCCCAAGGAAGGGAATACGGGACAGGAACGGCACGCGGCGGTTCTGCGTCGACTCGCGCGTCAGCGTGTAGCCGCCGATCAACAGGGAGTTGCCATCTTCGATCACGGCCTGCGTGGCGATGCTGTGGTCCTGGATCGTGGGGATACCTTCCACGGCGTTGGCCGCGTTGAGCGAGCCGTCCTTCAGATGGATCGCCAGCCGGACGTGGGGGTCCTCGCCGCTGCCGATGCTGGGCATGACGCGCAAGCGCAGGCCTGCATCCATCCCGAACAGTTCGGCGGCTCGCTCACCGCTGACGCGTACGTACATTCGTTCAACAGAGGAGATCACCGCCTCGGTGTTGTTGAGGGTGCGAATTCGCGGCTGCGATTGAATGCGGGCCTTGCCGTCGGCCTCCAGGGCGCGGATCCGGGCGATGAAGCCACCGGAGTCTTCGTCTTGCAGGGTGACCGAGTGGCCACGACCGATCGAAGCGAGCGACAACCAGTCAACGCCCAGTTCATTCTGTGCGTCGCTGGAGACATCGATGATCGTCGCTTCGATCTCGACCGATGGCTGTGGTACGTCGATTTCGGCAATGGCTTCGGCGATGCTCGGCATCATCGATGCCGGTGCGCGGACCAGGATGGCGTTGGTCTGGCCGTGGGCCATCACCTGGCCGCCCATTGGGAACTCGCGCCGATCGTCGGGCCTGGCGATGTCGGGCTCGTAGATCGCTGGCTCGGGTATCTGCTGGGCCGCCATGCTGGCGGAGGCAGGGTCGACCATCTTGGCCGGCAGGACCGGCAGCGTGACCGGGGCGTCGGTGCCGCGCAGCAGGTTGGAGATCAGCGTCGCCACGCCGGGCACGTTGACCCGCTCCTCGCCATTGTCGTAGGTCATGTCCGAGGCCCGGGCATGCCTGAGCGGAAACACCCGGATGACCGGCTGGCCGGTCTGCATGCCTTCTTGCTGCACGCGTTGGCGGCGGCCGCTCTCTAGCGCGTCGGCGACGGCGGCCAGGTACTGGCCGGGCCCGGATACCCGCAGGATCGAACCGCTCCCGGTCAAAGGCAGATGCCGATTGAGCAGTCCGAGCTCCTGCAGCAACGTCAACGCTCGCTTGCCGCCCACGGCAGAGACATCGAAGCTGCGCGTCTGCATGTCGGCCATGGGGGTGACGTGGATGACGTCGCCATCGCGCCACCATTGCAGTTGGTAAGCATCCACCAGGCGCAGGAAGGCTTCGCGGGGACGTTGGTTCAAGCTGCCGCTGACGGTGCCACGCAGGCGGGCGGGGACATCGGCGCGAAACCCGCCGGCGCCGATCACCTCGCGCAGCACTTCGGCGACGGGGCGATCCAGGCCGTTGATGGTGACCGGTTGTCGGGCCCAGCTGTTGGCGAGCGCTTGTTGCGGGCCGAGGCACGCAATCAGCGCAATGGCCGTGGTGAGCCGATAAGCGGGCATGCGCATGTTGTGCAATGTAGAGACGCCTTGTGCTCGTGTCGGCGGCTAGATTGCGACCCCAGCTGCATGACTGGGCAATACAAGGATATAGGCGGATGCAATGCGCGCGATACGCACGCCGGCATGTGGACGAATCATATGCCGTGCTGGAAAAAAAGCTCGAATCGCTTGCGATTTATATATATATGTCCACGCTCGTTGAGCGGTCTTCTTAGCTACGGAGCATGCAGTCATGCATGTCGTTGGTTGCAGCTTTGCGAGGTCGCTATGAAGAGTTGTCAGTTCGATATAAATCTGTCGGTGCCGCGAATGCGCTCGCTCAGGGTAAACGGGATGTCCACCTGTTTTCGCCTGGAGGAGATCTACTGGACGTTGCTCGACGAAATTGCCGGACGCGCTGGGGTTTCGGTCAGCAACCTGGTGTCATCTTGGTCGCGCTACGTCGACTTGCGTTACGGCGGGGTGCCGAACTTGTCATCCTTCATCCGCATCTGTTGCTTGATGCACCTGTGCGAAAACGAGCGTGATTCACTGGCCGAGATGTCGGGCGTGATGTCGTTGGGCAAGCAGGGTTCGGACCGGACCTACTAGGGCCCGCAGCGAGCAGGCCGCGCCGCGGGGCTCAGATGGTGCTGCATTGGCGCCAGCGCACAGGCTCATCGACACCGGGTCGTGGATTGAGCTGGATGCGGACCGTGCGCAGCATTGGATAGCGTTCGACTTCGCGGCAGATCAATGGCCAGGCGGTGGCATCGTCGGCCTGGCGGTCAACCGCCAGGGTCAGCCGGGTCAACCAGATGCCGCGGGTGATGCCAGGCGTTTGCGCCAGGGCGCGGGAGACCGAGGCCTGGTAGCGGTCGAGGGTGGCCGGATCGGGGTCGGCCGGGCGACCAACGATCGCATCGGAGGCGGCGCCTTCGACGGGGACGACCGGTGCGGCTGGCGCGGCCAGCGGCGGTGCCGGTCGGGCAGGAATGGGGGCGGCGCTGGCTGCGGTCGCGTTCGTCGAAGGCGGGTGCGAGGACAAGTATCCGAGCCCGACCACCAGGCCGAGCGTGAGCGAGGCCAAGGCGGCGATGCCGGTATGGCGCTGCGCGCGTCGGCGCGAGGTATGGACGATGCGGTTTTCCACCTCGGCAGGCAGATAGGGCTTGAGCACCGGCCAAATGCGGCGGCCGTCGAGGATCTCGACCGCCTGCTTGTCGGCGGCGACCAGGCCCTCGCGCTCGACCTTGCCTTCGGTGATGAGCACGCCGCCCTGGGCCCCGGCCAGGCGCAACGCGGCGCCCAGCTCATTCACTGCTGCCGCGCCTATCCGGTAGGCGCGCCCGTGCTTGCACGAAACCATCCACAGGGTGCCCTGCTGGCTGCGCATCAGGAAGTCGCTGCGGGGCGAGCCGTCGTCTTCCGATTGCGTGGCCAGGGTCCAGCCACGCTCGTCATGCAGGGCGCGGCGCACGCTCTCGGAAAAGTCGCGCCAGTGCAGATTGGCCAGTGCCGCCAGGCCGGCCCGGCTTTCGTCGCGGCGTCGTCGTACCCACCACAGGTACACCGCAGCGGCGCTCCAGACCACGATGGCCAACAGCAGGGCGAGAATCCAGGAAAACATGCAGTAACCGTGTAGAACCCAAGGGCTGGCGCGCAGCGACGAACGCGCAGTCTATATCGGCGCGCGGCGGGCAATCATGAGTAGCGGTTTTCCGGGCCAGGGCGGCCGCGGCAGGCAGGAAGTGCCCGCCAGTCCGGAGCCGAGAGGGGAGGGAAGCAAACGGCGTCTGAGTGGACTGGCGGGCAGTTCGATTGTCGGAAAATCGATGTTGCTTTGCAACAATATCAAGACGAGGTCGTTACGCCGGGCTTACCCAAGGCGCTCGCCGTCGGGCCCTTCGATATCGCTCTCCGGCTCGGTTGGCCCGCGCGCCACGCGCTCGGTCGCGGCCAGGCGGCTCACTTGGCTGCGCAACTGCGAGATCTGCCGGCGCAACGCATCGACCTCTTCGCGCTCAGGCACGTCGAGTCGGCGCAGGGCACTGCGCAGGCGGTCGTCGAAAGCGCGCTCGATCCGGCCCCAACCCACCGCGGCGTTGTCGCGGACCTGGTCGAAGCGGCTCTGAACTTCCTCGCGGACGCTTTCGCCACGTTCCTCGGCACGGCGACGGCCATCGCGTTCCACCTCGGCGCCTTCCTGCACCAGGCTATCGAACAGGCGGCTGCCTTCGGCCTGCGCCCGTTGCAGGGCGCCCAGCCCTGCCCACCATACATGCTGGGCGGATTCGCCCAGCCGGCGCGACCATTGCTCGGCCTGCGCCTGGAAAGCTTCGCCGGCATCATCTTCGGGCTCGCCGCCACGGCGGCGGTTGCGCTGCGCGTTCGGATTTGCACTGGCCATGATGTGGTTCCCATCAGCGACGGAGGTGGCCAGCCTAGCGACGCCTTTGCATCGGCCGGGTGAAGCCGGCGCCGCCAGGCTTAACCGAGCTTGTCGCTCAGGACGCGGCGAATCTCGGCCTCGACCATGCCCTTCATCGCCGACAGCAGGAAGCCGAGGGTAGCGGTCACGCGGACCGCGCCGGGCAGCAGCTGGATCGCGCCGTCCACGCCGCTGCCGCTGAACTGCAGGCTGTCGCCCTGCCAGTGCGAGCGCAGGCCGAAGCGCGCGTCGAGCTTGGTCGCGGCTTCTTCGATCGCCGCGCGCGCCTGCTCGGGAGATTTGCCATGTTCTTGGCGGATATCGATCGTGGACATGCCGGCTCCGGGCAACGGGAAGTCGCGCATTGTGGCCGTGTTGGCGCCTCGGTTCCAGATCGCGCCGCGGGCGTGGCGTCGGCGCCTGCTTCTGGATGCCAGGGCAACCTGCTAGGCTGCGCCGCGTGCGCGAACTGCAAGTCCACTTCACCCACCGGCAGCAGCCGGACCATCCGCTCAAGCCCGGCGTCCACCGGATCGTTCGCCATGCCTCGGGCCATGTGCGGCTGGTCGAGGACACGCAGGGGGCACTGCTGTTGGCGCAGTTCTGCCTGGACCGCCGCGGCCTGTGGCTGCAGGTCGCCAATGGCGTGCGCGGCATCCACGTCAATGGCCGGCCGGTACGGCGCATGGCGCTGCTGCGGCCCGGCGACGCGGTCTATGCCGACGGCGTGGAGATGGTGCTGCGGGCCAAACTGGCGCCGCAGACACGGATTCCCGCGGCCGCCAATGAAGCGCCCGGCGATGCGTTGATGCTGCTGCGCGGCGTCGGCGGCCGCCACCACGGCCGTTGCTTCACCCTGGAGCAGGCGCGGCTGGTGGGCAGCGACGCCAGCGCCGACATCCTCATTGACGATGACCTGTTTGCCGCGCGGCATGCGCGGCTGGAACCGCACGACGGCCGCGTGCTGTTGCGCGACCTCGGTTCGCAGGACGGTAGCGTGGTCAACGGTCTTCCCGTGCGCGATTGCTGGTTGCAGCCGGGCGACCAGCTGGTCTTCGACACCCAGCACCGCTTCGTGCTGGAAGTGCCGGTGCAGCCGCCGTTGGTCGAGGCCGAGCCGGTGGCCGAAGCGTTGGCGCCACGCAAGCCGGCGGCGACCGAAGGCGAGGGCGCACGGCCGCGCGGCCGGGTCAGTCGCTGGCCGTGGCTGCTGCTTAGCGCGGTGTTGCTGGCCGCGGTGCTGAGCGCGTTGCTGTGGTTCGGCGCGCGCTGAAGGCCTTCCACGCGCGCCAGCCCAGCAGCAGCGCCAGGATGCCGGCGTACAGGGCCGGCTCGCGGATGTCGGCCTTCACCAGCCACCAGAAGTGCAGCACCGCCAGCACGCCGACGGCGTAGACCAGCTTGTGCAGACGCCCCCAGTTGCGCTTCAGTCGACGAATCCAGCCCTGGGTCGAGGTGATCGCCAGCGGCAGCAACAGCAGCCACGCCAGGAACCCGACCGTCAGGTACGGGCGCTTGACGATTTCCTCGAAGATCTGCGCCCAATAGCCGCGCAGGTCCAGGCCGAGATACACGCACAGGTGCACGCTGGCATAGAAGAAGGCATACAGCCCGAGCATGCGCCGGAAGCGGATCAGCACCGACTGGCCGGTAACCTGGCGCAGCGGGGTGATGGCCAGGCTGAGCATCAGCATCCGCAGCGCCCACAGGCCGGTGCGGTGTTCGATCTCGGCCACCGGGTCGGCGCCGAGCGTGTCGCTGCCGGTCTGCCATACCTGCCATACCTGCCAGCCCAGCCACAGCAAAGGGGCCAGCGCGGCCAGGTGCACGAGCGCCTTGACCAGGATCATGCCGGCGCTGGCGCGGCGCGCCGGCGGGCGCGGACGAGGCGCCGCGCTCAGAACCACTTCCTCAGGTCCATGCCCGCGTACAACGAGGCGACCTGCGCGGCGTAGCCATTGAAGGGCAGGGTCGGGATGCGCTCGGCGAACAGCTTGCTGGCCGTGCCGGAGATGCGGCGCTCGGTCTTCTGGCTCCAGCGCGGATGGTCCACCGCCGGATTGACGTTGGAGAAGAACCCGTACTCGCTCGGCTGCAGTTCGTGCCAGGCGGTCTCGGGCATCTTCTCGACAAAGGCGATCTCCACGATCGACTTGATGCTCTTGAAGCCGTACTTCCACGGCACCACCAGGCGCAGCGGCGCGCCGTTCTGCTGCGGCAACGCCTTGCCGTACAGGCCAGTGGCGAGGAAGGCCAGCGGGTGCATGGCCTCGTCGATGCGCAGGCCTTCCTTGTACGGCCATTCGATCGAACGATAGGCGATCCCCGGCATCTGCTTGGGGTCGGCCAGGGTGGTGAAGGCGACGTATTTGGCCTTGGCGGTGGGCTCGAAGCGCTTGAGCACATTGGCCAGCGGCACGCCGGTCCAGGGGATCACCATCGACCAGCCTTCGACACAACGCAGGCGGTAGACCCGCTCCTCCGAGCTGATGCCCTTGAGCAGATCGTCCAGCGCCAGGGTGCCGGGCTTGGCGCACTCGCCGCCGACCTTGACCGACCACGGCTGCGTGCGCAGGGTCTTGGCCGCGCGCGAAGGATCGGTCTTGTCGGTGCCGAACTCGTAGAAATTGTTGTAGCTGGTCACGTCCTCGTAGCGCGTCAGCGTCTCGCTGGTGCGATAGCCCTGCTTGGCCTGCTCCGGGGTGATGGTCACCTTGGGCGGCGGCGGGGGCTCGGCCTCGGCGCAGCCGGCCAGGCCGAGCGCCGGGCCCAGCGCCAGCGCCTGCAACAGGCGACGGCGCTCGCGGTAGACGGTTTCGTCGGTAATCTCGTGCGCGGGGATGCGCAGGGCATCGCGGATCGACATCGTGGCTGCCTGGTGGGTATGCAGGCACTCAGACTGCACCGGCGCGGCGGAAGTTTCCAGCCGGTAGCCGGGTCATGCCCGGCAACAGATGCAAATGCAACTTTTTGCCGCGCCAGCCAACCCTGGTGCGCTGCGGCATACTAAGCGACTGCATACACATAGGTGGGACATGACGCGCGCGTTCAATTTCAGTGCCGGGCCGGCGACCTTGCCCGAAGCGGTCTTGCGCCAGGCGCAGGCGGAAATGCTGGAATGGAATGGCGTGGGCGCCTCGGTGGTGGAGATCAGCCACCGCAGTGCCGACTTCGTCGCCCTGGCCGCGCAAAGCGAGGCCGACCTGCGCCAGCTGCTGGCCATTCCCGATGACTACGCGGTGCTGTTCCTTTCCGGCGGCGCCACCACCCAGCAGGCGCTGCTGCCGCTGAACTTCGCCGCGCCCGGGCAGACCGTGGACTTCGTCGTCACCGGCCACTGGGGCAAGACCGCGATCAAGCAGGCCAGGACCTACGTCATGCCGCATGTCGCCGCCGATGGCGAAGCCGGCGGTTATCGCGATATTCCGCCGCGCGCCAGCTGGCAGCTCTCGGCGGACGCGGCCTACGTCCATATCACCGCCAACGAAACCATCCACGGCGTCGAGTTCCGCGACACCCCCGACGTCGGCGCGGTGCCGCTGTTTGCCGACTTCAGCTCCTCGATCGCCTCCGAGCCGCTGGATATCTCGCGCTATGGCCTGATCTACGCCGGCGCGCAGAAGAACCTGGGGCCGGTCGGAATCTCGGTGGTGATCGTGCGCCGCGATTTGCTCGAACGCCCGGGGCAGCCGCGCGCCGACATCTTCAACTATCGCTCGCACGCCGCGCGCGACTCGATGCTCAACACCCCGCCAACCTGGAACTGGTACCTGCTCGGGCTGACGGTGAAGTGGATGCTCGACCAGGGCGGCGTGGAAGAATTCGCCCGCCGCAACGCCGAGAAAGCGCGCCTGGTGTATGGCGCCATCGATGGTTCCGGCGGCTATTACCGCAACGAAGTGGCGCCGGCGGTGCGCTCGCGGATGAACATTCCGTTCTTCCTCGCCGATGAGCGCCTGGATGCGCTGTTCGTCAGCGAATCCAAGGCGGCCGGGCTGCTCGCGCTCAAGGGCCACAAGGCCGTCGGTGGCATCCGCGCTTCGCTGTACAACGCCATGCCGGTGGCCGGGGCGCAGGCGCTGGTCGATTTCATGCACGACTTCCGCCAGCGCCACGGCTGAAGACCGCACTACACGGGAATACGCAATGGCCGCAAAGAAAAACAAAACCGTACCGAGCAAGCCTGCCGCCAAAGGAGCGCCTGCGGTTTCGCCACCGCCCGCACTGGCCGACGTGCGCGCGAAGATCGACGAGATCGACCGCGGCATCCAGGCGTTGATCGCAGAACGCGCGCATTTCGCCCACCAGGTTGGCAAGGCCAAGGGCAAGCTCGCCGCGGCGGTGGACTATTACCGTCCCGAGCGCGAGGCGCAGGTGCTGCGCATGGTGGTGGACCGCAACGAAGGCCCGCTCAGCGACGAAGTGCTGGTGCACGTGTTCCGCGAAATCATGTCCGCCTGCCTGGCCCAGCAGGAGCCGCTGAAGATCGGCTACCTGGGGCCGGAAGGTACCTTCAGCCAGCAGGCCGTGCTCAAGCACTTCGGCCGCTCGGCGGTGGGCCAGCCGATGGCCAGTATTGAAGAGGTGTTCCAGGAAGTGGAGGCCGGCAACGCCGACTTCGGTGTAGTCCCGGTGGAGAATTCCGGCCAGGGCACCATCCAGGTCACCCTGGACATGTTCCTCACCTCGAACCTGAAGATCTGCGGCGAAGTCGAACTGCGCGTGCACCAGTTCCTGCTCTCGCGCAGCGGCCGCCTGGAAGACATCGAGCGCATCTACGGCCATCCGCAGTCGTTCGCGCAGACGGCCGGCTGGCTGCGTTCCAACCTGCCCAAGGTCGAGAAGCTGCCGGTCTCGTCCAACGCCGAAGGCGCGCGCCGCGCGCGCAATGCCGAGGACGCGGCGGCCATCGGCGGCGAGAGTGCCGCGCACGTGTATGGCCTGAAGAAGGTCATCATGAAGTCGATCGAGGACGACGACGACAACACCACGCGCTTCCTGGTGATCGGCCGCAAGATCTTCCCGCCGTCGGGCCACGACCGTACCTCGATCCTGGTGTTCATCCACGACAAGCCCGGCGCGCTGTTCGACGTATTGAGCCCGTTCGCCCGGCACGGCATCAGCATGAACCGGATCGAGTCGCGGCCCTCGCACCAGGCCAAGTGGGAGTACGGCTTCTTTATCGACCTGGCCGGCCACGTCGAGGACGAGGCGATGAAGCAGGCATTGGCCGAGCTCGAATCGCACTCGGCCCAGGTCAAGGTGCTCGGTTCCTATCCGGTCGCCATTCCCTGAGCGCCCGCGCAGACCTTCGCAACAGGAAAGACATGACCGCAAAGCAAAGCTGGATCGCCAGCCAGGGCCGCCCGTTGCAGGGCACGCTGGCCATTCCCGGCGACAAGTCCGTCTCCCACCGTGCGGTGATGTTCGCCGCACTCGCCGACGGTGTCTCGCGCATCGACGGTTTCCTCGAGGGCGAGGACACCCGCTCGACCGCGGCAATCTTCAGCCAGCTTGGCGTGCGTATCGAAACGCCCTCGGCCTCGCAGCGGATCGTCCACGGTGTCGGTGTCGACGGCCTCAGGCCGCCCGCTGTGGCGCTGGACTGCGGCAATGCCGGCACCGGGATGCGCCTGTTGGCCGGCCTCTTGTCGGCGCA
>DATCVI010000189.1:0-15904 GCA_036566925.1 Stenotrophomonas sp.
GGTCATCGACGGCTCGCTCAAGGGCAAGCTCGCGCGCCTGCAGACCTCGCTCGCGCAATAACGAATTCATCTGCAAATTCCGGGTAACACCGGATCAAGGGAACCACCCATGGCAACCACCACGCTCAACCCGTCCGAAATCAGTGAACTGATCAAGACCCGCATCGAGAAGGTCAAGCTGACCGCCGAGGCGCGCAACGAAGGCACCGTGACTTCGGTGTCCGACGGCATCGTGCGCATCTACGGTCTGGCCGACGTGATGCAGGGCGAAATGATCGAGCTGCCGAACAGCACCTACGCACTGGCGCTGAACCTGGAGCGCGACTCGGTCGGCGCCGTGGTCCTGGGTGACTACGAGCACCTGCGCGAAGGCGACGTCGCCAAGACCACCGGCCGCATCCTCGAAGTGCCGGTCGGCAAGGAACTGCTCGGTCGCGTCGTCAACGCGCTGGGCGAGCCGATCGACGGCAAGGGCCCGCTGGGCGCGAGCATGACCGCTCCGGTCGAGCGCGTGGCCCCCGGCGTGATCTGGCGCAAGTCGGTCGACCAGCCGGTGCAGACCGGCTACAAGTCGGTCGACTCGATGATCCCGATCGGCCGCGGCCAGCGCGAGCTGATCATCGGCGACCGCCAGACCGGCAAGACCGCGATGGCCATCGACGCGGTGATCAACCAGAAGGGCACCGGCATCAAGTGCGTGTACGTGGCGATCGGCCAGAAGGCCTCGACCGTTGCCAACATCGTGCGCAAGCTGGAAGAAAACGGCGCCATGGCCCACACGATCGTGGTGGCCGCCACCGCGTCCGAGTCGGCTGCCATGCAGTACATCTCGGCCTACTCCGGCTGCACCATGGGCGAGTACTTCATGGATCGCGGCGAAGACGCCCTGATCGTGTATGACGACCTCTCCAAGCAGGCCGTGGCCTACCGCCAGATCTCGTTGCTGCTCAAGCGCCCGCCGGGTCGCGAAGCCTACCCGGGCGACGTGTTCTACCTGCACTCGCGCCTGCTCGAGCGTGCCGCCCGCGTCTCGGCCGAGTACGTGGAAAAGTTCACCAACGGCGCCGTCACCGGCAAGACCGGCTCGCTGACCGCGCTGCCGATCATCGAGACCCAGGCCGGCGACGTTTCGGCGTTCGTGCCGACCAACGTGATCTCGATCACCGACGGCCAGATCTTCCTGGAAACCGACCTGTTCAACGCCGGCATCCGCCCGGCCGTGAACGCCGGTATCTCGGTGTCGCGCGTCGGTGGCGCCGCCCAGACCAAGATCATCAAGAAGCTCTCCGGCGGCATCCGTATCTCGCTGGCGCAGTACCGTGAGCTGGCGGCGTTCGCGCAGTTCGCCTCGGACCTGGACGAAGCTACCCGCAAGCAGCTCGAGCGCGGCCAGCGCGTCACCGAGCTGATGAAGCAGAAGCAGTACCTTCCGATGTCGATCGCCAACCAGGCGCTGACCATCTACGCCGTCAACGAGGGCTACCTCGACGACGTGCCGGTGGCCAAGCTGTTGTCGTTCGAAGAAGGCCTGCACGCGCACTTCGCCAACACCCAGGGCGAGTTGGTCAACAAGATCAACTCGACCGGTGACTGGAACGGCGACATCGAAGGCGCCTTCAAGAAGGGCATCGAAGAGTTCAAGACCACCGGTAGCTGGTAAGCCACCGGTAAACGGGCAAAGCGGGCGGACCCGGTGCACGGCACCGCGGTCCGCCGCCACCCAGACAGCGACCAGAGCGAGCGAAGATGGCAGGCGGACGCGAAATCAAAACCAAGATCAAGAGCGTGCAGAACACCCGCAAGGTGACGCGCGCGCTCGAAATGGTCTCGGCCTCCAAGATCCGCAAGGCGCAGGACCGGATGAAGACCTCCCGCCCTTACGCGCAGGCGATGAAGCAGGTGATCGGCCACCTGGCCCAGGCCAGCACTGATTACCAGCACCCGTTCCTGCTCGAGCGCGAGCAGGTCAAGCGGGTCGGCTATATCGTGATCTCGTCCGACCGCGGCCTGGCCGGCGGCCTGAACAACAACCTGTTCCGCAAGATGCTGGGCGAAGTGCGCCAGTGGCAGGACAAGGGTGCCGAGGTCGACGTGGTCACCATCGGCCAGAAGGCATCGACCTTCTTCCGCCGGATCAAGGTCAACATGGTTGGCAGCGTCACCCACCTGGGCGACACGCCGCACGTCGAGCAGTTGGTCGGCGTGATCAAGGTCATGCTCGACGCCTTCACCGATGGCAGCGTCGACCGGGTCTACCTGGTCTACAACCACTTCGTGAACACGATGACGCAGAAGGCCAGCTTCGACCAGCTGCTGCCGCTGCCGGCTTCCGAGGCGAAGGTTGCCCACCACGACTGGGACTACCTGTACGAACCCGATGCCGCGACCGTGCTTGAGCACGTGATGACGCGCTACATCGAGTCGTTGGTGTACCAGGCGGTGTTGGAGAACGTGGCGTCCGAACACGCCGCGCGCATGGTGGCGATGAAGTCGGCCAGCGACAACGCCAACAAACTGATCGGCACCCTGCAACTGGTCTACAACAAGGCCCGCCAGGCAGCGATCACCCAGGAAATTTCCGAAATCGTCGGCGGCGCTGCGGCAGTCTGACGCGCGCGGCTCAACAGCATCTATCTAGAGGATCCATCCATGAGTCAGGGCAAGATCGTTCAGATCATCGGCGCGGTCGTCGACGTCGAATTCTCGCGCAGTGAAGTGCCGCGTGTGTACGACGCGCTGAAGGTCGAAGGCACCGAGATCACGCTGGAAGTCCAGCAGCAGCTGGGCGACGGCATCGTCCGCGCGATCGCACTCGGTTCCACCGACGGCCTGAAGCGCAACCTGGTCGCCACCAACACCGGTCGCGGCATCTCCGTGCCGGTTGGCACCGCCACGCTCGGCCGCATCATGGATGTGCTGGGCCGCCCGATCGACGAGGCCGGCCCGGTCGCTGCCACCGACGCGTGGGAAATCCACCGCGCCGCCCCGAGCTTCGACGAGCAGGCCTCGGCCACCGAACTGCTGGAAACCGGCATCAAGGTCATCGACCTGATGTGCCCGTTCGCCAAGGGCGGCAAGGTCGGCCTGTTCGGCGGCGCCGGCGTCGGCAAGACCGTCAACATGATGGAACTGATCAACAACATCGCCAAGGCGCACTCGGGCCTGTCGGTGTTCGCCGGCGTTGGTGAGCGTACCCGCGAAGGCAACGACTTCTACCACGAGATGATCGAGTCCAAGGTCGTCAACGTCGAGAAGCCGGAAGAGTCGAAGGTGGCGATGGTCTATGGCCAGATGAACGAGCCGCCGGGCAACCGCCTGCGCGTCGCGCTGACCGGCCTGACCATGGCCGAGTACTTCCGCGACGAGAAGGACGCCAACGGCAAGGGCCGCGACGTGCTGTTCTTCGTCGACAACATCTACCGCTACACCCTGGCCGGTACCGAAGTATCCGCGCTGCTGGGCCGCATGCCGTCGGCGGTGGGTTACCAGCCGACCCTGGCCGAAGAAATGGGCGTGCTGCAGGAGCGCATCACCTCGACCAAGACCGGTTCGATCACCTCGATCCAGGCCGTGTACGTGCCCGCCGACGACTTGACCGACCCGTCGCCGGCCACCACCTTCGCGCACTTGGACTCGACCGTGACCCTGTCGCGCTCGATCGCCTCGCTGGGTATCTACCCGGCCGTGGACCCGCTGGATTCCACCAGCCGCCAGATGGACCCGAACGTCATCGGCAACGAGCACTACGACACCGCCCAGCGCGTCCAGCAGACCTTGCAGAAGTACAAGGAGCTGAAGGACATCATCGCGATCCTGGGCATGGACGAGCTTTCGCAGGAAGACAAGCAGGCCGTGTCGCGCGCGCGCAAGATCGAGCGCTTCTTCAGCCAGCCGTTCCACGTCGCCGAAGTGTTCACCGGCTCGCCGGGCAAGTATGTGTCGCTGAAGGAAACCATCCGCGGCTTCAAGGGCATTGTCGACGGCGAGTACGACCACCTGCCGGAACAGGCTTTCTACATGGTCGGCACGATCGACGAAGCCGTCGAGAAGGCGAAGAAGATGGCGGCCTGAGCCGTCCTCTTCTGACCCCGTCATCCAGAGCGAGAAATCATGTCCACCATCCGTTGCGACATCGTCAGCGCCGAGCAGGAAATCTTCCGCGGTGAGGCGACCCTGGTCGTGGCCACGGGCGAACTCGGCGAGCTGGGTATCGCGCCCAAGCACGCGCCGCTGATCACCCGTCTCAAGCCGGGCAAGGTGGTTGTCACCACCGCCAGCGGCGAGCACCTGGACTTCGCCATTTCCGGCGGCATCCTGGAAGTGCAGCCGCAGGTCGTCACCGTGCTGGCCGATACCGCCGTGCGCGCGCAGGACATCGACGAAGCGGCGGTGCGCCAGGCCAAGGAAGAAGCCGAACGCATCCTTGCCAACCGCGGCGAAGCGATGGAAGTGGCCGAGGCCCAGGCCAAGCTGGCCGAAGTCACCGCCCAGTTGCAGGCGCTGGAGCGCCTGCGCCGCACCCTCAAGCACTAAGCCACGGCTTGGTTCGATGAGACTGGAAACGCCGGCCTAGTGCCGGCGTTTTTCATGGGTGGCCGTTAGCGGTAGACCACGTGGCGCCAGAGAAAGAAGGTGATCGCGGCCAGGGCCCCCTCAACCAGCGGCTTGGCCAGCCACGCCCATTGCAGACCAAGTCCATGGGCGACCGCGCCGACCAACCAGGTGCTGAGCACCGTCATCACCGACCACACCAGCGCGAAGCGGCCGAAGCGACGCCACCCCAGCCGAGCGCCGTCGCTGGCGAAGGTAATGCGGCCGTTCAACCAGAAGCCCAGCAGCGCGCCGGCAACGCGGCCGACGATATTGCCGCCGGCCACCGGCATGCCCAGTGCGGTTGCCGCGACGAACACGGCCCAGTCCAGCAGCAATTGCAGCAGGCCGACCAACACGTAGTGCGTGCCTTGGCGCAGAAGGGTCATTGCGGAAGTCGCGGCGACGGGAACGCCATGCTAACCGCCAGCGCTTAGAATCGTCCCGTCATCCTTCCCTGCCTGCCGCCCATGTCGCTTCCCCTGCACGTCATCATCCTCGCTGCCGGTGAAGGCAAGCGCATGAAATCCGTCTTGCCGAAGGTGCTGCAGCCGATTGCCGGCAGGCCGATGCTCGCGCACGTCATCGACACCGCACGCCAGTTGCAGCCCGACGCGATCCATATCGTGTACGGCCACGGCGGCGAGCAGGTGCGCGCCCAGTTCGACGGCCAGCCCGACCTGCAGTGGGCCGAGCAGGCGCAACGCCTGGGCACCGGCCATGCGGTCGAGCAGGCAATGCCGCAGGTGCCTGACGCGGCCAACGTGCTGGTGCTGTATGGCGACGTCCCGCTGATCCGCGCTGAAACCCTGCAACGCCTGCTGGCCGCGCCCGGCCGCCTGTCGGTGCTGGTGGCCGAGCCCGTGGACCCCAGCGGCTATGGCCGCATCGTGCGCGATGCCGAGGGCCGGGTCGCGGCCATCGTCGAGCAGAAGGACGCCGACGACGAGCAGCGCCGCATCCGCGTGGTCAACACCGGCATCATTGCCGCCGAATCCACCGCATTGCGGCGCTGGCTGTCGCAGCTAGCGCCCAACAACGCCCAGGGCGAGTACTACCTCACCGATGTCTTCGCCAGCGCCGCGGCCGAGTTCAGCCCGGCCGAGATGGTGCTGGTGCCCGACGCGCAGGAGGCCGAAGGCGCCAACGACCCCTGGCAACTGGCCCAGCTCGAGCGCGCCTGGCAGCTGCGCGCGGCCAAAGCGCTATGCCTGCAAGGCGCGCACCTGGCCGACCCGGCGCGGGTGGACCAGCGCGGTACGGTGAAGGTGGGCATGGATGTGCGCATCGATGTCGACGTGATCTTCGAAGGCGACGTCGAATTGGGCGATGGGGTGGTGATCGGCCCGTTCACCCGCTTGCGCGACGTGCGCCTGGGCGCTGGCACGCTGGTGCGGGCGCACTGCGACCTGGATGGCGTCATCGCCGAAGGCGCCGCCCAAATCGGCCCCTACGCGCGCCTGCGCCCGGGTACCGTGCTTGCCGATGGTGTGCACGTAGGCAATTTCGTCGAGACCAAGAAGGCGCACATTGGTCTGGGCAGCAAGGCCAACCACCTGACCTACCTGGGCGACGCCGAGATCGGTGCGGGCGTGAACGTCGGTGCGGGCACGATCACTTGCAACTACGACGGTGTAAACAAATTTGTCACCCGGATCGGCGATGGCGCCTTCATCGGTTCCAACAGTGCGCTGGTGGCGCCGATCGAGATCGGTGCCAATGCGACCATCGGCGCCGGTTCGGTGCTGACTCGCAATGCGCCGGCCGACACCCTCACCGTCGCGCGTGCCAAGCAGACCACCTTCGAAGGCTGGCAGCGGCCGAAGAAGAAGTAACCGCTGCCGTACGCTCCTACAACGGCAGCAGCACCACCACGCACAAGCCGCCGTCGTTGCGGTTCTGCAGCGAGATGCGGCCGCCATGCGCTTCCACTATCTCGCGGGTGAGGGCCAGGCCGAGCCCGGTGCCGTTGCGCTTGGTCGAATAGAACGGCATCAGGGCGTTCTGCAGCACCGCCTCGTTCATGCCGTTGCCGCGGTCGAGCACCTCGATCCGCAGCCACTGTGGTACGCGGCTCATCCGCACCTCGACGTCATCGTTCGGCGGCGCGGCCTCGCTGCAGGCTTCGTGGGCATTCTTGAGCAGATTGAGCATGGCCTGGCCAATCTGCGCCACGTCCACGCGAGTGCACAGTTCCGGCGTCTGCACGTGCAGGCGGAAGGGAATCTGTTGTTGCAGGCTGGCCATGAACTGGTCCCATTGCACCGTCTGCAGCTGCGGTTGCGGCAACTTGGCAAAGCGCGCGTAGCCGCGGATGAAGCCTTCCAGGTGGCGCGCGCGGTCCTCGATGGTGCCGAAGACTTCGACCAGGCGCTCGGTCTTCTGCCGGCGCACCAGCTCGGCGCCCGAATGCGCCAGCGAGGCGATCGGCGCCAGCGAATTGTTCAGCTCGTGGCTGATCACGCGGATCACTTTCTTCCAGGTCTGGACTTCCTGGCGCCGCAACTCCGGCGTCAGCAGCCGGATGAGCAGCAACTCGTGGACGCGGCCGTTGAGATGGAAGCTGCGGTGCGAGAGATGGTAGATCTGCTCATCGTCTTCATCGCCTTCTTCTTCGCGCACGGCGAACAGGCTGTCGCCGCCGCGGGCAATTGCTTCGCGCAATTCGGCCGGCATTTGCTCCAGCAACGCATCGATCCGCTGCCCCTCCAGTCGCCAACCACCGTGCAACAACTTGCGTGCTGCGACATTGGAGAAGGTGACGCGGCGAATGCCATCGCCACCGGCCGACACCAGCAGCATCGCCACCGGCGTGTTCTGCACCATCGCATCGAGCATCAGCTCGCGCTGAACCAGGCTCTGCCGTTGCTCGCGCAGCACCACGCCGAGCTCGGCATGCGCTTGCACCAGCTGCGCCAGCTCGTCATCACCGCGCCAATGCACGCCGAAGTTGTATTCGCCATCGCGGTAGCTGCTGGTGGTACCGGCCAGGGCGCGGAACAGCGAGCGCATCGGTGCAGTGGCGCGGCGCAACACCACCCACATCAAACCCAGCAGGGCGATGCCCGAAACCACGGCCACTTCCCAGCCGCGATCGAGCCAATACGCCAGCAGCCATGGCATCGCCGCCGCCAGCGCCAGCACCGGCAGCAGCCGCAGGAACAGGCGGAAGGTGAAAGAGCGGCTCATCATCCCTCGCGCGGTATGCCGTAGCGGTCCATGCGCCGGTACAGCGCCTGCCGGCTCATGCCCAGGTCGGCCGCGGCCTGGGCGATAACCCCGTGCGCGCGCGCCAGTGCTTGTTCGATCCGGCTGCGGTCCGGTTCCTGCCCGGAAGCGGCCAGGCGCACGGCGGGCGGCGGCGGCAGGTTGAGGTCGGTCGCTTCGATGCGTGCGCCTTGCGCGAGCAGCTCGGCGCGCTGGATCACGTTGCGCAGCTCGCGCACGTTGCCTGGCCACGGATGCCGCTGCAACAGCGAACGCGCCTGCGGCGAAAGCGGCTTGCCGGACACCAGGAAGTGCTGCACCAGCGGCAGCACGTCGCCAGGGCGCTCGGCCAGCGGGGGCATCGCGACCTCGACCGTATTGAGGCGGTAATAGAGATCCTCGCGGAAGGTGCCTTCGCGGATCATCGCCGGCAGGTTGGCGTTGGTGGCGCTGATCACCCGCACCCGTGCCTGGCGTTCGCGGTTGGAGCCGAGCCGCTCGAAGCGCCCCGTCTCCAGCACCCGCAGCAGCTTCATCTGCCCGGCGGCCGACAGATTGCCGATCTCGTCCAGGAACAGGGTGCCACCGTCGGCGGCTTCGAACTTGCCTTCGCGCGCCTTGTTGGCACCGGTATAGGCGCCGGCTTCGGCGCCGAACAATTCGGCTTCGATCAGCTCCGAAGGAATTGCGCCGCAGTTCAAGGCCACGAACGGGCCGTTGCGCACCGAAGAGTTGGCCTGGATGATCTCGGCGATCTTCTCCTTGCCGCTGCCGTTGGGGCCGGTGATCAGCACCGGCAGGTCCGAGCGCGCGACCTGGCACGCCAGGCTGATGGCGCGTTCGCTGGCGGGATCGGCGAACACCGCGCCGCGCAGGTCGAAGCGTTCGGCCAATTGCTGGCGGCTGCGCAGCTCGCGTTCGCGACGGCGGTCGAGCTCGCGTCGCGCTTCGGAAAGTTCGAGCAGGTTGTTGACCGTGGTCAGCAGCTTGCGGTCGTCCCAGGGTTTGGCGATGTAGTCGGCGGCCCCCGCCTTGACCAGTTCCACCGCGCTGTCCAGGTGCGTCCAGGCGGTCAGCAGGATCACCGGCAGGTCCGGGTGGCGCTGGCGGATCTGCGCGAACAGGGCCTGGCCTTCTTCGCCGGAGGTGGTATCGGCAGTGAAGTTCATGTCCTGGATCACCAGGTCGTAGGCCTGTTCTTCCAGCCGCGCCAGTCCGTCCTGCGGCGAGTCCGCATGCCGGGTATCGATGTCGTGCAGCGAGAACAGCACTTCCAGCGCGGTCGCCACGGCATGGTTGTCATCGATGATGAGTACGTTGGACATCGGCTCGCAGGTGGGTCTGGGGTCGTTGGGGACGGATGATCGCAGTTGCCGGCGGCAATGTCGCGCCGCGCGCGCGAAGGTGGTCAGGCATGCCGCAGCACACCGGTCGGCGACACCGCATCGACCTCGCGGGCGATCGGCCACATCGCGCATTGGCCGGTCGCCACGACCAGTGCGATGGCGAACAGCTGCAGCGTGGCGCTGCCGGTATGCAATTGCATCCCCAGCCATGGCCAGGCGCGCAGGAGGACGTGCAGCAGCGCCAGCCCGGCCAGTGCGCCGGCACCGGTCAGCAGCAGGTGCTCGCGCCGCAGCTGCCAGCGGATCTGCCCAGTGCGTGCGCCCAGGGCGCGACACAAGCCGATCTGGCGCAAGCGCGCGTGCAGCAGGAGGTCTCCCAGGTTGGCCAGGCCCACGCCGGTACCGAGTAGCCACAGTCCGGCGCCAACGAGCAGGCCGAGCGCGATCCAGCGGTCGCGCGCGAAATACGCCTGGCGCAATTCGGCCACGCTGCGCAGGTCGGCCAGCCAGCGCGATGCGCTGGCGTCCTGTACGGCGGCAGCGACCTGGTCGGCCGTTGGGCGCTGCGAGGCCGCCAGGCGCAGCAGGTAGGTACGTGCGTTGCCGCCGGCAAAGCGCACCGGAACGATCAGGCTGTCGGTTTCCTCAGGCGTGGCGCCCTGCAGCGCAGCGTAGAGCCCGATCACGCGCAGCGGGCGCTTGCCCATGAAGATGCGGTTGCCGACGGCGTGGCCCTGTGGAAACAAGCGCATTGCCATCGGTTCGCTGAGCAGGACGTGGTCGAAGTCGTAGACGTCCTGGACATACTCGCCGGCGCGAAAATCGCGACCCTGCCGCAGTGGTAGCGCCAGCCGTTCGCGCAAGTCGACATCGCCCAGGTACATCGTGCCCTTCACCGTACCGGCCGCCGTTCCCGGGCGGGAGCCAAACGCTGCCGCCCACGCTTCGCCACCGAACGGCACCTGGTTGATCCGCACCACGGCACTGACGCCTGGTAGTTGCGTCAATCGCGCCTGCTCCAGCGATTGCGCGTGCGCATCGGTTGCGCCGCGCACCACCACCCGCAGCAGTCGCGCTTCGTCCAACCCACTGGGCTGGGCGACGCGCCGGCGAATCTCGCTGGTCCCGGCCAGGGCCAGGACCAGCAGGATCGCACTCAGTGCGGCCTGCAGCGCGATCAACCCCGCTGCCAACCGATGCCGGTGCAGCGACGCCAGGAACGGATCGGCACCCAGCATCGCCGTCTCGGGCTCAGGCGCTGCGGGTCGCCACTGCCGGCGGCACCGCCGCCGCGCGCCGCGCCGGTCCCAGCACCGCCACCTGGCCCAGCAGCCACAGCGCGATCGCGCCGCAGGGCAGGTAGATCAGCGGTAGCCGCGGCAGTTCATAGCGCTGCATCAGCCACAGGTTGGTGGAGTAGGCCAGGGTCATGCCGATGACGATGCCGATCGTCGCCAGCAGGAAGTTCTCGGTCTGGAAGTAGCGCAGGATCTGCCCCCGAGTGGAACCGAGCGCGCGGCGGATGCCGATCTGCTTGGTCCGCTGCTGCACCCAGAAGCTTGCCAGGCCGACGATGCCCAGCGCGGTCACCACCAGCAGGGCGATGCACACGCCCACCAATAGCCACGCCATCGAGCGGTCCTGGCGGTAGTACTTGGCGCGCAGCTCTTCGAGGGTGTCCTGCTTGAGGATGATGCGGTTGGGGTTGTTGCGCTCCAGCGTGGCAATGGCCGCCTTCAGCACTTCGGCGCGGCGGCCGGGCTCGGTGCGCAACAGGTACTCGCCGCCGACCGAGTAGGGAACCTTGGTCGGTAGCATCATCGAATACTCGTAGGCGTCCGGACCGCCGCGATTGCCCTCATTCGGGCGCACGAGATGGTCGACGATGCCGACGATCTTGATCGGGTCCTCGCCGCCGGTATAGAACGTCTTGCCCAGTGCCGAGCCATCGGGGAACAGCTTGTGCGCCATCGTCCGGGTGATGATCGCGCTGAACACCTTGCCTGCGTCTTCCTTGCCGAACGACACGAACTCGTCCGGGTTGAAGCGGCGGCCCTCCACCAGGTTCAGGCCAAGCGTATCGAGCAGTTGCTCATCGCCGAGATAGGTAGTGGCGTTGAGGGTGGAGATCTTCTGCTCCTGGCTCAGCTTGACGCCGCTGTTCCAGGAAGAGTTGCCAAACGGGACCTGGTTGGTGGCGCTGGCGAACTTCACGCCGGGGATGCTGCGCAACAGGCCGAGGTCGGAGTCGGTCAATGCTTGCGGATTGTCGTCGCGGCCGATGCCGGTCAGCTGCACGCGCACGACCTGGTCTTCGGCCAGGCCGCTGGGGCGGTCCATGCGGTCGAGACGATTGCCGATGAGGAACAACGCGTTGCAGATGATCGCGCAGCTGAGCGCGATCTCGACCACGATCAGCGCCGCGGCAGTCTTGTGCCGGCGCAGGGTGGAGAGGATGGGGCGGATTTCCATGGCGGTCTTCCCGGGAAGGTCCACTGGTCCGGCCGTCGGAGAGAGAGCCCCGAGGCCGGCCGGATCAGCGGAAAGCGGTTATTGGGATTTGAGCTGCAGGGCCGGCGCAACCTGGCAGGCGCGCCAGGCCGGCAACAAGCCCGCGAGCAGGCTGGCGATCAGCGCCAGGGCGAAGGTGGTCGCCAGCATGGCCGGGTCCAGATGCGCCAACTCGGCGTAACTGGCCGGTTGCTGGCGTACCGCCCATAGCCCCAGCAGGGCCAATCCCAGGCCGAGGATGCCGCCGGCCAGGCCGATGGTGCCGGCCTCCACCAGGGCCTGGGCGAAGATCGAAGCGCGCGACGCACCGAGTGCGCGGCGCACGCCGATCTCGCCGCTGCGGCGCATGAATTTCGCCAGCAGCAGGCCGATGGTGTTGACCAGGCACACCAGCAGGAAGCCGAACGCCAGCCAGGTCTGCAAGCGCACGTCGTTGGGCACGACGTTCTTGAAGTCCAGCCACTCCATCACGCTGCGCAGGCGCACATTCGTCGGCCGCTCGAAACGGCCCGCCTGGCGCTGCTGGTCGGAATAGTTCGACAGGTACTGGCGGTAATCGGCGACCTTCGCCGGCGTATCCAGTTGCACCCAGTACTGCATCCAGGTGCACGGCGCGTTCAAGCCGGTCTCGTCGTTGTCCGAATCGCCCCAGCAATCCATCGAGCCATTGCGGCCAAACTTCAGTTCAACGGCGGTGGAGAACGGCATGAACACCGGCTCGACCTCGCCATAGCGGTCGCTGTTGAGGTCGTAGAAGCGCGGGGTGGGGCGCCAGTACTTGAGCACGCCGATGACGCGGAAGTCGTTCTGCTCGATCCGCACGTTGCGGCCGACGCTGTTCTGGCCATCGAACAGCTTCTCGTTGAGTTCCTTGGACAACACCACCACGCGGGCGTGGCCTTCGTCTTCGGTCGCGGTCCAGGCATTGCCGTATTCGAACGGCGTGCCGAACATGGCGAAGAAATCAGCCGAGGTGTAGCGGGCATCGGAGTTGAACGGACGCAGGCCCGATTTCTCCGGCTCGATCGATACGCCGCCGCCGGTCATCAGCGCCTGGCGATCGCCCTTCTTCTCGCGCAGCAACTTCTCGGCATCGAAGCGGGTCAGCTGCTCGGCCGGGTCTTCACCGGCGATGAAGCCGTCCATCGTCGCCGGGTCCATCTGCGGGTAGAAAAGGTGTTCGCTGCGGCCGGGAAGCGGGTCGCCGGAGAGGATGTAGAACACCGTCAACGTGGTCATGCTGGTGCCGATGCCCAGGGCAATGGCCACCACCATCAGGGCGGTGAGCACCTTGTTGCGGCGGAAGCTGCGCAGGGCAAGATTGAAGTAATAGCCGAACATGGCGTGGGCCTCACTCGTTGGCGGCAATCGGGGAGGCAACCGGCGCCGGCGCGCGTGCGAGTACCGGGTCGCGCACCAGGTCGGTGGCCTGGCCATCGACGATGTGGACGTTGCGCTGCGCGCGTGCGGCCAGTTCGGGGTCGTGGGTCACCATGACGATCGTGGTGCCCTGGGCGTTGATCTCTTCCATCAGCTCCATCACGCCGCGTGCCATCTGCGAGTCGAGGTTGCCGGTCGGTTCGTCGGCCAGCAGCAGGCGCGGGCTGCCGGCCAGGGCGCGCGCGATCGCCGCGCGCTGCTGCTGGCCGCCGGACAATTCGGCCGGGTAGTGCTTCATGCGCGAGCCCAGGCCGACCTTGCCCAGTGCGTCTTCGATGCGCTGCTTGCGCTCGGCCGCCGGCATGCCGCGGTAGCGCAGCGGCACATCGACGTTGTCGAACAGGTTGAGGTCGGGGATCAGGTTGAAGCCCTGGAAGATGAAGCCGATCTTGCGGTTGCGCAGGCGCGAGCGGGCATCGTCGGAGAGGTGGCTGACGTCTTCACCGTCCAGCAGGTACTGCCCGCTGGTGAAGGTCTCCAGCAGCCCGGCGATGTTGAGGAAGGTCGTCTTGCCCGAGCCCGAGGGACCGGTCACGGCGACGAATTCGCCCTCGCGCACGTGCAGGTCGAGCGAGCGCAACGCGTGGGTTTCCACCTGTTCGGTGCGGAAAACCTTGGAGACCGACTGCATCTGGAGCATGGGGCGTTCCTTCTGGTGTGAGGATGTCTGGTGGAAATGTCTGGGGAAATTACTGAATCAATGCAGGGTGACGCGTTCGGATTCGCCGAACTGGTCGCTGCCGGAAACGACGATGCGCTCGCCCGGCTGCAACCCGGAGATCACCTCGATCTCGCCGAGGCTGCTGGCGCCCAGCTGCACCGGCCGACGCACGGCGGCATTGCCGTCCATCACATAGGCGTAGCGGCCGCCGGACTGTTCGACGAACGGGCCGCGCTCGACCTTGAGGACGTTCTTGCGCGTATCCATCACCACCCGCGCGCTCATGCGCTGGCTCTGGCGCAGGCCGGGCGGCTGCTTGGAAGTGAAGCGGATGCGCGCGGTGACCTCGCCGTTGACCACTTCCGGCGACACCGCCGAAATTTCGCCGGGGAACGGCTCTCCGCTGCCGCTGGTCAGCTGTGCCGGCATGCCGATCGCCAGGTCGCGGGCGAAGCTCTCGGGCACCTTGATCTCGACTTCGAACTTGGACAGGTCGACCACGCCGAGCACCGGCGCATTGGCAATGACGTTGGTGTGTTGGGTCGCCTGCACCTGGCCGACCTGGCCATCGAACGGCGCGCGCAGGGTCAGGGCATCGACCTGGCGTTGCACCTCGGTGACCACCGAGCGCTGGCGGTCGGCCAGCAGGCGCTTGTTGCGCGCGTCCAGCTCGGCGCCCTGGCTTTGCAGCGCAGTGTCCTGCTTGGCGTGCTGCAGTTCGATCTCGGCCTTCTTGAGTTCGTCGCGCGCCTTGGCCAGGTCGACTTCCGGCACCGCGCCACCGTCGTAGCCGCGCTGGTAGCGGGCCAGGTCGCGTTCGGCGGCGGTGCGGACCAGGCCGGCCTGGTCGGTGGTCTTGCTGGCCGTGGCGTGGGCCAGGGTGGCATCGAGGGTGGCGCGACTGGCTTCTGCTTCCAGGCCGGCCAGGGTGGCCTGCTCCTGGGCGAGCTTGCTGCGCAGTTCGGGGCTGTCGATCACCGCCAGCTCCTGGCCCTGCTTGACTACGTCGCCGGCCACCACCTTCAAGGTCACCGTGCCGGCCGAGATTGCGTAGAGGATCGGGCTGTTGGCGGCGATGACGCGGCCATCGGCGGCGATGTCGCGGACCAGGTCGCCGCGTTTGACCTCGGCGATGCGCACCCGCGATTCCTGGAAGGAACCGGTACCGGCGCTCCAGCCCGATATCGCCCAGACGATGCCGCCCAACACCACCACCGCGCCCACCCCCGGCCACAGCCAGCGGCGCCAGGGTGCCGGCGTTGCGTGGCTGGAAAGAACCTGATCCTGGGCGGAGGTGTCGCGAATGGCCATGGGCGATTGGAATGGAAGGAGTCAGTAAAACCAAAGCAGCTTCCGTGCCAAAGTTAAATTATTGAAAGAAAAGGCTTTGTACGAGTGTCCGCAGTGTCCGCCGTGTCCGCGGACGCCTGTGCGGACGCTTTGTCCGGGCGCAGTCAGCGGGAAGCCAGAATGGGACATGGCAGAATGTCCGCCTTTACCCCGGCAGACTTTCCTATGTGCGGCATTGTTGGCGCGATCGCTGATCGCGATGTGGTCCCCGTCTTGATCGAAGGCCTCAAGCGCCTGGAATACCGCGGCTATGATTCCTCCGGCATTGCCGTGCTCGACGGGCCGCAACTGCGCCGGGTACGCCGCACCGGCCGGGTCTCGGAGATGGCCGCCGCCGCCGCCGAAGAAGGCTTCGACGCGCACCTGGGCATTGGCCACACCCGCTGGGCCACCCATGGTGGCGTCACCGAGGCCAACGCGCATCCGCACATCAGCCACGGCGTGGCCCTGGTGCACAACGGCATCATCGAGAACCACGAGCAGAAGCGCGAGGAATTGCGCGCGCTGGGCTACGCATTCGAATCGCAGACCGACACTGAAGTCATTGCCCACCTGATCCATCACCAGCTGCAACAAGGCCACGATCTGCTGGCGGCGTTGCAGGTGACGGTGAAGGAATTGACCGGTGCCTATGCCCTGGCGGTGGTCAGCCAGGCCGAACCGGAGCGGCTGGTGTGCGCGCGCATGGGCTGCCCGTTGCTGGTGGGCGTGGGCGAGGGCGAGAACTTCGTCGCCTCGGATGTGTCGGCGGTGATCCAGGCCACGCGCCAGGTGATCTTTTTGGAAGAAGGCGACACCG
>DATCVI010000190.1:0-3880 GCA_036566925.1 Stenotrophomonas sp.
CCTCGCTTCTTCCAGCACCGCGGCCAGCGTGCGCTCGACCAGCGGCAGCTTGAACGCGTTCTGTTCGGTGGTGCGCGCGCCGTCGAGCAGGCGGCTGGCAATGCGCCGCGCATCTGCGCGCGGTTGTTCGGCCGCCTCCACCCGCCAGGGCTGCGGTGCCACGCCGCCCAAGGCCACGCGCAAATGGCCGTCAGGCTGCACCACGACACCGACCGAGACGATGGCAAACGCGTACGAGGCCCGATCGCGAACCTTGTGATAGAGCTGCCGACCGCCGAGCGGTGGCGGCAGGAGCACCGCGGTGATCAGTTCACCGCGCTCGAGCACAGTCTCCAGGTGCGGCGTATCGCCCGGCGCGCGATAGAACTGCGCGATCGCGATCTGCCGCGTGCTGCCATCGCCACGCACGGTTTCGATCCGCGCATCCAGCGCGCGCATCGCCACCGCCATGTCGCTGGGATGGGTGGCGATGCAATGCTCGCTGGCGCCGAGCACCGCCAGGTTGCGGTTGAAGCCGCCGATCGCCGCGCAACCGCTGCCGGGCAGGCGCTTGTTGCAGGCCTGCTGGGGGTCGTAGAAGTACGGACAGCGCGTGCGTTGCAACAGGTTGCCGGCCGTGGTGGCGCGATTACGCAGCTGCGCCGAGGCACCCGCCAGCAGCGCGCGCGACAGCAGCGGATAGTCGCGCCGCACGGTGGCGTGAGCGGCGAGATCGGCATTGCGCACCAGTGCGCCAATGCGCAGGCCGCCGTCTGCTGTTGTGGCGACCTGGTCCAGTGCCAGCCCATTGACGTCGATCAAGTGGACCGGCGCTTCGATCTGAAGCTTCATCAGGTCGAGCAGGTTGGTGCCGCCGGCGATGAAGCGCGCACCTGGATTGCGCGCGGCCTGTGCGGCCGCGGCGGCCGGGTCGGCGGCACGCTCGTAGGTGAAGGCTTTCATGCGCGATCCCCCGCCACTTCGCTGATCGCATCGGCAATATTCGAGTACGCGCCGCAACGGCACAGGTTGCCACTCATGCGCTCGCGCAGCTCGGCCGAGTCCAGCGCGGGCGCGGCCGTGAGCGAGGCCGACACGTGGCTGGGCATGCCGGCGCGCAGCTCGGCCAGCATGCCGACCGCCGAGCAGATCTGCCCGGACGTGCAGTAGCCGCACTGGTAGCCGTCGTGGCGGATGAAGGCGGCCTGCATCGGATGCAGGTCCTCGGGCGTGCCGAGGCCTTCGATGGTGGTGATCTTGGCGCCTTCGTTCATCACCGCCAGCGACAAGCAGGAATTGATCCGGCGGCCGTCCGCGATCACTGTGCAGGCGCCGCACTGGCCGTGGTCGCAGCCCTTCTTGGTGCCGGTGAGATGCAGGTGCTCGCGCAGGGCGTCGAGCAGGGTGGTGCGGTTGTCGACCGTCAGCGTGACGGCGCGGCCGTTGACCTCGAAGCGCACGCTGCTGGTGGGTGGCGGTTCCGGGGCGGACGGCGCCACCACTTCGGCAGCGCGTACACCGAGGCTGTTGCTGGCCGCTACGCCGGCGGCCGATACCGCGCCCCCGATCAGCACGCTGCGTCGGCTCATCTTCACGTCGGTCATGTGGGGTCCCGAGGATGACTGGCTCGGGTCAGCATGCCGCAATTGGCTTGGGCTTGGGGTGATCGGGTTGTGAATTAGTCGCTCTCGTCGCGCCTGGGCGGAGGTGGCGGCGCCACACCCGCCTCGTCCAGGCAGGCCCGCATCGACTCGCGCGCATCGGGCGGCGGCGGGCCGGAAAAGTCCAGGCCCAGGGCCGCCTTGCACGCTGCGATGGCGGCTTCGACGGCGGGGTCGGGCGGCGGTCCACGGTGGCCGGGGCGGCCATGCGCCGGACCGGGCTCACCCGGCGGCGGAGGTTCGGGCGCTGGGCACAGGCCGGCGCACCCGGCCAGCAGCGATGTCAGCAGCAACGCGCCCGCATGCCGGGTGAGGTGGGCTGAGATCTTCATACAGGGTTTCCTCGTCTGGTAATGCTTCCCCGCGCAGGGTCGCAACCCGGCATTGCACCGGTTTGCCGGCCTTCGCCAAGGGCTGGCGCGATGCTGCCAATCCCTCCCGGCCGATAGCATCGGCCGACGCGTTGGCCGGCGTTTGCCGCGGCCGTGGCGCCTGCGCCATGGGCTGACACGCATTGACAAGATCGCGCGCCGGTCGCTCCGTATGATGGGTTTCCCCGCTTTGCCGCCACCGTGGCGGTGCTCCCAAGAGACGGTTATGTCCGCTTCGATTCTGGTGGTCGACGATGATCCCGACCTGCGCCGCTTGATCGGCCATTTCCTCGGCGAGCACGGCTACAACGTTCGCACGGCCGAAAACGTCGGCGGCATGCGCCAGGCGATGACCGAACGCCGCGCCGACCTGGTCATCCTCGATGTGATGATGCCGGGCGAGGACGGCCTCAGCGCGGCGCGGCACCTGGCCAGCGAGCGCAACGCGCCGGCCGTGATCATGCTTAGCGCCCTGGGCGAGGACACCGACCGCATCATCGGCCTGGAGGTGGGCGCGGACGATTACCTGGCCAAGCCCTGCAACCCGCGCGAACTGCTGGCACGGGTGCGCGCCTTGCTGCGCCGCAGCCAGTTGCAGGCCGAGCTGTCCGACCACCGCGGCAATGTCTACGAATTCGCCGGTTGGCGCCTGGACGTGATGCGCCGCGACCTGCGCGATCCGACCGGGGTGTTCATCCATCTTTCCGATGGTGAGTTCAGCCTGCTGCGCACCTTCGTCGAACATCCGCAGCGCGTGCTCAGCCGCGACCAGTTGCTCGACCTGGCGCGCGGCCGCGATACCGATGTCTACGACCGGGCCATCGACAGCCAGATCAGCCGCCTGCGGCGAAAGATCAACGAGCGCGTGCACACCGAGATGATCCGCACCGTGCGCAACGAGGGCTACATGCTGTTGCCGAACGTGGCGCACCTGTGAGCCCGGCGCGGCCGCCGCGGCGGCTGTCGATCTTCGCGCGCACTTTCTTGTTGCTGGCGGGCGCGCTGGTGCTGGCGCAGGGCCTGGGCGTGGCGCTGCTGTTGCTGCGCACGCCGATTTTCGATGTGCCGGTGCATCCGCCTGAAGTGGTGGCCTTGCTCGGTACGCAGATGCCGGCCGTCGATACCCGGCTGCAAGTACACAGCCAACCGACGATGCCGCAGCCCGATGCCCACCAGCACCGCGAACCGCGGATCGAGGCGATGATGGCGCGCTGGCTCGGCGTACCGGTGCAGAACGTGCGCTTCTACACCGGGATGGCGCCGTTCGGCCAAGGCGCGGGCTTCATGCCGCCTCAGGGTGACGTACACCTGCCGCCGACGCGCGTCCGGGACGTTGACCCTGCCCGCGCTGGCCAAGAACAGGGAGTGGCGGACTTCCCCGGTCCGCCCCTGCCCGGCCCACCGGACTTCGGTGATCACGGCCCGCCAGGTGCTTATACCGCCGGCGGCAACGCCTGGCGCCGTGGCCCCGGCCTCGATTTCATCGCCGGCAAGAACGCGTTCGACGGCTTCACCGCTGCGGCCCGCCAGGCCGACGGCCGCTGGCGCGTGGTCACCGCGCCGGGCCGTCGCCTGAGTGGCGCGTTCAAGCTACAGGTGGTCTTGCTGTTCGGCGCCGGCCTGTTGCTGATGCTGCCACTGGCGTGGTGGTTCTCGCGCGCGCTGTCGGCGCCGATCCGTCGCTTCTCGGAGGCGGCCGACCGCCTCGGCCGCCATCCTGATGCCGCGCCCCTGTCGCCGCAGGGACCGACCGAACTTGCGCAGGCGGTCGATTCGTTCAACACCATGCAGGCGCGCCTGAGCCGGATGGTGCACGAGCGCACGCAGATGGTGGCCGCCATCGCACACGACCTGCGCACGCCGCTGGCG
>DATCVI010000191.1:0-1854 GCA_036566925.1 Stenotrophomonas sp.
GGTGGGCGATGAGTCGCTGTCGCGGCGGCCGATGCGCCGGGTCACCGCGCCGCTGGCGCAGATGGGCGCGCGTATCGATACCGAGGCAGAGGGCACCCCGCCGCTACGTATCCACGGCGGCCAGTCCCTGCGCGGCATCGATTTCGTCTCGCCCGTGGCCAGTGCACAGGTCAAGTCGGCGGTGTTGCTGGCCGGGCTCTACGCCGCGGGCGAGACCTCGGTGAGCGAGCCGCATCCGACCCGCGACTACACCGAGCGCATGTTGTCGGCCTTCGGCGTGGAGATCGAGTTTTCACCGGGCCGTGCGCGCCTGTGCGGGGGGCAGCGTTTGCGCGCCACCGATATAGCGGTGCCGGCGGACTTTTCCTCGGCGGCCTTCTTCATCGTTGCCGCCAGCATCATTCCGGGTTCGGAAGTGCTGCTGCGCGCAGTCGGCCTCAACCCGCGCCGCACCGGGCTGTTGGCCGCGTTGCGCTTGATGGGGGCCGATATCAGCGAAGAAAACCATGGCGAGCATGGCGGCGAACCGGTGGCCGATTTGCGCGTGCGCTACGCCCCCCTGCATGGCGCGCGTATTCCCGAGGCGCTGGTGCCGGACATGATCGACGAATTCCCGGCGCTGTTCGTTGCCGCGGCCGCGGCCCGGGGCGAGACCATCGTCAGCGGCGCGGCGGAGTTGCGGGTCAAGGAGTCCGACCGCCTCGGCGCGATGGCCAACGGCCTGCGCAGCCTCGGCGTGAGCGTCGATGAAACCCCCGACGGGGCGACGATCCGGGGCGGCGCGATCGGCGGCGGCCGCATCGACAGCCATGGCGACCACCGCATCGCGATGGCCTTGGCCATTGCCGGCCAGCTGGCCAGCGGCGACGTGGTAGTAGAGGACGTGGCCAACGTCGCCACTTCTTTCCCGGGCTTCGACACGCTGGCCACGACCGCGGGATTCGCCCTGCGCGCCGGCTAGCGGCGCGCAGGACGCAAAGCCAGCGCCGTTATTGCGCGGCGCGGAATTCCACCGGCAGCTGCACCGTGGTGGCGACGGCACGGCCGTCGTGCACCGCCGGTTCGAAGCGCCAATCGCGCACAGTATTGAGCACGGCGCGATCCAGCTCACGGTCGCGGTCGCCGCTGCGGCCGACGATCTCGGCATCGCTGACGCGGCCATTGGCATCGACCTGCAAACGCGCGGTCACGCTGCCTTCTACACCGGCTCGCAGCGCGCGTGCCGGGTAAGCCGGGACCGCATTGGAAGCCAGCGGCCGCGCATCGCGGTCACGCAGTACCGGCGCCGCCTTCGGAGTGGTATGGCGGACCATGGTTGCCGGGCGCTGGTTGCTGGCCTCGGGCAGTGGCTGTGGCGTAGCCGCCTCACTGGTGGTGGGCGCGGTGGCAGGCGTCGGCGCGAGGTTTTCCTGGCTGTTGCGGATCCACCACCAGGCGGGCACCGCGACCAATACCAGGATCAATAGCGCCCACAGCCAAGGCGACGTACCGCGCTCACGCATCGGTTCGGCTTCGACGGCCTGGGGCTGGCGGTAGTCGTGGGTATGTGTCGGTGTCGTGGACATAGAACAACTCCTTTGTCTGGGGGGACGCAGGCAGTCTTGATCCAAAACGACACCGAGGGTGTCAGCCCGAAGTGAATGCGCCAGCCGCGGGGCTGGCAGGGTTCAGCTTACTGAGCGGGCTTGAAATCGAAGGGAATTTCCAGCGTGCCGGGCACGGCCTGGCCGTTGCGTTGTGCCGGTTGGAAGCGCCAGGCGCGCACAGCTTCCATCGCCGCGCGATCGAGATCGCGCGAGCCACTGCGCTGCACCAGCGCGACGCCGGCCGGCGCGCCGCTGGCATCGACTTCGA
>DATCVI010000192.1:0-38780 GCA_036566925.1 Stenotrophomonas sp.
CTGGTGTTGGCGGCGATCGCCTGGCGCCAGTGGCCGCCGGCGCATCCGCGGCCGGCCGAGGCGTCGATCGCGGTGCGGCCCTTCACCAGCAGCGACGGCAAGCCGGAAGACCGCTACTTCGCCGATGGCCTGGCTGCCGAGGTACGCGATGCGTTGGCCGGCGTGCCGGATCTCAAGGTCGCCGCGCAGCCGCTGGCCGATGCGTCTTCGCTGGGCAGTTACGACGCCCAGCGCTGGGGCAAGACCGTGGGCGTGGCGAGTGTGCTGGATGCCAACGTGACCCGCTCCGAGCGCGGCGCCCTGCGCCTGCAGGCGCGCCTGACCGACACCGCCAGCGGCGAGGCGCTGTGGACCGGCAGCTACGAGCGCGAAGCCGGCGATGTGTTTGCCTTGCAGAATGCGCTGGCCAGCGAAGTGGTGCACGAGCTGGTCGGGCGCTTGCCGGGCGTGGACCGGCAACTTGGCAAGCGCCTGACCCCGACCCGCGATGCCGGCGCCTATGACGACTACCTGCGCGGCCTGAGTGAACTGCAGCGCCCGCGCGGCGAGGGCAGCTACGAGCGCGCGCTCGACGCGTTCCGGCGCGCGCTGGCGCGCGATCCGCAGTTCGCGCGCGCCCAGGCCGGCATCTGCCGGGTGGAGATTGCGCGGCTGGAGTCGGTCAGCGATGCGGTCGCGTTCCAGCGTGCGCGCCAGGCCTGCACCCAGGCGACGCGCATGGACGCGTCGTTGACCGAAGGCACTTTGGCGATGGCCGACATCGCCCGCGCCAGCGGTGCGGACGCCGAGGCCATGGCGCTGTACCGCCAGGCCCTGGCCGATCCGGCGCTGCGCGCGGACGCCTACGTCGGCATGGCCCGCAGCGAGGGCGCGCGCGGACATGATGCGCAGGCGCTGGCACTGTTCCGCCAGGCGCTGGCCTTGCGCCCGGGCGACGCGCAGATCTACAAGGCGCTGGGCTACCACCACTGGCTGCGTGGCGAGCTCGCACAGGCGATCCAGGCCTATCTCAGCGCCACCTTGCTGCAACCGGGCGACAGCGGTTTGTGGAGCAGCCTGGGCGGCCTGTACCTGGCCAACGGCGACACCGCCCAGGCCGGGCGCGCCTTCGACATGTCGTTGTCGATCGAGCCCAATGCCGGCGCACTCACCAACCTGGGCGCCATGCGCTTCGATGCCGGGGACTATGCGCAGGCCGCCGAGATGTTCCAGCGCGCCGCCACCCTGCAGCCGGACGACTACCTGCACTGGGGCAACCTCGGCGATGCGCTGGCCGCGTCTCCCAGTACCGCGGCGCGCGCACTGGCACCGTACCGGCGCGCGGCCGAGTTGGCGCAGGCCTATCTCCAAGTGAAGGGAAACGATGCCTATGCCCTGGCGGCCCTGGCCTGGTATCGCGCCAACCTGGGTGACCGGGGCCAGGCGCTGGCTGCGTTGAAGACTGCGCAGGCGACCGGCGACCAACCCGGCGAAGTCGCGCTGTGGTGTGCACAGGTGTTGTTCCTGCTCGACGACCGGCAAGGCGCAGATCGCTGCGTGGCCGATGCGCGCGGGCATGGCATTCCGGCCTCGCGCATCGCCTCACTGCTCAAGGCACGCGGGTTCGTCGCTTCGGCGGCATTGCCTGCATCGTGATAGTCCACGCCGTGGCGGCGGTTCCACCGGAGACCCCGCAATGTGCATCCGATCGTGCCTGCCGCTGTCCGCCGCCGTGCTGCTCGCGGCCTGCTTCAACTCGCCTCCTCACGACGGCGCCGTTACCGCCGATGCCACGATTCCCATGTGCCGGTCGACGCCGCCGCCGGCCGGTGTCACCCAGGTCATGGTCCAGGTCGCCGCCAATGGCGATGCCAACCCGACCTTGTGCACGATCTTCAGCGGCACCGACGTGGTGTGGGAAAAACGCGGCACCACGCCCTTCATGCTGAAGTTCAAGCAGTCGCCGGGCGCGCCTTCGGCAGGCTGGGCGCCGGGTGAGCCAGGCCGTTTCCTGGTCGTGGATACCAGCAGGCAGTTTCCTTCGAGCGGCTCGGGCGCCGACCAGGAGGTCAAGCTGCACATCAAGACGGTGACGGTCGCCGAGACCATCGACTACTGCGTCGCCACGACGGTCGATTGCGTCGACCCGGGGATCAAGATCCTGCCTAGGTGAGGGCCGGGCTCAGTTCCAGGTCCAGTTCGACCCCGACTGCCTCGGCCAGCACGTCCAGGCCCAACGCCTGGCGCACTGGGGCGAAGCTGCGGCGGTGTTCCGGGCAGGGACCATGCTGGCGCAGCGCCGACAGGTGCGCCGGGGTGGCGTAGCCCTTGTGCTGGTCGAAGCCATACTCGGGATGGCGATCGTGCAGGGCGGTCATGTAGCGGTCGCGGGTGACCTTGGCCAGGATCGAAGCGGCCATGATCGCGCGGTCCAGCGCATCGCCGCCGATGATCGCCTCGGCCGAACAGGGCAGGCCCTTGGGCAGGCGGTTGCCGTCGATGCGGGCGTGTTCGGCGACATGGACGACCGCTTCCACCGCCTGGCGCATGCCCAGCATCGTGGCCTGGTAGATGTTGAGCTGGTCGATCTGCGCGGAGGTCATCAGCACCACGTGCCACGCCAGGGCGCGCTCGACGATGCGTGCGTACAGCACTTCGCGGCGCTCGGCGCTGAGTTGCTTCGAATCGTCCAGGCCATTGATGCGCGGGCGCGCCGGATCGAACACCACTGCCGCCACTGCGACCGGCCCGGCCAAGGGGCCGCGGCCGGCTTCATCGACGCCGGCGATGCGCGCACGCACGGCCGGGGCCGCTACGAACAGGGCGCCCGATGTCTGTGCAGGCACGCCGCGCTTCACGGCGATACCTTGCCAGCGGGGGCGCGTGCGAGCAGCTCTGCGACCGCGTCGGCCGCTCGCGCCGAAGCGTCACGACGCAGCTCGGCATGCAGCTTGAGATAGCGCGATTGCAACGCAGCCACTTTCTGCGGGTGGGCAAACCAATCCACCACGGCGGCGGCGATCTTCTCCGAGGTGCAGTCCTGCTGGATCAGTTCCGGCGCCAGGTCTTCACCGGCGAGGATGTTCGGCAGGGCGAAGCGCTTGACCTTGATCAGGCCCAGCGCCTTGACGATACGCGCGGTGAGCGGCGCGACCTTGTAGCCGACCACCATCGGGCGCTTGACCAGCATCGCCTCCAGGGTGGCGGTGCCGGAGGCGAGCAGGACCACGTCGGCGGCGATCATCGCGGTGCGCGCGCGGCCATCGAGCAAGTGCGAGCGCAGCATCGGCAGCGCCGAGCGCGACAACTGTTCGGCCAGCACCGGCTTGACCGCGGCGTTGGCAGCCGGCACCAGCACGTGCAGCCCCGGCACCTTTTCCGAGGTTTGCCAGGCGGCTTCGAAAAACGTTTCGGCCAAGCGGTTGACCTCGCCCAGGCGACTGCCCGGCAGCACCGCCAGCACCGGCGAGGAAGACGAGATTCCCAGCGCCGCGCGCGCGGCCTCGCGGTCTACCTGGTAGTCGATGTCATCGGCCATCGGGTGCCCGACGAAGCGCGCATCGACACCGTGGCGCGCGTAGATCGGCGGCTCCATCGGGAATAGGCACAAGACCATGTCGGCGCTGGCGCCGATCTTCTCGGCGCGCTTTTCCTTCCATGCCCACACCGACGGGCTGACGTAGTGCACGGTGCGAATGCCGCGTTGCTTGAGCCACTTCTCCACGCCGAGATTGAAGTCCGGCGCGTCGATGCCGATGAACACATCCGGCTGCCAGGCCAGCAGGCGCTCGCGTAGTTCCTTGCGCAACTTCAGCAGCCGCGGCAAGTGCCGCAGCACCTCGACCAGACCCATCAACGAGAGCTCGCTGGCATCGAACCAGGTTTCGCAGCCCGCATTGCGCATCGCATCGCCGCCGATACCGGCGAACTGCGCGTGCGGGAAACGTTCGCGCAGTTGCGCGATCAATCCGGCGCCGAGCAGGTCGCCGGAGGTCTCGCCGGCGACCAGGGCGATGCGCACCGGGCGCATCGACGGCTCGGTGCGCGCACCGGGCGGTGTTGCCGTGGTCGCAGAGGCGATGCTCATCGCAGCAGCGGGCGCTCCGCGTGTTCGATGAAGTCGAGCATGTCCTTGACGTCGCCGCTGTGCTGCGCCTGTTCGGCGAGCTGCTGCTTGGCCTCTGCCAGCGGCAGGCCAGCCACATAGAGAGTGCGGTAGGCGCGCTTGATCGCGGCGATGCGCTCGGCATCAAAGCCGCGGCGCTTGAGACCTTCGCTGTTGATGCCGCGCGGGCGCCCGAGCGAATCGCTGCCGACCATGGTGAAGGGCGGCACGTCGCCGTTGGTCAGCGCACCCATGCCGAGGAAGGCGTGGGCGCCGATGCGGCAGAACTGATGCGCGCCGGCGAAGCCGCTGATGATCACCCAGTCGCCCACGCTGACGTGGCCGGCCAATGTGGTGTTGTTGGAGAACACGCAGTGGTTGCCGACGTGGCAGTCGTGCGCCACGTGGGTGTAGGCCAGCATCCAGTTGTCATCGCCGATGGTGGTGACGCCGCCACCGCCGCCGGTGCCGCGGTTGAGGGTGACGAATTCGCGGAACACGTTGCGGTCGCCAATCACCAGCTCGGTACGTTCGCCAGCGTACTTCTTGTCCTGCGGCTCGCCGCCGACGGCGACATGGCCGATGAAGCGGTTCTCGCGGCCGATCCGGGTCGGGCCGTGGATCGAGCAATGCGGGCCGATCTCGGTGTCTTCGCCAATCTCGACGTCGGCGCCGATGAAGCAGAAGGCGCCCACGCGCACGCCGGCAGCCAGGCGGGCGGACGGGTCGATGACCGCGGTGGGGTGGATCAGGGGCGCGCTATCGCTCATCTGAAGTCCTCAACTCTGTACTTGCTCAACCCTTGGCGCCGGCGCACATGACCTCGGCGCTGGCGACGATTTCACCGTTGACCTTGGCTTCGCCGTAGTACCAGCCCATGTTGCGGATCAACCGCTTCATCTGTACTTCCAGGATCAGCACATCGCCCGGGACCACCTGCTTGTTGAAGCGCGCGTTCTCGACCTTGACCATGTAGAACAGCTTGGATTGCGCATCGCGGCCGAGGCTGAGCTGGGTCATCACGCCACCGGCCTGCGCCAGTGCTTCGATGATCAGCACGCCCGGCATGATCGGCCGGCCGGGGAAATGGCCCTGGAAATAAGGTTCGTTGATGGTCACGTTCTTCTGCGCGACGATGCGCTTGGCTTCCGGGTCCAGTTCCAACACCCGGTCCACCAACAGGAACGGGTAGCGGTGCGGGATCAGTTCCCGGATCTGGAGGACGTCGATCGGCAGCTGCAGGGTGTCGTTCATTCTTTCTCCTTGCTCACAGCGGCGACGCGGCGTGCCAGGGCGTCGAGCTGCTTGAAGCGCGCGGCGTTCTTGCGCCACGTGCGGGTGTCGGTCAAAGGGGTGCCGGACGAATACTCGCCCGGCTCGGTGATGGAGTTGCGCACGACTGACTTGCCGGTGATCACGACCTTGTCGCAGATCTCCAGGTGGCCGACCACGCCGACGTGGCCGCCGAGCAGGCAGTAGCGGCCGATCTTGGCGCTGCCGGCAATGCCGGTGCAACCGGCAATCGCGCTGTGGGCGCCGATGTAGCAGTTGTGGGCGATCTGCACGAGGTTGTCGACGCGCACATCGTCTTCCAGCACCGTGTCTTCGAGCGCGCCGCGGTCGATGCAGGTATTGGCGCCGATCTCGCAATCGTCGCCGATGACCACGCCACCGAGCTGCGGCACCTTGATCCAGTGGCCGGCGTCCATCGCCAGGCCGAAACCGTCGGCGCCGATGACCGCGCCCGGATGAATCTGCACTCGCTTGCCCAGGCGCACGCGCGTGACCAGCGTGACCCGCGCGATGAGCGTACTGCCGTCGCCAACCACGCAATCCTCGCCGATCACCGAGCCGGTACCGATCACGCAGCCCTCGCCGACGATACTGCGCGCCCCGATGCTGACGAACGGCCCGACATGCGCGCTGGCGGCCACATGCGCGGTGGGATCGACCACCGCCAGTGGGTGGATGCCGGCCTCGAGTGCAGGCTGCACCTCGAACAGGGCGGAAATCTTCGCGAACGCGGTATAGGGATCCTTGGCCACCAGCGCCGTACCGGGCGCGGCCTCGGCATCTTCGGCGCGCAGCACTACGACCGCAGCGTGGCTATCGGCCAGCTGCGGGCGATAACGCGGATTGGCAAGGAAGCTGAGCTGGCCGGGCCCCGCGTGTGCAAGCGTAGCGACACCGTGGATCACGGTGTCACCGGCGCCATGCAACTGCAGGCCGAAACGCTCGGCAATCTGTTGGGCGGTATAGGAGGTCATGTTCACGGCGGCAAGTTTAGCCGCTAGCGATGCTGGCGGGGGCAGCAGGCCCAGGACCAAGCGCAATCCAGCCGCAGCGGTCGATCAAACAGTCGGGGCTAAAGCCCCTCCTGCAACAGCCCCCGAATCCCCACTGGAGCAGAGTCCCCCTTTGTTAAGGGGGCGCGCCAAAGGCGCGGGGGATAGGCAAGGCAGACACGGGGGCCCCAAGTTTGCAACGCAAACTTGGGGTGGCAATCCCGCACAGCGGGATTGCCCGCGGGCAGTTCGTCAGAACTGCCCACCAAAGGTGAACTGCAAGCGCTCGATCTCGTCGCCGTCCTTCTTGCGCAGCGGGATGGCGTAGCTGATCGAGATCGGGCCGACCGGTGCGCGCCACAGCAGCGCCACGCCGGTGGACACGCGCAAATCGTTGGCCTTGAACTCGTCGGTGCCGTTGAACACGTTGCCGAAGTCGACGAAAGCCGACAAGCGCGCCGAGGGGCTGTCGAACAGCTTCGGGAAGTAGGCTTCGATCGAGCCGACCGTCTTCACCGAGCCGCCCAGGGGCTGGCCCTTCGGATAGGCACTGGTCGCCTCCGAACGCGGGCCCAGGGTGTTGTCTTCGAAACCGCGCACCGAGTTGGTACCGCCGGCGTAGAAGTTCTCGTAGAACGGCAGGCCGGTGGCGGTCACGCGCCGCTGCAGGTTGGTGCCGTTGCAGTCCTGCGGCACGTAGATGACGTAGCCGGGGGCGGTGGTGGTGTCGTAGGTGCCACAGATATCGCGCGTGGTGTCGTTGCCGTAGCTGTCGCCGTAGCCCAGTTCCAGGCGGGTGTTGATCACCAGCGAGGGGATGATCGGCCAGTAGCGCGAGATCTGGTAGTTGAGCTTGTAGTACTCGACAGTCGAGCCGGGCAGGGTGACTTCCAGGCCAACGCGCTGGTACATGCCGCGGGTCGGCATGAAGTAGTCGTTGCGGGTGTCGCGCGCCCAGCCGAGCTCCGAACGCCAGGCATGGAACGTGCGGGTGCCCATCGCGTCGATGTAGTTGATGATCGACTGCGGCGTGGAGCCCTGGTAAGTGGTGATCTGGTTGCTGTCGATGCCGAACATCAGCGAGACGGTGTCGTTCTCGGTGATCGGTATGCCGAAGATCATCTGCGCAGCGCCGTTGGTGCTGTTGTACTGCGCGGTGTTGTAGTCGGAGTAGTCCAGTTCGCGCCAGGACAGGTTGTAGCCCAGCGAAACGCCGTCGTCGGTGAAGAACGGATTGGTGTAGCTGAAGCCATAGCGCTGCAGGTAGCTGCTGCGCGAGGCTTCGACCGACACCCGGTTGCCGCCGCCGAGGAAGTTGTTCTGCGACAGCTGCACCGAGGTGGTGATGCCGTAGCTCTGCGAATAGCCCAGGCCGAAGACGAAGCTGCCCGAGGTGGTTTCCTTGACGTTGAACACCACGTCGACCTGGTCGTTGCTGCCCGGCACTGCCGGCGTTTCCACGTCCACCGACTCGAAGTAGCCCAGGCGCTGCAGGCGGATCTTCGAGCGGTCGATGGCGGCCTGCGAGTACCAGGTGTCTTCGAACTGGCGCATTTCGCGGCGCAGGACTTCGTCGGAGGTACGGCTGTTGCCCTTGAACAGGATGCGGCGCACGGCCACGCGCGGACCCGGCACCACCTGCAGGTTCACCGCAACCGTGCGGTCCTCGCGGTTCGGCGTCGGGATCGGGGTGACCTTGGCGAAGGCGTAGCCGATGTTGCTCAGGGTATTGGTGATCGCATCGCCGCTGTATTCGAGCAGCGCGCGCGAGAAGATGTCGCCGGCCTTGGGAATGACGAACTTCTCGATGTCTTCCTGCGGCAGCACGGTGTCGCCGGTGACCTTGATCTCGGAGATCTTGTACTGCTCGCCCTCGGTGACGCCGGCGGTGACGAACATGTCGCGCTTGTCGGGACTGATCGCCACCTGGGTGGAGTCGATGCTGAAGTCCACGTAGCCGCGGTCCAGGTACCAGGAGTTGAGCTTCTCCAGGTCGCCGGACATCTTTTCCTTCGAGTACTGGTCGTCGCGGCGATACCAGGAAGCCCAGTTGTGCTCCTTGGATTCCCAGCCGGCGAGGATGTCCTCGTTGTCGTACTTCTCGGTGCCGATCAGGTTGACATGGCGGATCTTGGCGGCCTTGCCTTCCTTGATCGCGATGGCCACATCGACGCGGTTACGGTCCAGCGGGCTCACCGTCGGGGTGATCTCGACGTTGTACTTGCCGCGGTTGTTGTACTGGCGCGTCAATTCCTGGGTCACGCGGTCCAGGCTCAGGCGGTCGAAGGTGCCGCCCTCGGTCAGGCCGATGTCGGTCAGGCCCTTGAGCAGTTCCTCGGACTTGATGTCCTTGTTGCCGGTCACGGTGAGCTTGTTGATCGCCGGACGTTCCTTGACCGTGATTACCAGAATGTTGCCCTGGCGGTCCAGTTGCACGTCCTCGAAGAAGCCGGTGCGGTACAGGGCGCGGATCGCATCGCCGGTCTTGGCGTCGTCGACAGTGTCGCCGCGGTTCACCGGCAAATAGGTGAATACGGTGCCCGAGGAGATGCGCTGCAACCCGTCGACGCGGATGTCGCTGGCGACGAAAGGCTCCGCCGCCAAGGCGAGGGCCGGCACGCTGAGGCCGGTGGCAAGGGCAAGTGCAAGCAGGCGGCGAGTGGGAAATCTCGTCATGTCACATCCGGTTGAGCGGGTTCGTTGATGCAGGGGTGCCGGCGTAAGACGACGACAGCGCGAATTGGTTCAATAAAAGCCGGGTCAAAAAAAATCGGTCATCGGGGCAGCTGACCGAAAAGGTCGTTGTAGAACGCCAGGCCCATGAGCCCGGCCAGGAGCGCCAGGCCCACGTACTGGCCGGCGATCATGACGCGGTCGCTGAGCGGACTGCCCTTGACCAACTCGATAAGGTAATACAGCAGGTGTCCGCCGTCCAAGATCGGAATGGGCAGGAAATTGAGGATCGCCAGTCCCAGCGACAGCGCGGCGAGGAAATACAGGAACCAGTCGACCCCGCGCTTGGCCGAGGCATTGGCGGCCCGCGCGATCCCGACCGGGCCGGAAACGTTCTTCAGCGAGGCATTTCCGGTCACCAGGCGTTTCATCATGCCCAGGGTGTCGCCGGTCATCCGGCCCGCCTCGCGCAGCGCCGCGGGCACCGCGGCCAGCGGGCCGTACTGGGCGCGCACGTCGTAGGCCGGGAGCTGGCCGGCGGCCATCGCCACGCCGATGCGCCAGCCGCCCGGGGCCGAAGTGTCCGCGCGCGGGGTCAGTTCCAGGGCCAGGCGCTCGCCCTCGCGTTCAACCTCGATCATGCCCGGCCCGCCGCGGCGACCCAGTGCGGCGATCTGCGGTTCGACCTGCTCGGCCGAATCGATCGGCTGCCCGTCCACTGCCAGGATGCGGTCGCCCTCCTGCAGGACGCCGTCGGCCGCCGAGCCGGGCCCGATCTCGGCCACCACCGCCTGGCGTTGCTGGAACTGCCAGCTGAGGCCGGCCAATTCGGGTACTTGTTGTTCAGCAAAGCCGGCGGGCAGCTTTGACAAGGCCAGACGCGCCTCACGGGTGTCGCCGCTCGCGCCGGTGACCTGTACCTGCGCGTCGCGGCGGTCCATGGCGGCCAGGGTCAGGGCGATGCTCGCCTCGGCCCAGCTCTGTACCGGGCGGCCATCGACCGCGGCGATACGGTCGCCGGCATGCAGGCCGGCTTCGGCTGCCATGCCCTGGGGTGGGCCCAGGGTGGGCGAATAATCGGCGCGGCCGACCAGGAACATCACCCAGAGCAGGGCCAGGCACAGGATCACGTTGGCAATCGGCCCGGCGGCCACGATCGCGATGCGTTGCCACACCGGCTTGTGGTTGAAGGCCAGGGCGCGTTCGGCCGGATGCACGTTGCCCTCGCGCTCGTCGAGCATCCGCACATAGCCGCCCAGCGGCAGGGCGGCGATGACGAACTCGGTGCCGTGGCGGTCGCGCCGGGTAAACAAGGGCCGGCCGAAGCCCACCGAGAAGCGCAATACCTTGACGCCACAGCGCCGCGCCACCCAGAAGTGGCCGAATTCGTGGAAGGTCACGAGCAGCCCGAGGCTGACGATCATCCACCAGACCGAACCGATGAAGTCAGCCATGGAGGTGGTGCTGTGGCAGAGAGGCGTCAGGCATGTGCGGCAGGGTGATTCAAGGAAGCCGCGGTGATGCGGCGGGCGTCGGCGTCGGCGGCGAGCAGGGCGTCCAGCGTATCTGCATTCGTCCGCGGCAGCGTAGAAAGTGCGTGCTGAACGAGCGCCGGTATGGCAAGAAAGCCAATCCGACCGGCAAGGAAGGCCGACACCGCCACCTCGTTGGCGGCATTGAGGATGGCCGGGGCAGTGCCGCCGGCGCGCATCGCTTCCCAAGCCAGCGCCAGGCAGGGGAAGGCGTCCAGGTCCGGCGCCTCGAAATCGAGCCGTCCCTGTTGCAACAGGTCCAGGCCCGATACGCCCGAGTCGATCCGCTCCGGCCAGGCCAGGCCCACTGCCAGGGTGGTGCGCATGTCCGGCAGGCCCATCTGCGCCAAGGTCGAGCCGTCGACGAACTCGACCAGCGAATGCACCAGGCTCTGCGGATGCACCCACACGCCAATGCGCTCGGCTTCCAGGCCGAACAGATGGTGCGCCTCGATGACTTCCAGGCCCTTGTTCATCAGCGTGGCCGAATCGACCGAAATCTTCGGCCCCATCGACCACTTCGGATGCGCGACCGCCTGCGCCGGGGTGACATCGGCCAACTGCGCGCGGGTGCGGCCGCGGAACGGGCCGCCGGAGGCGGTGAGGACTACACGACGTACGCCGCCGCTGGCGTCGCAGGAGCGCAGGCACTGGAAGATGGCGCTGTGCTCGCTGTCGATCGGGATGATTTCCGCGCCGCCGGCCTGCGCCAGGCGCATCAACAACTCGCCGGCCAGGACCAGCGATTCCTTGTTGGCCAGCAGCAGGCGCTTGCCGGCGCGTGCGGCGGCCAGGGTCGAGGGCAGGCCGGCGGCACCGACAATGGCCGCCACCACGGTGTCGCATTCCGGTGCGGCGGCGAAGGCTTCCAGCGCCTGCGCACCGGCGTGCGCGCGGGTGGCCAGCCCGGCGGCGCGCAAACCCTCGCGTAGCGCAGCGTAGCCGTCGGGGTCGGCGATCACGGCATCGTCGGGCCGATGGCGTGCGCACAATTCCACCAGCGCCGCGACGTTGCTTCCGGCCGCAAGCACGCGCGCGCGCAGCCGCTGCGGATGGCGGGCGATCACGTCCAGGGCCGAGGCGCCGATCGAGCCGGTGGCGCCGAACACGGCGACCTGGCGCAACGCAGGGGGGTAGTCAGTAGAAGGCGATGGCATGGGCGCTGGGTCGGGCGAGGAGATCAAAAGCCCAGGATTTCCTTGCCCAGCACGAACACCGGCAACGCGGCGAGCACGCCATCGATGCGGTCCAGCACGCCACCGTGCCCGGGGATCACGTTGCCCGAGTCCTTGGCGCCGGCCTGGCGCTTGAGCAGGCTCTCGAACAGGTCGCCCAGCACCGAAGCCAGTACGGTCAATGCGGCCACGCCCAGCAACGCCGGCATCTGCGCCAGGGTGACCCCGGCAATGGCACCGAAGCCGGCCGCTGCCAGCAGGCCGGCGACCATGCCACCGAGCAGGCCTTCGATGGTCTTGTTCGGACTGACGCGCGGCGCCAGCTTGTGGCGACCGAAATGGCGGCCGACGAAGTAGGCGCCGGAATCGGCGGCCCAGACGATGGTCAGCGCGGTCAGCAGCCAGAGGTGGCCGATCGCGCCGCCGGAGGCCGACTGTTCGGCATGGATCAGCACCAGCGCGCTCCACGCCGGCACGATGGCCAGGCTGCCGGCAGCCAGCTTGAGCGCGCGCGCATAGCTGCCGTGGTCGGCGCCGAAATTGAAGAAACGCAGCCACACCAGCGCCAGCAGCCACCAGGCCACGCCGATCAGGCTGGCCAGCTGGAACAGCACCAACGAGCCGCCGGAAGCCCAGACCAGCAGCACCATCAGCAACAGGTTGAGCACCAGCAAGATGGTGCGCGGCAGGCTGTCGTCGACGCCGGACAGCTTGAGCCATTCCCACAGCCCGGTGAGGAAGACGATCGCCGCCAATGCCGCCAGCCATTGCGTGGGCAACAGCAGCATGGCGCAGATGGCTACCGGCGCCATGATCAAAGCGGCGATGACGCGGGTCCTGGTCATGCGGGCGAGGTCTCGGTGCGTGCGGTGATCTGGGCGCTGGTCAGGCCGAAGCGACGTTCGCGTTGTGCGTAGTCGTCCAGGGCCTGCTGCAAGACAGTGGCGTCGAATTCCGGCCACAGGGTTTCGGTAAACCACAACTCGGTATACGCCAGCTGCCAGAGCAGGAAATTGCTGACGCGGGTATCGCCGCCGGTGCGGATGAACAGGTCCGGCGGCGGCAGGTCGGCCAGCGCGACATGGCGGCCCAGCAGGGCTTCGTCGATGGCTTCCGGCACCAGGCGCCCGGCGGCCACTTCCTCGGCCAGCTTGCGCGCGGCCTGGGCGATGTCCTGGCGGCCGCCGTAGCTGGCGGCGATGGCCAGCACCAGGCGGTCGTTGCCGGCGGTGGCGCGCTCGGCCGCTTCCATCCGCTGCACGATCGCCGTGGCAAAGCGCGAGCGCTCGCCGATGAAACGTACCTGCACGCCGCGCCGCTGCAGCTCCTCGACCTCGCGGTCGAGCGCGTGCAGGAACAACTTCATCAAGGCATCCACTTCTTCCTGCGGCCGGCCCCAGTTCTCGCTGGAGAAGGCGAACAGGGTCAGCACCTGGATGCCCTTGTCCAGGCAGAAATCAATCGTCCGGTTGACCGCGCGCGCGCCGGCGCGGTGGCCGATCATGCGCGGCCGGCGTCGCCGCTGGGCCCAACGGCCGTTGCCATCCATGATGATGGCCAGGTGGCGGGGCAGGGACATGGGGTCAGGGTCCGGGCACGAGGCCGTCGACGACATTCGTCAGACGGCCATCAGTTCCTGTTCCTTGGCCTTGACCACATCGTCGACGTCCTTGATGGCCTTGTCGGTCAGCTTCTGGATCTCGTCCTCGGCGCGGCGCACCTCGTCTTCGGTGACAACCTTGTCCTTGAGCAGATCCTTGACCTGCTGGTTGGCGTCGCGACGAATGTTGCGGATGGCGACCTTGCTGTCCTCGCCCTCGCTGTGCACGACCTTGGCCAACTCCTTGCGGCGTTCCTCGGTCAGGGCGGGCAGGTTGAGGCGGATGGTGGTGCCGGAGGTGTTCGGGGTCAGGCCCAGGTCGGAGGCGAGGATCGCCTTCTCGACCGCGCCGACCATCTGCTTTTCCCAGGGGGAAATGGTCAGCGTGCGAGCGTCGGAAACGGACACGCTGGCGACCTGGCTCAACGGCATTTCCGAACCGTAGTAATTGACCTTGAGGGTTTCGACCAGCGCCGACGAGGCGCGGCCGGTGCGCACCTTGACCAGCGTGTGGCGCAAGGCCTCAATGCTCTTGGCCATGCGGGTCTGTGCGTCTTGTTTGATGTCGTTGAGCATCGCCGGGCGTCCTGGTATTCCTGAATCGGCCGATTATATCGGAAGCGCCGCGCCCGGATTGGCCCGGCGCCAGCCTCGGGCGCCCGCCGCGGCAGCAGGTTCAGCTGCGACCGTGCACCAGGGTGCCGATGCGCTCGCCGCGCAGGATGCGCAGCAGCACGCCCGGCTGGCCCATGTCGAAAATGCGCAGCGGCAGTTCGCTGTCGCGCGCCAGGGCGAAGGCGGCGGTGTCCATCACCTCCAGGCCCTGGCCGATGACCTCGTCGTAGCTGAGGGCGTCGTACTTGACCGCGTCGGCATGCTTCTTCGGGTCCTTGTTGTAGACCCCGTCCACCTTGGTCGCCTTCAGCAGCAGGTCGGCGCCGATCTCGATGGCGCGCAGCGCCGCGCCGGAGTCGGTGGTGAAGAACGGGTTGCCGGTGCCGGCGGCGAAGATTGCGATGCGGCCTTTTTCCAGGTGGCGGATCGCACGGCGGCGGATGAAGTCCTCGCACACGTCGTTGATCTTGATCGCGCTCATCACCCGGACCTTGGCGCCGAGCTTTTCCAGCGCATCCTGCATCGCCAGGGCATTGATGACCGTGGCCAGCATGCCCATCTGGTCGCCGGTGACCCGGTCCATGCCGCCGGCGGCCAGGCCGGCGCCGCGGAAGATATTGCCGCCGCCGATGACCAGCGCCACTTCGGCGCCCGCGTGCTGCGCTTCGATCACCTCGTGGGCGAGGCGATTGATGACCTTGGGATCGATGCCGTAGTCCTCGCTTCCCATCAGCGCCTCCCCGGAAAGCTTGAGAAGGATGCGGCGATAGGCGAGTTCGGACATGGGGGACTCCGTTGGTGGGGGCGGGCAAACGCCGGCGATTCTAGCGGATTGCCAGTAATGCCGCGTCTTCGATTCGCCGCCCTGTAACGGTTCCGTTAATTGCCGTCGGCTGCCTCGCCTTAGTCGATCACGTGCTCGGGATACACCGTGACCCGGTTGCGGCCACGGTGCTTGGAGCGGTACAGCACGTTATCGGCGGCCTTGAGCAACGCATCGACGCTGTCGAACAAGCGCCCATCCCCCTGCGTGGCCAGGCCGGCGGAGAAGGTGATGTGCAGCGGCCCGGACTCCAATTGCGCCATCGGCACCCGCACGGTCTCGGCCAGTACCCGCTGCATCACCGCCAAGGCGGCCTCGGCGCTGGTATTGGGCAGGATCACCAGGAACTCCTCGCCGCCGAAACGGGCGATGGTGTCGCTGGCGCGTAACAGCCGTTGCAGCGACTGGGCGAAATTTCTCAGTACTTCGTCGCCCACAAGATGGCCATGCACGTCGTTGACGCGCTTGAAATCGTCCAGGTCGATGAATGCCAGCGACAGCGGCCAACCGTGGCGCACGGCGATATCGAACTCATGCTCCAGCGTCGGCCCGAGCTGGTGGCGGTTGTAGACACCGGTCAGCGCATCGCGGCTGGCCTGTTCGGCGAGATGGCGCGCACGGTGCTCGGATTCATCGGCCTGGCGCCGGGCATCGGCCATCTCCTGCAGCTCGCGCAGGTTGCGCAGCGTCGACAACTCGCGCGCCTGATCGAGGATCGACTCGACCACTTCCGGCTGCTGGATGCGAACGTCGAACAGCGCGCCCACCTCCGGCAACATCTCGCCGATACGCTCGATCACCTTCTCGAAACGTTCCCGATCCAGCTGCAGCACCGACTGCACCCGCTCCTGCGCCAGATCGCGCGCCGCGGCCGGATCGTCGCCCAACCAGATATCGGCCACGCAGTGCGACAGCGCCACGCACGCGGCGAACGGTTCGCGGCCATCGGCCTCGCCTTCGCTGCGGGCAATGGCATTGCACAGATACTCGGGCAGGTGCCAATGGCGCGCGACCCAGGCACCGATCTCGGCATGATCGCCACCAAACTCAGCGCGCTCGGCCTCGACCAAGGCGCTGGGTTCGACCGGGCCCCCGGCGTGCAGCAACTGGTAGCGCTCCGGCGAGACCTGGAGCAGCGCAAGCATGCCCACATCCTGCAACAGGCCGGCCAGCATCAACTCCTCCGGCTTGCGCAGCCCGCGCGCCTGCCCCAGCACCCTGCTGGCGAGCGAACTGATCACACTGCGGCGCCAGATGCGCTCATGCAGCGCGGTATTGCCGAACGTCCGCCGCAATCCCTGGACCATGGAAAAACCCAGCGCCAGGCTCAGCGTGGCGTTGAGGCCGAGCATGGTCAGCGCCTGGCCGAGGTTGTCGATACGTCGGCGGCTGGCGTACAGCGGGGAATTGGCGATGCGCAGCATGCGCGCGCTCAGGGCCATGTCCATGGCGATGACGTCGGCTGTGGTGGCCATGTCCACTTCAGGATCCTGCGCCAACTCGATGACGCGCAGCGCGATGCCGGGCGGCGAGGGCAGGGTGCGGCAGTGGGCGAGGGTGGCCTCTAGATCGGGACGCATGCGCGGTTATTTTGTTTTTGTTAAGGCGAAGAATACATGGCCGTCACAGTTTTGGGGGTGGGCCTTGGTTCGTTATCGGCTGGTTGTCGGAAAAACGTAGGAGCTTTTTTTGGACTCTTTATTTTTCCGTGCGGCGTTTGGGGCCGTGCCCTTGCCCCGGGGACGCCAAGTACTGCATCCATGCGGGGCTCGTTGGGCGACGTCCATGTCGCCCAACGCCCCGGGGCAAGGGCCCGGCCCCAAACGCCCAAGGGTAGGCCGCATTGGTGGGTGGAGAGTTCCCCTCATCCGCTGCTGTCGCGGCACCTTCTCCCAGAGGGAGAAGGACGGCATGCACTTTGCAGCTGCAATCAATCGCCAACAGCGACTGCTGTCCTTCTCCCTCTGGGAGAAGGTGCCGCGACAGCGGCGGAAGAGGGCGCTCTTTCCCACCCGATTACGCCAACTGACGGGCGGTCGGGGCCGGAGCGCTTTCGGGACAATCGGCGACATGGATGTCGCCGATTAGCCCCCATGGACGGGTTCACGGCGTGTCCCGAAAGGGCTTCGGACCCGGCCACTGCACGCAAAAACAAAAAGGCAAAAAAAAAGCCGCAGGAAAACCTGCGGCTTTTTCAGTCACACCTAGCGAAGAAAAATCAGGCCAGACCCGCCTGCTTCATCACTTCGGCAGCGTAATCCTCAACCACCTTCTCGATGCCCTCGCCAACCACCAGGCGCTGGAACCCGATCACGTCCGCACCCGCAGCCTTGGCGACCTGCTCGACCGACTTGTCGCTGTCCAGCACGTACGGCTGGCCGTACAGGGTCACCTCGTTGACAATCTTGTTGACCTTGCCGCTGATGATCTTTTCCAGGATTTCGGCCGGCTTGGCCTTGTCCTTCTCGGACATCTTCGCCAGCTCGATTTCCTTTTCCTTCGCCACGAAGTCGGCCGGGACGTCGGCGGCCTTGTTGTACGGCGGGTTCATCGCCGCCACGTGCATCGCCAGGCCACGCGCCAGCTCTTCATCGCCGCCGGCCACTTCCACCAGCACGCCGATGCGGCCGCCGTGGACGTAGGCGGCCACGGTATTGGTGCTGTCGATGCGCACCAGGCGACGGATCTGGATGTTCTCGCCCAGCTTGGCGATCGCGGCGGCGCGCGATTCTTCGACGGTCTCGCCACTCGGCAGCTTGGCGCTCTTCAGCGCTTCGGCGTCGGCAGCGCCCGACGTCAGCGCGGCCTGGGCCACGGCGTCGGTGAAGGCCAGGAAGTTACCGTCCTTGGCCACGAAGTCGGTTTCGGAGTTGATCTCGACCAGCACCGCCTTGCCACCGGCCTGCGCCGCGGCGACGCGGCCTTCGGCGGTGACGCGGTCGGCCTTCTTGTCGGCCTTGGCCAGGCCCGACTTGCGCAGCCACTCGGCCGCGGCGTCGATGTTGCCAGTGTTCTCGGTGAGCGCCTTCTTGCACTCCATCATGCCGGCGCCGGTGCGCTCGCGCAGTTCCTTGACCAGGGAAGCAGTGATTTCCACGGTATGACCTCGGTGAGTTGCTTGGGCGGGCCTGGGCCCGCCTTGGGAATGGGACGGGGCGGTGCGCCCCGGGCGGTGGCGGGAAGCCACCGCGTGCCGGTTGCCGCGCCAGCCTGGCGCGGCAACGTGGCAGCCGGATTACTCGGCGGCGGCTTCGTCGGCCTTCTTGGCCGGGGCCTTCTTGGTCGGCGCGCGACGGGCCGGCTTGGCCTCTTCGCCCGCGGCTTCGCTGAACTCTTCCTCGCGGACCGAGGCCGAGTTCGGCGCGGCGGCCTTGCCTTCCAGCACGGCGTCGGCAGCGGCGCGCGCGTACAGCTGCACGGCACGGATGGCGTCGTCGTTGCCCGGGATGGCGTAGTCGACCAGGGCCGGGTCGTAGTTGGTGTCGACCACCGCGATCACCGGGATGCCGAGCTTCTTGGCTTCCTTGATGGCGATGTCTTCATGGCCGATGTCGATGACGAACAGCGCGTCCGGCAGGCGGTTCATTTCCTTGATGCCGCCCAGCGAGGCGTACAGCTTGTCGCGCTCGCGGCGCAGGCCCAGCACTTCGTGCTTGACCAGCTTGTCGAAGGTGCCGTCGGTCTCGGCCGCTTCCAGTTCCTTCAGGCGCGAAACCGACTGCTTGACGGTGCGGAAGTTGGTCAGGGTGCCGCCCAGCCAACGCTGGGTCATGTACGGCATGCCGCAACGCTCGGCCTCTTCCTTGATCGAATCGCGCGCGCTGCGCTTGGTGCCGAGGAACAGGATGGTGCCGCGCTTCTGCGCGATGCTCGAGAGGAAGTTCATCGCGTCGTTGAACAGCGGAACGGTCTTCTCGAGGTTGATGATGTGGATCTTGCCGCGGGCGCCGAAGATATACGGGGCCATCTTCGGGTTCCAGTAACGGGTCTGGTGACCGAAGTGGACGCCGGCTTCGAGCATCTGGCGCATGGTGACCTGGGGCATTGCACTACTCCTGAGGGGGAACCGGCCGCGAATGGATGAAGAGCGGCCCGCCAGGCGGCGGAAGGTTCCGGGGTTGGGCTTCCCTGTCGCTCCGTGTCGAACCCCTCGCGGGGCACCCCGGCACGGATGGTGGCGGCAGGTGTGGATTCGGCGCTGTCGTGCGTCGTGGACGGTCCGCCGGGTAGGCGAACCGGCGAATCATACCCGGCTCGGGCGCCCGGGGCAAATGGGCGCCCGGGCCGGGCCGCTGGGCCACCGCCGCGGCCGCGTTCAGATTCCCGGCCGGATCGGCGATAATCGCGGCATGACCGTGAACCTCAAAACTCCGCAGGAAATCGAGCTGATGCGGGTGGCCGGCCGGCTGGCCGCCGAAGTGCTCGACATCATCACTCCCCACGTCAAGCCCGGTGTCACCACCGCCGAGCTGGACCGCATCTGCCACGACCACATCATCAACGTGCAGCAGGCGATCCCGGCCAACGTCGGTTACCGCGGCTTCCCCAAGACCGTGTGCACCTCGGTGAACAATGTCATCTGCCATGGCATCCCGAGCGAGGCCAAGGTCCTGAAGGAAGGCGACATCGTCAACATCGACGTCACCGTCATCAAGGACGGCTGGCACGGCGACACCAGCCGCATGTACTTCGTCGGCACGCCGTCGGTGATGGCCAAGCGCCTGGTCGAGGCGACCAAGGAAGCAATGTGGCGCGGTATCCGTGCCGTCAAGCCGGGCGCCACCCTGGGCGACGTCGGCCACGCCATCCAGCAGTACGCCGAAGGCGAACGCTTCACCGTGGTGCGCGAGTACTGCGGCCACGGTATCGGCAAGGTCTACCACGACGAGCCGCAGGTGCTGCACTACGGCCGCCCGGGCGAAGGCCTGGTGCTCAAGCCGGGCATGACCTTCACCATCGAGCCGATGATCAACGAGGGCACCCGCTACGCCAAGGTCCTGCCCGACGGCTGGACCGTGGTGACCAAGGACCGCAAGTTGTCGGCGCAATGGGAGCACATGGTGGCCGTCACCGAGAACGGCGTGGACGTGCTGACGCTGTCGCCCAACGACCCCGGCCAGGCGTGAGCAGCCTGCCTGACGCGCCCCCTTCCGAGGCCGGCATCGCCGGCGATGGCGAGTGGGCGGCGCAGGCACGGCAATCGCTGGCGCAGGGCGACGCGCGGCTGGGCCGGCGTTTCGACCAGGGCGACGATATCGACCGGCTGGTTGCGCTGCGCGCCCGCGCGGTCGATCAATTGATTCGCGAAGCCTGGCGCCGCTGCGTTCCGTCCGGCGCCGGCTTGTCGCTGCATGCGGTCGGCGGTTACGGCCGCGGCGAGCTGTTTCCGCGCTCGGACATCGACGTGCTGGTGCTCGGCGAACCGCAAGCACAGCAAACGCAGGAAGCTGCCATCGCGCGACTGTTCGCGCTGCTGTGGGATGCCGGCCTGGCGGTGAGCCACGCGGTGCGTTCGCCGGCCCAATGCACCGTGGCCGGCGCCGACCAGACCGTGCTGACGGCGCTGATCGAATCGCGCCCGGTGGCCGCCGATGCCGCCGCGGTGGCCGCGCTCGGCGAGGCCATCGCGCCGGAACGGCTGTGGCCGCCGCGCGAATATTTCATCGCCAAGCGCGAAGAACTGCAGGCGCGCCACCAGCGTTTTGGCGACACCGCCGACAACCTTGAGCCCGACCTCAAGGACGGCCCCGGCGGCCTGCGCGACCTGCATACGCTCGGCTGGATGGCGTTGCGCGCCTTTGGCGTGCACAACCTTGACGCGCTCGTCGGCCTGGGCCATCTCGGCCCGGACGAAGCCGCCGCGCTGCGCCGCGAACGCCGCGAACTGGCGCGCCTGCGCTATGGCCTGCACCTGGTCGCCAACCGGCCCGAAGAACGCCTGCGCTTCGATTACCAGAAGGCGCTGGCGCAGCGCCTGGGCTACGCGGACGATCCCGAGAGCCTGGGCGTGGAGAAGATGATGCAGCGCTTCTACCGCAGCGCCGGTCTGGTGCGGCGGATCAGCGACCGCCTGCTGCAACGCTTCGAAGAACAGTTCGATGGCGAGGCCGTGCCCGAAGCGTTGGGCGAGGGTTTCTCGCTGCGCCGCGGCTACCTGGCCGCCGACGACCCGCGATGGCCCGCTGGCGACGTGCTGCAGGTGTTTGCGCTGTTCGCCAGCTGGGCGGCGCACCGCGAGGTGCGTGGCCTGCATTCGCTCACCGCCCGCGCGCTGGCCGAATACCTGCCCAAGCTACCCGCCTACGAACAGGCATCGGCGCTGGCGCGCGAACGTTTCCTCGGCCTGCTGCGCGGCCCGCGCGCGGTTGAGACCTTGTCGCGGATGGCCCGCCTCGGGGTGCTCGGACAGTGGATTCCCGCCTTCGCCCAGGTATCCGGGCGCATGCAGTTCGACCTGTTCCATGTCTACACCGTGGACCAGCACACCTTGATGGTGCTGCGGAACATCGCCCTGTTCGCCAGTGGCCGCGCCGACGAACGCTTCGCCATCGCGCATGAAGTCTGGCCGCGCTTGCGCAAGCCCGAACTGCTGCTGCTGGCCGGCCTGTTCCATGACATCGCCAAGGGCCGCGGCGGCGACCACTCCGAACTCGGCGCGGTCGACGCACGCGCGTTCTGCCAGGCGCACCAGCTCAGCGAAGGCGACACCGAACTGGTTGCCTGGCTGGTCGAGCAGCACCTGCGCATGTCGGTCACCGCGCAGAAGCAGGACATCTCCGACCCGGACGTGATCCATCGTTTCGCCAGCGTGGTCGGCAGCCGCGAACGCCTGGACTATCTGTACCTGCTGACTTGCGCCGACATCGCCGGCACCAGCCCCAAGCTGTGGAACGCCTGGAAAGACCGCCTGCTGGCAGACCTCTATTTCGCCGGCCGGCGCGCGCTGCGCGAAGGCCTGGAACACCCGGCGCCGCGCGAAGACCGGCTGCGCGAAGCTCGCCAGTCCACCCGCGCGCTGTTGCACGTGCAGGGCCTGGACGATGCCACCATCGACCGCCAGTTCGCCGGCATGCCCGATGAAAGCTTCCTGCGCTTCCGCCCCGAGCAACTGGCCTGGCAGGCGACCTCGCTGACCGAGGTCGAGATCGGCGGCACCCTGGTGAAGGCGCGCCGCGCCGCACCGGACAACGACGCGCTGGAAGTATTCGTGTACTCGCCCGACCGCGACGGCCTGTTCGCCGCGATCGTCATGACACTCGACCGCAAGGGCTACGGGATCCACCGTGCGCGCGTGCTGGATGCGCCGAACGCGGCAATCTTCGATACCTTCGAAGTGCTGCCGGCCGACAGCTTTGCCGATGGCGAGCCGGAGCACCTGGCCGTCGCGTTGCGCGAGGCCCTGGCTGGCGACTTGCAGCGGCTGCGGCCCTCGCGGCGGGTAGTGCCGCGGCAGTTGCGGCATTTCCGCTTCGCCCCGCGCATCGATTTCAACGACAGCGCCGGCGGCCGCCGCACTCGCCTGAGCCTGGTCGCGCCCGATCGCCCGGGCCTGCTGGCCGACGTAGCGCAGGTATTGCGCAGCCAGCATCTGCGCGTCCACGACGCCCGCATCGCCACGTTCGGCGAGCGCGCCGAAGACCAATTCCAGATTACCGACGAGCACGACCAGCCGCTGCCCGACGCCTCGCGCGCGGCATTGCGCGAGGCGTTGACGTCCTGCCTTGACCCCCAGTGATTTTCCGGAGATCGCATTCCCATGGCCAGCAAGCCCGCCCCGAAGAAGACCGCCAAGGCGCCCGCCACGAAGCCGGCACCGGCCAAGCAGGCCGCCCCCAAGTCGGCGCCTGCCAAGCCGGTCGCCGCCAAGCCCGCGGCGCCGGCGCGCAAGAGCCTGCACAAGCCGCCGGTGCCGGGACACGAAGAGCTGAAGTTCACCATCGAGAGCGCGTTCGAGCGGCGTGCGGCGCTGACGCCGGATGAGGTCGAAGGCTCCACCAAGCCAATCGTTGGTCGCGTCATCGATGGCCTGGAAAGCGGCGAGTTCCGCGTCGCCGAGCCGGACGGCCATGGCGGCTGGAAGGTCAACGAATGGTTGAAGAAGGCGGTGCTGCTGTACTTCCGCGTCAACGAGATGGCGGTGGTGGAAGGGCGTCCGGCGCCGTTCTGGGACAAGGTCGAATCGCGCTTCGCCGGCTATGGCGAGGCCAACTTCCGCAAGGCCGGCGTGCGCGTGGTGCCCGGCGCGATCGCGCGGCGTGGCAGCTACTTCGGCAAGGACGTGGTACTGATGCCGAGCTTCACCAACATCGGTGCGCACGTGGGCGAGGGCACCATGGTCGACACCTGGGCCACGGTGGGTTCGTGCGCGCAGGTGGGCAAGCATTGCCATCTGTCCGGCGGCGCCGGCATCGGCGGCGTGCTCGAACCGCTGCAGGCCAGCCCGACGATCATCGAAGACCATTGCTTCATCGGCGCGCGCTCCGAGGTGGTGGAAGGCGTGGTGGTCGGCCACCACAGCGTGATCGGCATGGGCGTGTTCATCGGCCAGAGCACCCGCATCTACAACCGCGCCACCGGCGAGATCAGCTACGGCTACGTGCCGCCGTACAGCGTGGTGGTGTCCGGCTCGCTGCCGGCCAAGGATGGCAGCCACTCGCTGTATTGCGCGGTGATCGTCAAGCAGGTCGATGCCAAGACGCGCGCCAAGACCAGCGTCAACGACCTGCTGCGCGGCCTGGCCGAGTAAGCCTTGCATGGCCACCACCCTTTATGGCTTGAAGAACTGCGACACCTGCAAGAAGGCGACGAAGTGGCTCGATCGCTTCGGCGTCGCCTATCGCTTCGTCGACTACCGCGAGCACAAGCCCTCGCCAGAGACACTGGTCGATTGGGCGGGCAAGGCCGGCGGCTTCGATACGCTGGTCAACAAGTCGTCGACCACCTGGCGGCAGCTGCCGGAGAACCGCAAGACACCGGGCAGCGAGGCCGAATGGAAACTGCTGTTGCGCGAGCACCCGCAACTAATCCGCCGGCCGGTCGTGGTGACCGACGACGGCGAGCTGAGCCAGGGCTTCAGCGACAACGGTTTCAAGAAGCGCTTCGGCGTCGGCTGATATGTCCGACGTCCTGCAACTCACCTGCGATCTGATCGCCCGCCCTTCGGTCACCCCCGACGATGCCGGCTGCCAGGCCTTGATTGCCGAGCGCCTGACCCGTGCCGGTTTTGCCTGCGAACACCTGCGCCTGGGCGAAGTCGACAATCTCTGGGCCACACATGGGCAGGGCGCGCCGGTGCTGGTGCTGCTGGGCCACACCGACGTGGTGCCGACGGGCCCGCGCGAGGCCTGGGCCAGTGATCCGTTCGCGCCGCAGGTTCGCGGCGGGCTGCTGTACGGGCGTGGCGCAGCCGACATGAAAGGCAGCGTCGCCGCCTTCGTGGTCGCGGCCGAGCGCTATGTCGCCGCCCATCCGCAGCATGCCGGCACACTGGCCGTACTGCTCACCTCCGACGAGGAAGGCGATGCCATCGATGGCGTGCGTCGGGTCGCGCAGCTGTTCCGCGAGCGCGGCCAGGGCATCGACTGGTGCATCACGGGCGAGCCGTCTTCGACCGCCAGGCTCGGCGACCTGCTGCGTGTCGGCCGCCGCGGCAGCCTGTCCGGCAATTTGACGGTGAAGGGCGTGCAGGGCCACGTTGCCTATCCGCACAAGGCGCGCAACCCGATCCACCTGGCGGCGCCGGCGCTGGCCGAGTTGACCGCACGGCACTGGGATGACGGCTACGAGAGCTTCCCGCCCACCAGCCTGCAGATATCCAACGTGCATGCCGGTACCGGGGCCAACAACGTGATTCCCGGCGAACTGCAGGTCGCCTTCAACCTGCGCTACAACCCGCATTGGGATGGGCCGCGCCTGGAAGCGGAGATCGACGCGCTGTTGCAGCGGCACGGCCTCGACTTCGAGCTGCGCTGGCATCGCAGTGGCGAGCCGTTCTATACGCCGGAGGGCCGCCTGCGTGCGGTGGCGCGCGAGGTGCTGGGCGAGTTCGCCGGTGCCGCGCCGGAAGAAAGTACCGGCGGCGGCACCTCCGACGCGCGCTTCATCGCGCCGCTGGGCGCGGAGTGCATCGAGGTGGGGCCGGTCAATGCCAGCATCCATCAGGTCGACGAACACGTCGCGGTCGCGGACCTGGAAGCCTTGCCCGACCTGTACCAGCGTCTGATCGAACGCCTGCTGTGAGGCCGGCCTGCGAACGGTTGCCCGCGAAACGGTTGCGCCGCCTCGCGCGACCGGTTAGCGTCGGCTACATGCTTCGCCTGCCCGCCACCGTTGCCAACAACAACCGCAATAATCTGCGCACGAATAATCGTGCGCGGCCGATGCGGACCTGCAACTAGGCAAAGCAAGCAACATACGCCCAGTGACCAGAGAACCCGCATCGGCCGATGCGGGTTTTTTATTGCCCGCGCGTTCCGTATCCAGGTTGGCCGGTCGAGGGAGCCACCGCCGTTTTCCCGACAATCCAGGAGCTCCGCACCATGTGTTCAATCTTCGGCATCTTCGATCTGCAACCCGGCGACGACGCCGGCGCGTTGCGCCGCCAGGCGCTGGACCGCTCGCAGCGGCAACGCCACCGGGGTCCGGACTGGAGCGGCGTGCACGCCGGGCAGGGCGCGATCCTGGTGCATGAGCGCCTGGCCATCGTCGACCCGGCCGGCGGCTCGCAGCCGTTGCTGTCCGACGACGGCGAGCTGGCCCTGGCGGTCAACGGCGAAATCTACAACCACCGTGAACTGAAGGCCGAACTGCGCCAGCCCTATGCCTTCCAGACCGGCTCGGACTGCGAAGTGATCAATGCGTTGTATCGCGAAGACACCCCGGCCTCGTTCCTCAACCGCCTCAACGGCATCTTCGCCTTCGCCCTGTGGGACGCCGCCCGCGGCAGCGCGCTGATCGCGCGCGACCCGATGGGCGTCTGCCCGTTGTACTGGGGACACGATGGCGAAGGGCGCCTGCGCGTGGCCTCGGAAATGAAGGCGCTGAGCGAAGATTGCGCCGACGTGGCGCAATTTCCGCCCGGGCATTATTTCGACACTGCCAGCGGCGAGCTGGTGCGCTACTACGAGCGCCCCTGGCGCGACTACGCCGCCGTAGAAGGCGTCGAGGTCTCGTTGCAGGAATTGCGCGAAGCCTTCGAACGCGCCGTGCATCGACAGCTGATGACCGACGTGCCCTACGGCGTGCTGCTGTCCGGCGGCCTGGATTCCTCGCTCGTCGCCGCAGTTGCCGCGCGTTACGCCCGTCACCGGGTGGAGGAGAACGACCAGGTCGAAGCCTGGTGGCCGCGCCTGCATTCGTTCGCGATCGGCCTCAAGGGCTCGCCCGACCTGGCCGCCGCGGCCATCGCCGCCGAAGCGCTCGGCACCGTGCACCACGGCTTCGAATACACCTTCGAAGAAGGCCTGGATGCTTTGCCGGAAGTGATCCGCCACATCGAGACCTATGACGTCACCACCATCCGCGCCTCCACGCCGATGTTCCTGCTGGCGCGGCGCATCAAGGCGATGGGCGTGAAAATGGTGCTGTCCGGCGAAGGCAGCGACGAGATCTTCGGCGGTTACCTGTATTTCCACAAAGCGCCGAACGCGCGCGAATTCCACGAAGAACTCGTGCGCAAGCTCGATGCGCTCTACAACTACGATTGCCTGCGCGCCAACAAGTCGATGATGGCCTGGGGTGTGGAGCCGCGCGTGCCGTTCCTGGACGTGGAGTTCATGGAAGTGGCCATGCGCATGGACGCCGCGCAGAAGATGGTCGGCGCCCGCGCCGATGGCTCGCGACGGATCGAGAAGGCGGTATTGCGCGAGGCCTTCGCTGGCTACTTGCCCGATTCAATCCTGTGGCGGCAGAAGGAGCAGTTCTCCGACGGTGTCGGCTACGGCTGGATCGACGGGCTGAAGGCGCACGCCGAAGCGCAGATCAGTGACCGCGTGCTGAGCGCGGCCGAGCGCCGCTTCCCGCACAACCCGCCGCAGACCAAGGAGGCCTATTACTACCGCCACCTGTTCGAGCAGTTCTTCCCGAGCCACGCCGCCGCCGAAACCGTGCCCGGCGGCAAGTCGATTGCCTGCTCTTCACCGGCGGCCATAGCGTGGGATGCGAGTTTCGCGACCATGGCCGACCCCTCCGGTCGCGCTGTGGCGGGGGTGCATGAGCAGGCGTTGGCAGGGTAAGGAGGTCCTGCTTACTTCAGTCGCGGCTCAATATCGCTAACTGCCGTGAGAACAATCCACGGCTCGTGCACTTATGACTAATTCTGCCGGCCAAACCTTTGCGGGCACTGTAAGTTCAGTCTGCGTGAGCTAACGAGAAGGAGCGGGTATGAGGGAGTTGACTGACCAAGAGGTCGCGCAGGTCTGTGGTGGCGCGATGTCCTCTGAATCGAAGCGTATTTTTTCTACTGCAGTCATATGCCCAGCGTTCGCTGCCGTGCTTGCACTCGGCTATTACGCCAACAACGCTTGCTAGGGAGAGAGAGTGATGGAGAACGAAATCAGGGAGCTTGAGCCATTCGAGATTGAGCAGGTAAGTGGTGGCAATCCGATGCTGCTTGGGCTCCTGGGTGGCGTAATCGCCTTCGGTTATATGGTCGGGAAGGATATGGCGTTGCGCGATAATCTGCAGTGCCGCCTGCCGAGGTGAAGTTCAGTCCGGCGTCCCACCGCGGGCGCCGGCGTTTCCCAGCAAGGATTGGCATGAATAGTCCAAGCGCGTTCCGGCCAAACTTTTCGGCCGCATTGTTGGTTTCCGCCCTGATTTTTCTTGTTCTGGCGCTACGTCAGGATGTTCTCTATCTCGTCGGCGCGTTTCTCTGTTGGGGCGGCATGGGCCTGAAAGATCTACGACAACGGGCAGTGTTCCTCGCAATCTGCGTGGTCTTTGCCTTGCTGGTCGCCGGGTACGGCCTGGGCAAGCAATTGGCGCTGCGCGATGCGCGCCTATGCACCGCGCCGAGCGCAGTGGCCTGAGCGCTATCGCTCAGCTTTAGCTCCCGCGATTCGCCGCAAACTACTTCAGTACCAGCACGTGCACCGCCGGACCCGGCAGGAACGGCGTCGGCCGACCTTCCGCCCAGTCGGCGTGGCCGGCCCCCCAGAACGGCGACAGCGGATGGCCGCTTTGCCCACCCGGCATGTGGATGTAGCCCTGGTCTTCATGCCCGGGCGAGACCACCATGCGTTCGGATGCGCCGAATGACGGCCCCTGCACACGCGGCATGTCGCGATCGCCGGGCAGCGCCTCGGCGGGCATGCACAGGGTGGGGCGCAGGAAGCCCGGTAGCGCACGTGAGATCGGGTGGCAGATCGCGCTGGTGTTGCGGGCACCCCAGGTCCAGCCTGCCGGGTCCGGCGATTTGGCCGTGAGCTCGCGCTCGGCCTGGCGCGCGGCGTCGACCAGCAGGGCATCCCAGCTGCCGAAACGTTGCGGCATTGAATGGGCCGGCGCGTCCGTGTCTTTGCCGGCCGCAGGCAAGTAAGCCTGCGGCAGCAAGTGCGGCGGCCGTTGCTTGAGCATCGGCCAGGCCACACCCTCCAGTTGGGTGCGCGGTGGCGGCAGGTAGGCATCGCCCAGCTGCGCCTGCGCCTCGGCAGTCAGGCCACCTTGGATGCGATCGAGCACCTGGTCGCGGAAGGCGCGCACCACGCGATAGCTGACCGAGCCGACCGACGCACGACCTTCCCATTGCCGGGTAGCGACTTCGATTCGGCGCAGCGCCGGATCTTCGCTGTTCTCCACCACTTGCCGCAGCAAGGGCCACCAGCGCTGCAGGAACAAGGCACGATCGTCGAGCTGGATCGCCAGCAGGTCGCGTTCGCTGAAGCGTTCGCGCGCGTACAGATCATCGCGAATCTGCCGCGCACGCGCGCCGAGGTCGTAGCCGGCATTGCCGACCACTGCCAGAGTGGCGTCGTCGACGATGCGGTTGTTGGCTGTCCACAGGCGATGCTCGGGCGGGTCGATCAGGCTTGGCGCCTGGTCGGTGCGCAGCGGCCAGGGCGCGCAAACCAGCTCGCCGGCAAGCGGCGCCGCAGTGGGGTCGCGCTCGATGCGGCCGGGCTGGCAGCCGGGACCGCGATCCGGGCGTGCGCCGATCACGCGCCAGGCGATGCGCCCGCTGCGATCGGCCAGCACCAGGTTCTGCGCCGGGATACCGGCACGGTCGGCCACTGCCAATGCCTGGTCGAGGTTGCCGGCGCGCGCCATGTCGATGAAATCCAGGCGCACCGCACCGGGCAACTGCGCGGCCCAGCGCAGCGTCAGCAAGCTGCCATCGGCCTCCTGCTCCAGCACCGGGCCCCACTGGCTTTCGCGCACCTTGAACGACACCGGCGCCGCCCCGGCCACCTGGAGGGTTTCATCGAACTCGCGCAGCCGCGCCTCGTTGCCGGGCGGCAACCGTGCGTAATCGGCGGTATCGATATAGCTGTTGGTGAAGCCCCACGCCACATGGCCATTGCTGCCGACGATGATCGCCGGGACCCCGGGCAGGCTGAAGCCGGATACATCGACGTGCCCGCCCGGCGCGCGCGGATCGGGGTAGCGCAAGCGGACGCGGAACCAGATATTTGGGGCACGCAAACCCAGGTGCATATCGTCGGCGAGGATCGCGCGGCCATCGGCCGTGAGTGCGCCATCAACCGCGAAGTTGTTGCTGCCGACCACCTCGGCTGCCGGTGTCGCAACCACAGCCGGCGCGCGCGTGGCCTGCTTGCGCAGGTCCAGTGTCGCCGCGTCCGGAAGGACGGCATCGCCGCGCGGTGCGCCCAGCAGCGGGGCGTCCCAGGAAGACCCGTCGTGGGCGATCAGCGCGTATTGCGCTGCCGGCATCACCTCGCGCAAGCGCGCCAAAGCCAGCTCGCCGCGATTGCGGTTGTCCTGCAGGTCGCCATACATCGCCAGCGCTACCAGGATCGAATCGTCCAACGCCCAGGCGCGCGGTGTCTGCCGCAGCAGCAGGTAAGGCCACGGTCGCGCGCGCAGCGCGCCGAGGCCGACATTGGCACCCTCGCGATAGGCGTCGAGAATCTGCCGCTGCGCACCGAGCGCGGTATCGAGCTGTCCGTCCACGCGCGCGCGCAGCCGATGCACGCGGTTCTGCTTGTCGGTGTCCACCGCGGCCGGGCCGAACAGTTCGGACAGTTCGCCGGCGGCCACGCGCCGCATCAAGTCCATCTCGAAGTAACGCTCCTGCGCATGGACGTAACCGAGTGCACGCATCGCATCGGCCTCGCTGCCCGCCTCGATGGTGACCACGCCCAGCGCGTCGCGCTCGATCTTCACCGGTGCCGCCAGGCCGGGCAGGGCGTGTTCACCGTCCAGGTCTGCCAGGCTGCCGCGCAACGCCAGCCACAGCGCAAGCGCCACCAGCAGGACCACAACCGCCACGACGATGCCCGCGCGTAACAACCAGCGCCCCGTACCCTTGCGCATGAGTCAGTCCCCCAGGATCAGCCCCGATTGTATGCCGGCGATCGGGCCAGGGGAGGGCAGCCCAACTGATACTGATTCCGATTAGAACGCGGCCGCGGCGAATGCGGCACCATGCCGGCCATTGCATCCCCCAGGAGTCCGCCATGAAAGGCCAACCCGAAGTCGTCGAATGCCTCAAGCAGCTGCTGCGTGGCGAGCTGGCCGCGCGCGACCAATATTTCCTGCATTCGCGGCGCTACGAAGACCAGGGCCTGAAGGCGCTGTACGAGCGCATCGGCCACGAGATGGAAGAAGAGACCGAGCACGCCGACGCGATCCTGCGCCGCATCCTGTTCCTGGAAGGCGACCCGGACATGCGGCCGCTACCGTTCGAACCCGGCAAGACCGTGGTCGAAATGCTGGAGCGTGACCTGGCGGTCGAATACGAAGTGCGGGCGAACCTCGCCGCCGCGATGAAACTGTGCGAACAACACCGCGACTACGTCAGCCGCGACATGCTGCTGAAGCAGCTCCAGGACACCGAGGAAGACCACGCCTGGTGGCTCGAGCAGCAGCTGAGCCTGATCAAGCGAATCGGCCTGGAGCTGTACCAGGCGTCGAAGCTCGACGGCAAGGGCGCAGTCTCCGAGTGAGATAGCACCGACGCCCGAAAGCGTGGCTTTCGAGAGCGCCCAAAGGGCGCTCTTTTTCTTCTCCTCCCCAACACTCGCGCAGAACCATCAGTCAAGCAAGCGCGAACTCACTCAACATCCAACCCATCCACCTTCTGCCAGCCACGCGGCAACAAATGCCCGCGCGTCGCACGCGCACCCAGATACGCGTCCAGATCCTTGAAAGACAGGTTCATGGTCCGCGCGCCACTGCGCACCAGCAGCGTATTGCCGGGCGACACCGCCGCCACCGCCACCACGCGCTCGGTGGATAGCTTGGCCTTCGGAATCTCGATGAGCTTGTTGCCCTTGCCCTTGTCCAGCTCCGGCAAGTCCGAGGCAGGAATGGCCAGCAGATTGCCGGCGCTGGTAACCGCGACAATCCGGTCGGTCTCCACCTTGGCCACCGCCGCCGGCCGCAATACCGTCGAGCCGGGGGTCAGGTTCAGCATCGCCTTGCCGGCCTTGTTGCGACCGGTGAGGTTCTCGAAGCGGGTCACGAAGGCATAGCCGTGGGACGAGGCCAGCACGAAGCGGCTGTCGTTCTCGCCACTGGCCATGACCTGGAACGACGCCCCCGAGGCCGGTGAGAACCTGCCCGTCAGCGGCTCGCCGTTGCCGCGCGCCGAAGGCAGCGTATGCACCAGCGTCGAATAGCTGCGGCCTTCCGAATCGAGGAACGCCACCTGCTGCGTGCTGCGCGTACGCACCGCCTGGAGCAGGCCATCGCCATCGCGGTAGGACATCCCGGCCGGGTCGACCTCATGGCCCTTGGCCGCGCGGATCCAACCCTTCTCCGAGATCACCACCGTCATCGGCTCGCTGGCCACCAACTCGGTTTCATCGATCGCCTGCGCCGCCTGGCGCGAGACCAGCGGCGAGCGGCGCGCATCGCCGAACTTCTTGGCGTCGGCGGTCAGTTCGTCCTTGATCATCTTGCGCAGACGGGTCTTGCTGCCGAGTACCGCCAGCAACTGCTCGCGTTCCTTGGCCAGCGCGTCCTGCTCGCCGCGGATCTTCATTTCTTCCAGCCGCGCCAACTGCCGCAGCTTGGTTTCCAGGATGTATTCGGTCTGCTCCTCGGACAAGCCGAAGCGCTGCATCAGCACCGCCTTGGGCTCTTCCTCGGTGCGGATGATGTGGATCACCTCATCCAGGTTGAGGAAGGCGACCAGCAGGCCTTCCAACAGGTGCATGCGCCGCTCGACTTTCTGCAGGCGATGGTTGAGGCGGCGGGTCACCGTGTCGCTGCGGAAGTTCAGCCACTCGCTCAGCAGCTGCTTGAGGTTCTTGACCTGTGGCCGGCCATCCAGGCCGATGACATTGAGATTGACGCGGTAGCTGCGCTCCAGGTCGGTAGTGGCGAACAGATGGCCCATCAGCTGGTCGGCATCGACGCGATTGGAACGCGGCACCAGCACCACCCGCACCGGGCTCTGGTGGTCGGATTCGTCGCGAATGTCTTCCAGCCAGGGCAGCTTCTTGGCGCGCATCTGCTGGGCGATCTGCTCGATCACCTTCGACGGCGAGACCTGGTAGGGCAAGGCGTCGATGATGACGTTGGCGCCTTCCTTGCGGAAAGTGGCGCGTGCGCGGACGCTGCCGTGGCCGGTCTCGTAGAGGGCGCGCAGGTCCGCGGCCGGGGTGATGATCTCGGCCGTGGTCGGGTAATCCGGGCCGCGCACGTGCTCGCACAGTTCGGCGATGCCGCAGTTCGGATCGTCGAGCAGGCGGATGAGCGCGCTGACGATTTCGTTGAGGTTGTGCGGCGGCACGTCGGTGGCCATGCCGACCGCAATACCGGTGGTGCCGTTGAGCAGCAGGTGCGGCAGCCGCGCCGGTAGCCACGACGGTTCGTCCAGGGTGCCGTCGAAGTTCGGCGCCCAGTCCACGGTGCCGTGGGCCAACTCGCCCAGCAGGACCTCGGCGATCGGGGTCAGCTTCGATTCGGTGTAGCGCATCGCCGCGAACGACTTCGGGTCGTCGGTGGAACCGAAGTTGCCCTGGCCTTCGATCAGCGGGTAGCGATAGGAGAACGGCTGCGCCATCAGCACCAGCGCTTCATAGCAGGCGCTGTCGCCATGCGGATGGTACTTGCCGATGACATCGCCGACGGTACGCGCGGACTTCTTCGGCTTGGAGGCGGCGTTGAGGCCGAGCTCGCTCATCGCATAGACAATCCGCCGCTGCACCGGCTTGAGGCCGTCGCCCAGGAAGGGCAGGGCGCGGTCCAGCACGACATACATTGAATAGTCGAGGTAGGCGCGCTCGGCGTACTCGCGCAGGGGCAGCTGTTCGAAACCGTGGAACGTGGGGCGGGTCAGATCGGTCATGCGACGGTGTTACCTGTGGAAGGCGCCGCCGCGGAGCCGGGGGCGCAAGGCGGTCGATTATCCGGATGCGGCCGGGGATGCCAAGCCGGGCGGGGCACCCGCCCGGTGTCCCATGGGTGAAACGCTGCATTTACTTCCAGGTGAGATATTTGCGTTGACAAATATTCCATTCGGAAGAGAATACGTCGCCATGAAGTGTCTTCCCGTCACCGACAACCCCGCCATGCCGCCTAGCTTCGGCCTGCTGCTGCGCCAGGTGCGCGATGGCCTGGTGCGCGAACTGGACGCCGAGATGAAGGGCGTGCTGCCGGACTTCGGCTTCAGCCACTACGTCGGCCTGAAGGTCCTGTCCCTGCAGTCTCCCTGCACCGCCAACGAGCTGGCGCAGGCGCTGGACCAGACCCCGAGCGCGGTCACCCGCCTGCTCGACAAGCTCGAGGCCCTCGGCTACGTGCGCCGCGAGCCGCACGCCCAGGACCGCCGCGCGCTGCAGATCGTGATGACCGACGAAGGCCGGCAGATGTGGACGCAGCTCAAGCAGCGGGGCGACAAGGCGATGGCCTACGCCCTGCGCGATCTGACCCCGGACGAGCGCGAGCAACTCCTTTCCCTGATGACCCGTGTACGCGACTCCCTCAATTCCCCATGACGCCCATGCCCCCTGATATTGCGAAAGCCGGCCGCGCACTGCGCCCGCTGACAATCGGCCTGCTGGCCCTGGCCCTGGCCGCCTGTGCCAGCAGCCGCGGCCTGGCCCCGCAGGACCGCCCGCACGACCCGGCCAGCCTGCACGCCGAGCAAACCCTCGGCCAGGCTGGCCTGAGCCCGGCCGATTGGCCGGCCAGCGACTGGTGGAAGGCGTTCGGCGACGCCCAGCTCGATGCCCTAATCGACGAAGGCCTGCGCAACAGCCCGAGCCTGGCCGCGGCCGATGCCCGCCTGCGCTCGGCGCGGGCCCAGGCCGGCTCGGCCAATGCCTCGCGCCAGCCGAGCCTGTCGCTGTCGCCCGGCTACACCGGCCTGCAGTTGCCCGAATCGATGGTGGGCGACGAGATGGGCGGCCACTACGCCGGCAGCGCCCAGGTCGTGCTCGATTTCAGCTATGGCGTGGACCTGTGGGGCGGCAAGCGCGCCGCCTGGGAAGCGGCGGTGGACCAGGTGCATGCGGCCGAGGTCGATGCCCAGGCCGCGCGCCTTAACCTGTCCGCGGCCATCACTGAAACCTATACCGAACTGGCCTACGCCTGGCGCTTGCTGGATGTGGCCAACGACGAGCTCGCGCGCGCGCAGAAGACCCTCGACCTGACCCGCCAGCGCCGCAACGCCGGCATCGACAGCGACCTGCAGTTGCGCCAGGCCGAAGCACGCGTGCCCACCGCCACCCAGCGCGCACAGTCGGCGCAGCAGCAGATCGACGAAGCCCGCAACGCACTCGCCGCGTTGGTGGGGCAGGGCCCCGATCGCGGTCTGCAGATCCAGCGCCCGAACTTGCCCGATCCGCTGCTGGCGCAATTGCCGAGCGTGCTGCCGAGCGAACTGCTGGGCCACCGCCCGGACGTGGTGGCCGCGCGCTGGCGCGTCGAGGCAGCCGATAAGGACGTGCGTTCGGCCAAGACCAAGTTCTACCCCAGCTTCAACATCACCGCGCTCGGCGGAGTGGTCGCCAGCGATGTCGGCGATCTACTGAAGAGCCAGTCGGTGTTCGGCCTGCTGGCCCCGGCCATCAGCCTGCCGATCTTCGACGGCGGCCGCCTGCGCGCGAACCTGTCCGGCAAGGATGCCGCCTACGACCTGGCGGTCGCCGACTACAACCAGAAGATCGTCGGCGCGCTGCACGAGGTTGCCGACCAGGTCAACGCCGTGCGTTCGCTGCAGGCACGCGCGCAGTCGCAGGCCGAAGCGCTGAAGACCGCCGAGGCGGCCTATGCGCTGGCCCAGCAACGCTACCGCGCCGGCATCGGCAGCTTCCTCGAAGTGCTGAGCGTCGAAGAACAGTTGCTGGTGGCCCAGCAGCGCATGACCGCGCTGCAGTCCGACCAGATCCTGGCCTCGGTGAAGTTGCGCCAGGCATTGGGTGGCGGCTTCGCGCCGCAGCCCGCCGCCGTGCCCGCCGCCGCCGCGAATCCCGACACCGCCATTCCGAATTCCTGATAGAGCCCCATCATGAGCCAGCCCACCCCCACTCCTCCGACTCCCGCCGCGGGCAGCAAGCGCGGCAAGCTGTTGCGCCTGCTCGCCGTCCTGGTGATCGTCCTGATCGCCGCGGTAACGGTCTGGTATTTCATGTACGGCCGTTGGTTCGAAGACACCGACGATGCCTACGTGCAAGGCAACCAGGTGCAGATCACCCCGCTGGTGCCCGGCACCGTGGTCAGCATCGGCGCCGAAGACGGCATGCGCGTGGAGCGCGGCCAGTTGCTGGTGCAGCTGGACCCGGCCGACACCGAGGTCGCGCTGCAGCAGGCCGAAGCCAACCTAGCCCGCACCGTGCGCCAGGTCCGCGGCCTGTACCGCAGCGTCGAAGCCTCCCAGGCCGATTTGAACGCGCGCCAGGTTGCACTTGAGCGCGTGCGCGCCGACTTCGCCCGGCGCAAGGACCTCGCCGCCAGCGGCGCGATCTCCAACGAAGAGCTGGCCCACGCCCGCGACGAACTGGCAGCTGCCGAAGCGGCGCTGAGTGGCTCGCGCGAGAAGTTCGAGACCAGCCGCGCGCTGGTGGACGACACCGTCGTGGCGACCCAGCCCGACGTCCAGGCCGCCGCCGCGCAGCTGCGCCAGGCCCATCTCAACAACGCCCGCAGCGCGATCCTGGCGCCGGTGTCCGGCTACGTGGCACGGCGCTCGGTGCAGGTCGGCCAGCGCGTGCAGCCCGGCGCGGTGCTGATGGCGGTGGTACCGCTGGAGCAGGTGTGGGTGGAAGCCAACTTCAAGGAAACCCAGCTCAAGCACATGCGCCTGGGCCAGGAAGTGGAGCTGCGCTCGGACCTGTACGGCGGTGGCGTGAAGTACAAGGGCAAGATCGACAGCCTTGGCCTGGGCACCGGCAGCGCGTTCTCGCTGCTGCCGGCGCAGAACGCCAGCGGTAACTGGATCAAGATCGTGCAGCGCGTGCCGGTCCGCATCGCCGTCGATCCGCAGCAGCTGAAGGAAAATCCGTTGCGGATCGGTTTGTCGATGAAGGTCGACGTCAACTTGCACGACCAGAAGGGCAGCGTGTTGCCGACGCAGCTGGCCAAGGGCGCGCTGTTCGACACCGACGTCTACGCCCAGCAGCTCAAGGATGCCGACGCCGACATTCACCGCATCATCCAGGCCAACCTGCCTTCGCAGGCCCAGAGCAAGGGCTGATCCACGATGTCCGCGCAAGCTCCCGCCGCCCCCGGCGTACCGGGGGCACCGGCCGCCCCCGCAGCGGCCGGCTTCCGCCCGCCGAACGTGGTGTTGTGCACGATCGGCCTGGCGATGGCCTCGTTCATGCAGGTGCTCGACACCACCATCGCCAACGTCTCGCTGCCGACCATCGCCGGCAACCTCGGCGCCAGCTCGCAGCAGGCGACCTGGGTCATCACCTCGTTCGCGGTCAGCATGGCCATTGCGCTGCCGCTGACCGGCTTCCTGTCGCGCCGCTTCGGCGAGACCAAGCTGTTCGTATGGTCGACCCTGGCGTTCACCCTGGCGTCGCTGCTGTGCGGCCTGGCCCAGAGCATGGGCATGCTGGTGGTCTCGCGCGCGCTGCAAGGGTTTGTCTGCGGCCCGATGTACCCGATCACCCAAAGCCTGCTGGTGTCGATCTATCCACGCGAAAAGCGCGGCCAGGCGCTGGCGCTGTTGGCGATGATCACCGTCGTCGCGCCAATCGCCGGGCCGATCCTCGGCGGCTGGATCACCGACAACTACAGCTGGGAATGGATCTTCCTGATCAACGTCCCGCTCGGCATCCTGGCCAGCTCGATCGTCGGCTCGCAGCTTCGGCATCGGCCCGAGCAAGTCGAGCGGCCGAAGATGGATTACGTTGGCCTGATCCTGCTGGTGATCGGCGTCGGTGCGTTGCAGTTGGTGCTCGACCTGGGCAATGACGAAGACTGGTTCCATTCCAGCCTCATCATCGTGCTGGCCTGCGTGGCGGCGGTGGCGCTGGTGGTGTTCGTGATCTGGGAGCTGACCGACAACGACCCGATCGTCGACCTGCGGCTATTCCGCCACCGCAACTTCCGCGCCGGCACGCTGGCCATGGTGGTCGCCTATGCGGCGTTCTTCAGCGTGAGCCTGCTGATTCCGCAATGGTTGCAGCGCGACATGGGCTATACCGCGATCTGGGCCGGTCTTGCGACTGCGCCGATCGGCATCCTGCCGGTGATCCTGACCCCGTTCGTGGGCAAATACGCCCTGCGTTTCGACTTGCGGATGCTGGCGAGCATCGCCTTCATCTTCATGTCGTTCACCAGCTTCTACCGATCGAACTTCAACCTGCAGGTCGACTTCCAGCACGTGGCGATGATCCAGCTGGTGATGGGCGTGGGCGTGGCGTTGTTCTTCATGCCGGTGCTGCAGATACTGCTTTCGGACCTGGACGGGCGCGAGATCGCTTCGGGCTCTGGCCTTGCGACCTTCCTGCGCACCCTGGGCGGCAGCTTCGCCGCCTCACTGACCACCTACCTGTGGTCGCGGCGCACGATCGAGCATCACGCGCACCTGTCCGAGCACATTTCCATCTATGAGCCGGGCATCCGCGAGCAAGTGTTGGCGGCCGGCGGTGGCGACCTGCAGCACGGCGCGGCGGTGTTGAACAACATGATCAACCACCAGGCATCGCAGATGGGATTCAACGACATCTTCTACCTGCTGGGTTGGACGTTCCTGGCGATCATCGCGTTGTTGTGGCTGGCCAAGCCGCCGTTCGGTGCCGGCGCGGGTGGCGCCGCTGCCGCCGGCGGCCACTAGCCACTCGCGTCGCGGAGTTCGCTCCGCGGCGCACCTCCACCGGGCGGAGCGAGCTCTCCCTCCCCAAGCCCCGCCCGGGCCCCGCCGCAAGGCGGGGCTTTTTTATTTGGGTTTCCTGAGATTGACTCTTTGTTTTTCCGTGCGGCGTTCGACGCCGTGCCCTTGCCCGGGGGACGCCAAGATCTGCATCCATGCGGGGCTCGTTTGGGCGACGTCCTGTCGCCCAACGCCCCCGGGCAAGGGCACGGCCCCGAACGCCCGAGGGAAGGTCGCGCAGGTGTGAGAAGAGCACCAGCCGGTGCCGACGCATCTTCCCCAGCCAGAAGAAGCAAGGGCACAGCGCCGTGGGCGCAGACCCAACAGCCCTAACAGCCCCCCCTTCTGTTAAGGGGGCCGCGGCGACAGCCGCAGGGGATAGGAAGGCAACGAGGCCCGGCACCAGCAGTTCAAAAAAAAACACCGCCCCAAAAGGCGGTGTTTTTTTTTGAACTGCTGGTGCCCAGGAGAGGACTCGAACCTCCACGGTTTTACCCGCTAGTACCTGAAACTAGTGCGTCTACCAATTCCGCCACCTGGG
>DATCVI010000193.1:0-13648 GCA_036566925.1 Stenotrophomonas sp.
GCGCAGGCCCAGGCGGTCCTGCTTCAGCGGCACGCTGGCGCCGAGGCGGACCTTCCAGGCGGTGTCACCATTATCGACCGCGCCGTAGCCGGCACCGATGCGGAATTCATCGCCGGAGACTTCCGGTGCGCGGGTGACGTACTTGAGCAAGCCGCCGATCGCACCTGCGCCGTACAGGGTGCCTTGCGGTCCGCGCAGCACTTCTACACGGTTGATGTCGTAGGGCAGCAGGTCCAGCGACAACGAGTTGGCGCTCTGGTAGACGCCGCTGGAACCCACCGGCACTTCATCGATGTAGGTGGCCACGGTGGCGCCGGAGGAGAGCGGCGAGATGCCACGCAGGGCAACCGTGGTGAGCCCGGGGGCGCCGCCGTCCTGCACCTGCAGGCCAGGAATCAGGCTGGCGTAATCGGCTAGCGAATTGGCGCCGATGTTCTCCAGTTGGCGCTCGCCGACTACGCTGATTGAAGCGCCGATCTCGCGCACGTTCTCGGAGCGTTTGTTGGCGGTAACCACCACTGTGTCGAGCGTAGTGGGGTTGGAGGCGGCGTCAGCCGGTGCCAACGCTTCGGCGGCGGTCTCGGCGGCGATCGCAGGCGGGCTCGCGCTGGACCAGGCCAGGGCGCCGGAGACGGCGAGGAACAAGGTGGAGCGATACCACGGTCGTACGGAGTGGAGCGCGTTCATGTCTGTTTCCCCAGGCAACGAAGCGGCGCAGCAGGTTCAGTCGCGGAAGACGGCACACATCCTGATTGGGGATAATGATCCTAATCAGAGAATTGTCAACTTATTCGGAAAACTATTTCAATTTCCGCCCTGCCAGCCGGGCCCCCGCACCACCCGGCCCGGCTTGGCCCCGGTGTGTTCGCCATCGCGCAGGACCTGCACGCCGTTGACGAAAACCTGGCTAACGCCGGTGGCGTATTGCTGCGGCTTCTCATAGGTCGCCCGGTCGTTGATCGCGGCCGGGTCGAACACCACCACGTCGGCAAGGCAGCCAACCGCGAGGCAGCCGCGGTCGCGCAACTTCCAGTTCGCTGCGGGCAGGCCGGTGAGTCGGTGAATGCCTTCCTGCAGCGGCATCAACTTGCGGTCGCGGACGTAGTGGCCAAGGAAGCGCGCGACGTTGCCGTAGGCACGCGGATGCGAGATCGACTTCAGGAACACGCCTTCCGGCGCGGAGGATTCCGCATCCGAGCCCAGGCTCACCCACGGTTGCTTCAGGCCGAGCTCCACGTTCTCCTCGCTCATCAGGAAGAACGCGGCACTGACCGGCGAGTCGTCCTCGATGATCAGGTCCATCACCGTGTCCTCGGCCGAGCGGCCGCGCTCGCGCGCAATCTGCGCCAGGGTCTTGCCCGAGAGCGGCTTCAACGCATCGCGCTTGAAGCCCAGCAGCAGCACCCGCTCGTCGCTTCCCGCCAGCAGGCGGAGGTTTTCCCATCCAACCTTGGGGTCGCGCATCTCGGCGGTCACGCGCTTGCGGGTTGCCGGGTCCTTGAGCCGCGCGATCATCGCGTCCTGGCCGCCGGCCTGTACCCACGGCGGCAGACAGGCGGCCAGCATCGTCGCGCCGGCGGTGTAGGTGTACATGTCGGCGCTGACCTGCAGGCCCTCGGCACGGGCCGCGTTGATCCGCTCGATCGCCTGCGCCATCTTCGGCCAGTTCTTCTCGCCGGCCGCCTTGAGGTGATACGCCTCGGCGCGCTGGCCAGTGGCGCGGGCGATGGCCACGGTCTCGTCGAGCGCTTCGAGGAAGCGATCGGCCTCGCTGCGCATGTGTGCGATGTAGCCGCCGCCGGATTCTGCTGCGGCTTGTGCCAATGCCGTCAGTTCGGCGCTGTCGGCAAACGCAGCCGGCGGATAGATCAGCGAACCGCCGACACCGAGCGCGCCTTCGCGCATCGCCGCGCGCACCAGCGCCTGCATCCGCGCCAATTGCGCCGCATCCGGCTTGACGTCGTCTTCGCCCAACTCGTGGATACGCACGGTAGTGGCGCCGACGAACGAAGCCACGTTCGGCGTGACGCCGCGTTTTTCCAGGTATTGGAGATACTGGCCGAGGCTGGTCCATTCGATCGGGTAACGAATGTCGCCCTGCTGCTTCAGCGCCTCGGCCTTCATCGCCGCGTTGTACGGGCCCATGGACCAGCCTTCGCCGAAGACCTCCAGGGTGACGCCCTGCTTGGTGTCGCTCATGCCGCGGCCATCGGCGATCAGCGATTCGTTGGCCCAGCTGAGCATGTTGATGAAGCCGGGCGCGACTGCCTGCCCTTTCGCGTCGACGACTTGCTTGGCGGCGCCGCTGCCGGGCGGCAACCACGCAGCAACGCGATCACCGTTCACTGCCACGTCTACATGGCGCGGGGGCGCGCCGGTGCCGTCGTAGACCACGCCGTTGCGGATGATCAGGTCGTAGTGCGCCGGTGGCGCGGCAAAGGCGGTGGCCGACGCCAGCGCGGCGATAACGAGGGCAAGCGCAGGAAGAAGGGAACGCGGCATGCTCGTGCCTCCGTGGGTTGCAGATCAGGAAAGCCGCTGGATAGGGCGGTCGAGCCGCCACAGCAAGCCGGCAGCACACAGCGCCAGGCCAGCCAGCAGCAGGAAGAATGCGGCGTGGCTCGTCTTGCTCCACAAGGTACCGACCAATCCGGCGGCCAGGCTGCCGGTGAAGATGGTGAGGAACCAGGCAGCAACGGTGGTGGCGCCCAGGCGCGGCGGCGCGAGCTTGGCGAACAGACCCAGGCCGGTCGGCAGTATGTACAGCTCGCCGAAGGTGAGGATCAGGAAGAACGCCAGCAGCCATGGCCAGCCCGCCAGCGCGCCGCCAGTGCCGCCGGCCACGGCTGCGAGCAAGGCATAGGCGGCGGCGACGATCAGCGCGCCGATGGCCATGCGCCGGGCCGGCGGCGTATCGCGCCCGGCCTCGGCGCGGCGACGCCAGTGTGCGAGCAGGAGCGGCGTCATGGTGATGACCAACAGCGGATTGAGCGCCTGGAACCAGGTCATCGGAATCACCATCCCGCCCCAGCTGCGATCCACGCCACTGTCTATCCACAAGGCCAGCGTGTTGCCGATCTGTTCGTAGGCACTGCGGAATACCGTCACCGCACAGCCCACGCCAAGCAACAGCCACCACAGCCCGCGCTTGCCGGTATTTTCGGCGGAGGCAGCGGCCACTGGCAGCGTGCGCGGCAATTCGGGCGGCAAGTAGCCGTGCCCGAACACGTAGATCATCAAGCCGGCGAACATGCCGATGCCGGCCGCGCCAAAGCCGTAGTGCCAGCCATAGACCTCACCGAGCGTGCCGCATACCAGCGGTGCGAGAAAGCCACCGATGTTCACGCCGACGTAGTAGACGTTGTAGGCACGGCCGCGGCGCGGATCGTCGGCGCGGTAGAGGTCGTTGATCTGGCTGGGCAGGCTCGGCAGGAACAGGCCGTTGCCGAATGCGATGGTCGCCAGGCCGAGGTAGAACAGCGGCTCGAAGGTCATCGCGAAATGGCCGAACGCCATGATGCTGCCGCCAAGCACTACGGCATTACGCTTGCCAAGCCAGCGGTCGGCGATGGCGCCGCCGAGAATCGGCGTGAAGTACGCCAGCGCGGTATAGGTTCCATAGATGAAAGAGGCCTTCTCCTGGGCGAACAGCAACTGCTTGGTCATGTAATAGACCAGCAGCGTGCGCATGCCGTAGTAGGAGAACAGTTCCCACATGTTGGTCAGGAACAGGATGGTCAACCCGCGCGGCTGGCCGAACCAGGTTTTCTCGGCCAGCGCGCTCACGCGTCGACGGCCTGCGCCGGGCCCCACACTTCATCGCCGCAGCTGACCAGCCCGGCGGCATAGCGCACGCCTGGCACGCGGTCGCGTACCAGGAAGGTGGGGCCGTCGAGATCGACGACGTCGCACAGTTGCCCAAGCACGAAGGCCGGCGCCATCGCCAGGCTGGTGCCGGCCATGTTGCCGACCATCACTTTCAGCCCCATCTCTCTCGCGCGCGCGGCCATGCGCAGGCCCTCGGTGAGGCCGCCGCATTTATCGAGCTTGATGTTGACCACATCGAAGCGACCCGGCAGCCGGTCCATCTCCCCAAGGTGCAGCACGCTTTCGTCGGCGGCGATCGGCACGACATGGTCGATCCCTTCCAGTTCGGCCTCGTGGCCGCGCCGGCACGGCTGTTCCAGTAGCGAGACCCGCGCCTGCACCAGCGCCGGCAGCAGCCGCTGCAGCGTATCGGGCAGGTAGCCCTGGTTCGCGTCCACACCGATCCACACGTCCGGGCGCGCCGCGCGCACGGCATGGATGCGGGCGATATCGAGGCCAACATCGCCGGTGAGCTTGAGCTTGAGCGCGCGTGCCTGTGCATAGGCCACCGCACCGCGCGCCATCACCACCGGCTCATCGGCGCCGAGGGTAAAGGTGGTCAGCAGGGGCCGCGGTGGCGATAGCCCGGCAAGCTTCCACACCGGGATGCCGCTGCGCTGCGATTCCAGTTCCCACAGCGCGCAGTCGAGTGCGTTACGCGCGCCACCGGCCGGCAGCAGCGATTGCACGGACTCGCGGTCGATGCCGGCCTCGATGTCGGCGCGATGCGCTTCGAGCGTGGCCAGCATGGCGTCCGGGCGATCGTCGAGGTAGTACACCCCGGCCGCCTCCCCGCGGCCGCGGTGCGGACCTTGTCGCAACGTCGCCACGGTCGCCGGCATTGCCTCGAATACGTAGCCGGAGATCCGGAACGGCGAGGACAGTGGCAGCGGTTCGTTGTGCAGTTCCAGTTCGACACGCATTGGCAGTCACCCGGCAAGGCCACAATGGAATGGCATCAGGAAACGGCTGGCGGCTCCCCGCCGCCAGCCACGCGCGATCAGTAGCTCGCGCCGAACCCGATCAAGTGGTGGCTGATGCCGATCCACAGCACGAACAGGCAGGCCAGTGCCAACAGCACCGCCCACAGCTTGGCCAGCACGCCGCGCGCACTGCGCAGCACCTGCCAGGCGTTCCACACGGCGAGCACTGCGCCGATCGGCAACACCAACGTGGCCAACAGGCGTACGCCTATCACCAGGCCATCGCTGTCGGTGCTGGTCATCGACAAGTTGCTCAGCATGCCCACCACCAGGCCCAGCGCTGCGCCCAGGGTCACCAGCATTGCCAGTGCGACGATCCGAATCACCCGGTGCGCGCGCGCATCGGTGCCGGTCAGGCGGTAGGGCGTGCGGTAGTAGCGGCGGACCAGCGCCGACACCGGCCAGGCCAACACCGTCATCAGCAGCACGAACAAGCTGGCGCACAGCAGCGGCAGCAGCAGCGTCGGCGAACGCCACCACGGCAAGCGTTCGAACACCATGATCGGTGCATAGGGCTCCATCGCGAAGCGGGTGATGCGGCCGTCGGCCATGTCCACGGCCATGCGGTCGTTGCTTTCAGTGTCCTGCCAGACGTAGGGCGCGACTTCATGCCACTTGCGCGGCGCACCAGCCGGCGAGAGGTCGATCGACACGCTCGCCGTGCCGTCCTCGTTCGCCACTGCCTTCACCGCGCCCAGCAGGTTGGCCAGCGAGAGGAAGGTGGTCTCCGGCCGGCGGCTGCTTTCGTAGGTGCCGGCCAGTTGTTGCGCGTGCAGCTTGGCGTCCTCGGCGGACACGCCCGCGGCCTTCGCCGGCGCGGTGGGGAAATAGCGGTCGGCGAACTGCGTGATCAGTTCACCGCGCAGGTAGCGCGTGGCGCCATCGCGACCGGAACTGTTCATCGACACGAAGATGCCGACGCCATCGTCGAGGAACAACTCCAGATCGCTATGGAACCACTGCGTGTCGCCGCCATGGGCGATGGCGCGGTGGCCGTTGATCGAGGTCTCGTAGAAGCCCAGCATCATGCGGTTGAGCGTGCCCACCGACGCTTGCCCGGTCGAATGCATCTTGCGCGCGGTCTCGGCACCGAGGATGCGCGCCTCGCCGAAGGCCCCATCCTGCAGGTGGGCGATCATGAAGCGCGCCATGTCCGCGCCGGTCGATGCGAGGCTGCCCGCAGGCGCCAGGCTGATGAACTCATAAGGCTTGGCCTCGCCTTCGGAAGCCTTGGCGTAGCCCTTGGACATCTTCTCCAGCAGCGCCGGCTGCAACGGCTGGCTGAAGCTCGAATGCTGCATGCCCAGCGGCTGGAAGATGTGCTGGGCGATGTATTGGTCGAACGGCTGCCCGGACACGCGCTGCACGATGTAGCCGGCGATCGCGGTGGCGTAGTTGGAGTAGGCCGGGGTGCTGCCGGGCACATGGATGCGCGCGGGGATCCAATGCTTCAGCGCCTGATCCAGCGGCACGATCTTGGCCGGGTCTTCGATGATCAGGGCGCGGATCTGTTCTTCGAAGCCAGCGGTGTGGGTCATGATCTGGCGCAGCGTGACCGGCTTGCCGTCACGTGCGGGGATCTTGAAGTCGATGTACTGGGCAACGTCCGCGTCCAGGTCCAGCTTGCCCTGTTCGACCAGCTGCATCACCGCCGTCCAGGTGAACAGCTTGGACACCGAGCCGGGCCGGAACAGCGTGTTTTCGGGGTCCACCGGGGTGCGCGCGGCGAGGTCGGCATAGCCGTAGCCTTTCTGCACCAGCACCTGGCCATCTTTCACCACCACGACCACGGCGCCGGCGATGTCGCCGGTCTCCAGGGCGTAGGGCATGAAGCCGTCCAACCAGGCGCTCACGTCTTCGCGGGTCAGCGCAGGCGCGGCAGCCGGGGCCGGCGGGGTGACAGTGCCGGTGGGGGCAGGCTGCGTGGGAACCGGGGCAGTGGGCACCGGCGGCGCCGGTCCCTGCGCGGCGGCGGGTACGGCCAGGACCATGGCCAACAGGCCGGTAAGCATCATCGACAGCGAACGCATCGGCAGCTCTCCCCCGCCCCGGAACGGGCCGTTTGTGTTGGTGCGAAGCGGCCCGGCGTCGTACGGAGATCCCAAAAGGCCGCCAAACATCCTGATTTGGCGATAATGATCCTAATTGGAGAATTGTCAACTGGCGACCTGGGCCGCTGCAGGCGTCTGAAGTGCCCGGATTGCCGCGCTTTCCTTGTCATGCGCGGCGGGGCCATGATGTACCTGTGGAGGACAATCATGTCCTCAGTGGCAAAGGAGCCAGCCCCGCATGACCTCGGAACACCCCACCATCGGCAGCCATCTGCGCGCCCTGCGCACGCGCCGGGGATGGACGCTGAAACAGATGAGCGAGCACTCGGGCATCCCGCTCTCCACCCTCTCCAAGGTCGAGCACGACCGCCTCACCCTGACCTACGACAAGCTGCTGCAGCTGAGCCAGCGCCTCAAGTTGCGCATGTCCGAGCTGTTCGCCGAACAAGGCGAAGCGCCCGAGCCGGCGGTGACCGCGCGCCGCAGCATCGGCCGAATCGAGGACGCCGTGCAGGTCAACACACCCAACTACGACTACTACTACTTGTGCCCGGAACTACGCCGCAAGCGCATGATCCCGGTCCTGACACGGGTGCGCGCCAAGAGTATCGAGGAGTTTGGCGCACTGGTGCGGCACTCCGGCGAGGAGTACATCCACATCCTCGAGGGGCGCGTGGAAGTGCATACGGAGTTCTACGACCCGGTGGAACTCGGGCCCGGGCAGGGCGTGTATATCGACTCGAACATGGGCCACGCGTATATCGCTGCGCCCGGCTGCGAGGAAGCGCTGTTGCTGGGCGTGTGTTCGAGCGCCGATGAGCAGTTGCTGGAGTCGCTGATGAACCAGCAGGGCGCGATCTGAGAACTGCGTTGGCAGGACCCGGCGCGCTTATTCAAGGCGCAGCGGGGTCCTCGGCATCCGGGTCACGCGGTGGCGTGACGCCGGGGGCGGCGACCACCCTAATATCTTGCGGCGCGCTCAGCGCGATGCCCTCCTGCGCCAAGCGGCCGAGTAGCGCGAAGAACAGGTCGCTGCGCACGCCATAGGCATCACGCGGGCTGCCGACATACAGGAAGCTGTTGAAGTTGGCCTGGCCGTTGTTGATCGAGTCGATGAACACCGAAGGCGCCGGCGTCGGCAGTACCTTGGGGTGTTCGGCATAGAGCTGCAGCAGCAACTCGCGTACATGGGCCATGTCTGCGCCCAGCGGTACCGAGAACTGCAGCTGCGCGCGGCCCAGCGGGTTGGACAGGGTCATGTTGCGCACGCTCTTGGTGATCAGCTCCGAATTGGGAACGATCAGGGTGGAGCGGTCGCCGATCTGGATTTCGGTGGCGCGCACATTGATGCGCTTGATGTCGCCTTCCTGGTCGCCGAGCCGCACCCAGTCGCCGACGCGCACCGGGCGCTCGGCCATCAGGATCAGGCCGGAAATGAAGTTCTGGGTGATCGCCTGCAGGCCAAAACCAATGCCCACCGACAATGCGCTCGCCACCAGCGCCAGGTTGGCCGCGGTGATGCCCAGAGCGGCCAGCGTCCACAGGACCACCACCAGCATGCCGAGGTAGCGCACCACCGCGCTGACCGAGGCACGCGCACCGACGTCCATCTCGGTCTTGGGCAGATAAGTCTGGTTGAGCCAGTGCTGGACGCCTTGCAGGATGGCCCAGCCGATGGCCGCGGTGGCCATCGCACCGAACAACTCGGTCGGCGCGAAGCGCACGTTGCCGAGCTTGAGACCAGTGGAAAGCGCTTCGAACAGGTTGTCGAACATCGACAGGTTCGAGCCGTACGGCATCAGCAGCGCGGCGATGCCGGTGACCAGCAGGAAGACCCGCAGCGCCGCCGACGCCAGCGCGCCGGCCTGGGCCAGCAGGCTCGGGCGCACGCCGATGCCGATCAGGGCACGACTGAGGCGACTCTCCGGTTTGACCAGCCAGGTGCAGAGATCGTCGATGAAGGCCATCAACAGCGCGATAGCGCCCCAGACCAGCGCGACCCAGATGATCTGGCGAGTGACGAACAGGGCGAAGTTCAAATAGCCCAGCAGCGCCGCCAGCAAGGCGAGGAGCACGGCGAAATAGCCAAGCAGCCGGGCCAGTGCGACGACGCCGCCACCGCGCGTGCTGAGGTTGCGCGGCGGGGCCTTCGCGGTGCTGGTGACGGCCTTGGGGTCGGAATCGTGCGCCTGCTCGCCGGGCTTGGCCGGGTCGTGCTCGGTGCGCCGTAGCGAACGCGTCAGCGTGGCCAGGGCCGAAAGGATCAACGCGATGTAGAGCAGCACGCTCAGGCCATCGAGCGCCTGGCCCAGCGCTTCGCTGTTGCCGGCAATGCGCAGCAGCGGGTCGACCAGGTAGCGCAGCCAGGCCAGCCAGGCGGCGGCGTAGCAGTGCCAGAGCAGGCGCTGGGCGGTCGTGTCGTCGAGGGTGAACAGCCGCCAGGACGCCTGCCCACGTGACATCAACGCGCCGCTGAGTGCGCTGAGGAAGGCGGCGACGTAGCTGATGCGGACGAAGGCTTCGGCCAGCGGCTGGAGGTTGTCGGGGATGGCGTCGATGGCGCGCAGGGCGCCGACCAGCAAAGAGGCGGCCAAGCCAAGCGACATCGTGCCGACCGCCAGCAGCCAGACGGCCAGCGCCGAGCGGCGCAGACGCCCGCCGGGGCCGCGGGAAGTGATCAGGTGCCGCCCCAGGCGGCGCAGGAAGATGCGCAGCGGGAAGGCCAAAAACAGCGCCGCGGCTATACCGCCGATCAACGTGCCGTAGCCCTCGCGCGCGATCGCCGTGCGCAAGCGGCTGCTCGCATTCTCGGCGAGCTCTGCCAGCGCAGCGCTGTCCTCGGGCGCTTCCTTCACCAGGTTGCGCCACAGTGCCGGCGACACGGGCGAGGCGGCGCGGGTGCTGAGCAACTGGTTGAATTTCTGCGCACGCACGCGCTCGAGATTGCTGGCGGCTTGGCGTGCGTCCAGGGACAACAGATCGGCGCGTTTGCGGATGTCGTCGAGCTTGGCCTGGCGGGTGGTGAGCTCGCGGCGCTGGCTGGCGATGTCGGGCGATTCGCGGGTCCCGGCAGCAGGGGCAGGCCCCAGCTGCTCGAGTCTGGCCTTGGCGTCGGCCAGGGGTGCTTCGACCAACTGCGCTGCGGCCTGGCCATCGCGCTGCACCGAGGCCAGCGATTCGCCGAGGGTGACGAAATCGGTCGGCGTCTCAGCCGCCGGCAGCCTCTTGTTGGCCGCGGCGAGGCGGTCCTCTGCGGCGTCGAGCAGCTTCTGTGCGTCGGCTAGCGGGTTTTCGGTTTGCGCCTGAGCCCAGGCCGCTCCGGCGAAGGCCAGGCACGCCACGACGCAAATGCACCAGAGCGCCTGCGACAACAGGGGAAACTTGCGGATTCGATGCACGGGAAATCTGGCCAAGGGGGAATTGCGCGGTGCGCAAATAGTAAGCCAGCCTGCGGCGCTGTAGATCCACACCGGGTCAACGCGCTTGCAAGGCGGCGCGGCAATGCCCGGCCTAGTACTTGAGGGCGAGTTCCTCGACATGATCGCGCGCGGCTGCGTACATGTCCTGGAATTCCTCTTCGTTGTATTCGTCAGGCGCGTAGACCGCGATCGGCTCCCACGGATGGTCGGTGGGCTGTGGCGTACGCGGACCGGCACGCAGGGAGTAGGTGACGCCGTCGTGGTCGAGAAGGTCGGGCGCGTCTTCGCGCAGTTCCACGTGGTGACGATTTTCGCCCTGCAACAGGATGAGCCGGATCATGTGCGCTGGCCGCTGCGAATGGTGCGTCCATGGTAAACCAGAGTGGGTGGGGGCCAATTTCCCTGAGCCTCTACGCCGGAATGGGATGACCTGGGCGCGCGGGTTCCGCCGATGGTCGGGCTGCGCGTGGCGGCGCAGGCTGGAGTCATGGAACAGCATGCGACAGCGGGATATGTGGGGCCGGCGATGTTTTCCGCGGTGCACCAGTGGTTATTTCCGCCGCTATGCCTGTTGTGCGGCGAAGCGGGCGAGGGCGGACTGGACCTGTGCGGCGAATGTATCGCGGCATTGCCCTGGTTGGGCAATGCCTGCCCGATGTGCGCGCTGCCCTTGCCCACTCCCGAAGTGGGCGCGCGCTGCGGGCGGTGCCGCGGCTCGCGGTCGGCGCTGACGCTGGCACATGCTGCGTTCCGCTACGAGTGGCCAATAGATGGCCTGTTGCGGCGTTTCAAGTTCGATGGAGACCTGGTTGCCGGGCGGCTGCTTTCACAACTCATGGTCAGGGGACTGGGCACGGCTCCTTTCGCGCCAGTCGGCAGCGGCTGCGCAGTGCTTGTGCCAATCCCACTGCACGCTTCCCGGCTGCGTGCGCGGGGCTATGACCAGGCCGCGGAATTGACTCGCCCGTTGTCGCACGCACTTCGGCAGCCTTGGCGCTTTGCGCTGCATCGCCGGGTGGCCACGCAGGCGCAGTCAGCACTGCAGGCAACAGCGCGACGCCGCAACGTGCACGATGCCTTCGATAGTGTCGCGCCGGTGCCGCATCATGTCGTACTCGTCGACGACGTGATGACCACCGGCGCGACGCTTCGATCGGCCGCGCGCGCGCTTCGACAAGCCGGCGCCAGCCGGGTGGACGCATGGGTCTGCGCCCGTGTGCCATGAAGAGCGAGTGAAAACTGGACCTATAGGCCCGGCGTAGCATCGCGGCGAACGTCAGCCATTGGGCCGGGCGACCGGCGGATCAAGGAGCAGGTCATGGGCGCAACAGGACAATCCGGCGTGGTGGGAATCTTCTCTTCGCTAGGCCGCAGTTGGTGGGTGCTCTTGCTATACGGCGTGCTAGGGGTGCTGTTCGGGCTCATCGCAGTAACGCGACCGGTGGCGGCCGCTGCTGCATTAGCCTGGGCGCTCGGCGTGATGGCGTTGGCCGAAGGGCTTGTCAGCCTGCTGGCGTTGTTCGATAAGCAGGTCGCGATCTCCAAGGCGTGGTTGGCGCTGTACGCGGTCGTGTCGATTGTGTTCGGCCTACTGACGGTATTCAACCCGGTGGCCACGGCCGGCATCTTGCTGCTATTCCTGGCAGCGTGGCTCATCGTGGCGGGCGTGTACCGAATCGTGTTTGCGATCCGTGTGCGCAAGCAGATCCGCGGAGAGTGGCTGATCGCGCTGAGCGGCCTGCTGGCCATCGTGCTTGGGGTGCTGTTTATCCTGAACCCAGCGAGCGGTTTGGCGGTGACCACAATCTGGATCGGTGCCGCGGCGATCGTCTACGGCGTGGTGCAGATCATTGCGGCGTTCCGAGTGCGAGGAGCAGCGGCAGCGGTCGTCTGAGGCAATGACCAGGTACCTGGCGCTGCGCCGTGGCTAGATGTGGCGCAGTGCCAGGTCGATGGCGATGCCGGCGAAGATGGCCAGCCCCACCCAGTTGTTGTGCAGGAATGCGCGGAAGCACGGTCCCCGTTCGCGCTTGCGAGCGATGAAGAATTCGTAGATCACCAGGGCGCCGGCCACGGCCAAGCCGCACCAATACCACTGCCCCATGTCGGCGCGTGTGCCGACGATCGCCAACGCAGCGAATGTCAATGCGTAGAGCACGCCCTGGGCAATCAGGTCCATGTCGCCGAACAAGATGGCCGTCGAGTGGGAGCCCATCCGAATATCGTCGTCGCGGTCGACCATCGCGTACCAGGTGTCATACGCCGTGGACCACAGGATATTGGCCAGGTACAGCACCCAACCGATGGCCGGCACGTGGCCCTGCACTGCGGCAAATGCCATCGGGATACCCCATCCGAACGCCAGGCCGAGATAGACCTGCGGCAGGTGGGTGTATCGCTTCAAGTAGGGATAGGAGGCCGCCAGGAACAACCCGATAAAACTCAGGCCGATGGTCAATGCATTCAACGTCAGCACCAGCCCAAACGCCAACAGCATCAGGACAGCGAACACCGCTAAGGCTTCGCGACCCGAGACCGCGCCGGTGGCAAGCGGCCTCTGACGGGTGCGCTCAACGTGGGGATCCAGCCAGCGATCGGCATAGTCGTTGATCACGCAGCCAGCCGAGCGAGTGAGCCATACACCGGCAGTGAAAACGAACAACACCCACCACGATGGCACACCACCAGCCGCTAGCCACAGCGCCCACCAGGTCGGCCAGAGCAGCAGCAGGCTGCCGATCGGGCGATCGCCACGGATCAATTTCCAGTACTGGGTCAGGCGATCTCGCCACAAAGACGTTGCTGCAACAGGCGATTGAGGCTGGAAGCGTTCGTAACTCATGGAGAAAGGATAGCAGTCGGTCGCTGGAGACTCTGGCAATACGTCGGCGCTCGGCGCGACCTGCGCTGCTAACCCACCGCGCCAGCGCAAGCTCTGGCATAATGCTCAGCCACGCGCTCGTAGCTCAGCCGGATAGAGTAGTGGCTTCCGAAGCCATTGGTCGGGGGTTCGAATCCCTCCGGGCGCGCCATCTTTCCTGTGACTAGCCAGGAATACCAACATGAGGCCGACCGGATTTCCGGTCGGCCTTTTTGTTTTTGTGGCGAACGTGAGCGAGTTAGTCGCCAAACGCACTTTCCTGCCGCGCAAAAAGACAAACCCCCAGCCGATTGGCTGGGGGTTTGGGGGTAAAGCCCCTGGCGATGACCTACTCTCGCATGGCTTGAGCCACACTACCATCGGCGCAGCTGCGTTTCACTTCCGAGTTCGGGATGGGATCGGGTGGTTCCACAGCGCTAATTTCACCAGGGAGACGGTTGGAGCGTC
>DATCVI010000194.1:0-11269 GCA_036566925.1 Stenotrophomonas sp.
CGGCCACCGAGCCGAGCCCGCCGGCCGCGCCGGTGACCAGTACTACGCGCCCCGCGAGCACGCCGGGCGCGCCGGCCACTTCGCCGGCACTCACGAAGCGTAAGCCTCGGCGACGATCCGCTTGAGCTCGCCGGATTCGAACAATTCCAGGGTGATATCGCAGCCGCCGATCAGCTCGCCGTGGATGAAGAGCTGCGGAAAGGTCGGCCAGTTCGAATAGCGCGGCAGGTTGGCGCGGATCTCCGGCTCTTCGAGCACGTTCACCGTGTGCAGGTGTTCGGCGCCGGCGGCCAGCAACGCCTGCACCGCGCGGCTGGAAAAACCGCACATCGGGTAGCGCGGCGTCCCCTTCATGAACAATACGATCGGATGCCCTTCGACTTCCGCCTGGATGCGCTCCATCACCGGCATGGCGATTCTCCTGTGGCGGCGGCAGTGTCGACCAATGAGGTCGGATAGACTGCCACCTGGTCCGTCATTGTAAGCACAGGCCGCAAGCCCCGTGGCCCCCACACCCCCATGCCGATCGAACTGACTCCCCTGCCCTACGACCGCGCCGCACTGGCGCCGCATCTGTCGGCCGAAACCCTCGACTACCACCATGGCAAGCACCAGCGCGCCTACGTCGAACGCCTCAATGAACTCATCGCCGGCACCGAGTTCGCCGACCTGGCGCTGGAAGAGATCGTGCGCCGCGCCCAGGGCAGCCTGTTCAACCAGGCCGCGCAGGTGTGGAACCACGAGTTCTATTGGCAATGCCTGCGCCCGCGCGGCGGCGGCGAGCCCGGCGGTGCGCTCGGCGAGAAGATCGCCCAGGCATTCGGCGATACCAACCTGTTGCGCGAGGAGTTCAACCGCCGCGCGATGGCGACCTTCGGGTCCGGCTGGACCTGGCTGGTACAGCGCGCCGACGGCAACCTGGCGGTGGTGAGCACCAGCAACGCCTCCACCCCGCTGACCGGCGAAGACACGCCGCTGCTGGCCTGCGACGTGTGGGAACACGCCTACTACATCGACTACCGCAACGGGCGCGCGCAGTACCTGGAAGCGTTCTGGAAGTTGGTCAACTGGGACTTCGTGGCCTCGCGCCTGCGCTGAAGGTTACCGGTCGGCGCCCGCGCTACCTCAACCCTCTTCCAACCGCGCCACCACCGGCGCCACCTGGCCCTGCCGGCCCAGCACCTGCCCGGCGCGGCACAGCGCCTGCGCCAGCGCAATCGGCGTGTCGGCACGCAACGTAGCGTGCCCGACCTTGCGCCCTTCGCGCGAAGTCTTGCCGTAGTCATGCCAATGCCCACCCGGCACCTGCAGGAAGCTGGCCGCATCGGGCATCTCGCCCAGCCAGTTGAGCATGCAGGCGTGGCCGCGCATCGTGGTTTCGCCCAACGGCAAGCCGAGCACCGCGCGCAGGTGGTTCTCGAACTGCGAGGTCTCCGCCCCTTCGATCGTCCAGTGGCCGGAGTTGTGCACGCGCGGTGCCATCTCGTTGGCCAACAGCTCGCCATCGCGACAGAACAATTCGAGCGCGAACACCCCGACGTAGTCGAGGCGTTCGGCCAGGCGCTGGGCGTGGCCGGCGGCCGCCTCCTGCAACGCGACATCGGCGCGGGCTGGGGCCAGGCTGGCCGACAGCACGCCATCGACGTGCCAGTTCTCGGTCAACGGCCAGGCGCGGAACTCGCCATCGCGGCCGCGCACGGCGACCACGCTGATCTCGCGATCGAACGGCACGAAGGCCTCGACGATCAGGCCCACCGTCGCCGCCTGCGCACCGAGCGCATTCCAGGCCGCGGCGGCGTCGGCCGGCGACTTGATCCGGAACTGGCCCTTGCCGTCGTAGCCGAAGCGCCGGGTCTTGAGGATGCACGGCGTACCGATCCGCGCCAACGCGGCATCGAGCCCGTCACGGTCGCAGACCGCGGCGAAATCCGGCACCGGAATGCCGAGTTCGCGGAACAGGGTCTTCTCGCTGAGCCGGTCCTGGGCCACGCCCAAGGCCAGCGGGCCGGGAAATACCGGCGCGTGGTCGAGCAGCCACTGGGTGCTCTCGGCCGGCACGTTTTCGAAATCGAACGTCACCACGTCCACGCCTTCAACGAAGCTGGCCAAGGCTGCGGTGTCGTCGAAAGCACCGACCTGCTGCGGCGCAAGCTGGCCGGCACAGGCTTCGGCCGACGGATCGAGCAACTTGAAGCGCAAGCCCAGAGGTGCACCGGCCAGGATCATCATGCGGGCGAGCTGGCCGCCGCCCAGGATGCCCACCGTCGTCATTGGCGCGGGTCGTCGCTGGCCATGACATCGTCGGTCTGGCGTTTCCGGAATGCGGCCAGGGCCTCGCCCACGGCCGCCTGCTCGGGCGCCAGCATCGCCGCGGCGAACAACGCCGCATTGGCGGCGCCGGCATTGCCGATCGCGAACGTCGCCACCGGGATACCGGCGGGCATCTGCACGATCGACAACAACGAGTCCATGCCGTTCAGCGCCTTGGATTGCACCGGCACGCCGAGGACCGGCACCGCGGTCTTGGCCGCGAGCATGCCCGGCAGGTGCGCCGCGCCACCGGCGCCGGCAATGATCGCGCGCAAGCCGCGTGCGGCCGCCTGTTCGGCGTACTGGAACAAGACGTCCGGCGTGCGATGCGCCGAGACCACTTTCACTTCGTATGCAACGCCGAGCGCGTCGAGCTTCTGGGCTGCATGCTGCATGGTCTCCCAGTCCGAACGGGAGCCCATCACGATGCCGACCAGCGGCGCGGATTGGTTGGAGGTCATGGCCCTACCCTGCCTTAAAGACGTATTCTAGCCGCCTTCCAGCAAGACGAAGAACCGCCAAGGCCATGGATCGCAAACTGCTCGACCTGCTCTGCTCGCCCGACACCCGCCAGCCGCTCGCGCTGCTGGACGCCGCCGGGCTGGAAGCGCTGAACCGGGCCATTGCCGCCGGTGGCGTGCACAAGGCCGACGGCAGCGCGCAGGCGCAGCCGTTGCGCGAAGCGCTGGTGAGCCGCGATCGCAAGCAGGTGTTCCGCGTCGACGACGGCATTCCGGTGCTGCTGGCCGAAGAAGCGATCGACCCCGCCCAAGTCGCCGACTTCCCCGCACGCTGAGCCGCGCCGCCGTGGCATTCCCGCTGCCGGCCTGGCTGACCCAGGCCCAGATCGACGCCGATGTCGCTCGCGCCCTGGCCGAAGACATCGGCAGCGGCGACGTCACCGCCGCCCTGCTTCCGGACAGCGCCGACGTGGCCTACCTGCTCTGCAAGCAGGACGCGATCATCGCCGGCCGGCCCTGGTTCGATGCCTGCCACCGCGCGCTCGACCCGCAGGTGCAGATCGACTGGCGCGTCGCCGACGGCGACAGCGTCAAGGCCGGCACCGTGCTGGCAACCCTGGCCGGCCGCAGCCGCAGCCTGGTCAGCGCCGAGCGCACTTCGCTCAACTTCCTGCAAACCCTGTCGGCCACCGCGACCACCACCGCGCACCATGTCGCAGCGGTCGCCGGTACCGGCACGCGCATCCTCGACACCCGCAAGACCCTGCCCGGCCTGCGCCTGGCGCAAAAATACGCAGTGCGTTGCGGCGGCGGCGAGAACCATCGCATCGGCCTGTTCGATGCGGTAATGCTCAAAGAAAACCACATTCGCGCGGCCGGCTCGCTCACCGCAGCCGTCGTCCAAGCGCGGCGGCAACAGCCCGGCTTGCCGCTGATCGTCGAAGTGGAAGATCTGGACCAGCTGCGCGAGGCCATGGCCGCCGGCTGCGAGCGCATCCTGATCGACGACTTCGAACCGGCGCTGCGGCGCGAAGCGGTGCGCATCGCCGCCAGCGTGCCGACGGCGCAGCGGATTCCGCTGGAAGTCTCCGGCAGCGTCGACCTCGCCGGCCTGCGCGCGATCGCCGAAGACGGCGTCGACTACATTTCCATCGGTGCACTGACCAAGCACGTCAGCGCAGTGGACTTGTCGCTCAAGCTCGGCCCGCCGCCCCCTCACACCGCCTGAACAACGCTCTGGCAGTGTTTGGTCGTCCCCCGACCACCCACCTGCTTATGAAGTCCCGTTACCTTCTGCGTTGTGTTGTCCTGTCCTCGTTGCTGGCCTGCGGCCAGGCGGCGGCGGCCGAAATCTGCAACCTGCCGCCGCGCTACGGCCTCAGCGCAGCGGCGATCGCCATCGTGCGCACCGCCTGTGCCGAGCACCGCGCCTGGGAACAGCCCTTCATCGACACCCAGGGTCGCGTCGCCAGCCTGAGCATCACCGAAGCCGAGCGCAGCCCGCTGGGTTACGGCGATCAGCCGGCCTGGCAGCGGGTAGCGGCGTACTGGCGCGAGAGCGGCTTGCTCAATTCGGTCGCCGACCGGCCCGGCGCGCGCAGTTGCATGACCGGAGACGGCTCGCGCTGGAGCGAGGTCGACTGTCGCGCCTTCCTGATCGACACGCCGTGGTCGGCCGCCTTCATCTCCTGGGTCATGACTCGCGCCGGCGTGGCCGGCTTCCCCAGTTCGGCGCGACACCTGGACTACATCCGCGCCGCCTATCGCGCCCAGGACGGCGCTCCATACATCTATAGCGACCCGGAAAATTCCAAGCCCGAGCCCGGTGACCTGCTGTGCCTGCTGCGCGGTCGCGACGATGTCATCGGTTACGCCGGCCTCACCGCAGCGCTGGCGAGCACCGGCGCCCTGGGCTGGCCCTCGCACTGCGACATCGTGATTGCGGCCAACGTCGGTGGCGACCGTACGCTGTACCTGATCGGTGGCAACGTCTTCAACACGGTGATGATGCGCAAGTTGCCGCTGGATCGCAGCGGGCGCTTGGTGTTGCCCAAGCCCTTGGCGACAGCTGGCGGAAGCGACGATGGCGTCGGCGTGGCAGTGGATTGTTCACCGGCACGCGAGGCGCAATGCGATTTGAATCGACGCGACTGGGCTGCCCTGTTGAAGCTGCGGCCAATGGCGCTGCTGGTGGCGCCGCCGCCGCCGTCGGTACCCACCGTCACGCCCACCGCGCCCACGGCACCGATGCCGCCGGGTTTTCCGCGGGTCGTCCCGCCGCGACCGACGGGCCAGCCAGTGCCCCCGCAATCCCAGCCCTACCCCATTCCCGCGCAGGACCCGGTTCGGCAGAACTAAAAAAAAAAGCGGGCCGAAGCCCGCTTTTTTCTGAGGTCAGGAAGCAACCAGCGAATTACTCGCCAGCGCCCTCTTCCTCGACGGCCTTGATCGACAGGCGGATACGGCCCTGCTTGTCGACTTCCAGCACCTTGACCTTGACCAGATCGCCTTCCTTCAACTTGTCGCCGACCTTCTCCACGCGCTCGCTGGAAATCTGCGAGACGTGCACCAGGCCATCCTTGCCCGGCAGGATGGTGACGAACGCACCGAAGTCCATGATCTTGGCGACCTTGCCTTCGTAGATGCGGCCCGGCTCGACGTCCGACGTGATCTGCTCGATGCGCGCCTTCGCCGCCTGCGCCGCGATCGCGTTGACCGAGGCGATGACGATCGTGCCGTCGTCCTGGATGTCGATCTGGGTGCCGGTTTCCTTGGTGATCGCCTGGATGGTCGAGCCACCCTTGCCGATCACTTCGCGGATCTTGTCCGGGTGGATCTTGATCGTCAGCAGACGCGGCGCGTAGTCGGACAGCTCCGAACGCGGCGAGGTCAGGCCGTTGGCCATTTCGCCCAGGATGTGCAGACGGCCAGCCTTGGCCTGCTGCAACGCCTGCTTCATGATTTCTTCGTTGATGCCTTCGATCTTGATGTCCATCTGCAGGGCGGAGATGCCCTCGGCGGTACCGGCCACCTTGAAGTCCATGTCGCCGAGGTGATCTTCGTCACCCAGGATGTCGGACAGCACCACGAAACGATCTCCTTCCTTGACCAGGCCCATCGCGATACCCGCCACCGGCGACTTCACCGGCACGCCGGCATCCATCAGCGCCAGCGAGGAACCGCAGACCGAGGCCATCGACGAGGAGCCGTTGGACTCGGTGATTTCCGAGACCACGCGGATGGTGTACGGGAACGCTTCGATCGTCGGCATCACTGCCAGCACGCCGCGCTTGGCGAGGCGGCCGTGGCCGATTTCGCGACGCTTCGGCGCACCGAAACGGCCGCACTCACCGACCGAGTAGGGCGGGAAGTTGTAATGGAACAGGAAGTTTTCCTTGTACTCGCCGGAGACCGCGTCGATCACCTGGCCATCGCGAGCGGTGCCCAGGGTGATGGTGACGATGGCCTGGGTCTCGCCGCGGGTAAACAGCGCCGAGCCGTGGGTACGCGGCAACACGCTGGTCTTGACCGAGATCGGACGCACGGTGTCCAGGGCGCGGCCGTCGATACGGACCTTGGTGTCGAGCACCGAATCGCGCATGGTGCGGTATTCCAGCTCGCCGAATTCCTTCGACAGCTCGGCCGGGTTCCAGCCCTCGGCGGCGACGCGGCCAGCCAGGGTCTCGACCACGTCCTTCTTGATCGACGCGATGGCGTCGCGGCGCTGCAGCTTGTCGCGCACCTGGAAGGCTTCGGCCAGACGGCCGCCGACGGCTTCCTTCAGCGCCGAGATCAGCGCTTCGTTCTTGGCCGGGGCAACCCAGGTGCTCGGCTTGGTGCCGGCTTCCACGGTCAGCTCGTTGATCGCGTTGATCGCGACCTGCATGGCGCGGTGGCCGAAGGTCACGGCGCCGAGCATCACTTCTTCCGACAGCAGCGCAGCTTCCGACTCGACCATCAGCACCGCATTGGCGGTACCGGCCACGACCAGCTCCAGCTGCGAATCCTTCAGCTCGGTGGTGCTCGGGTTGAGGATGTACTCACCGTTCTTGTAGCCGACCTTCACCGCGGCGATCGGGCCGGCGAACGGGGTGCCGGCCAGCGCCAGCGCCGCCGAGGCGCCGATCATCGCCGGGATATCGCCGTCCACTTCCGGGTTCAGCGACATCAGGGTGGCGATGATCTGGACTTCGTTCTTGTAGTCCTCCGGGAACAGCGGACGGATCGGCCGGTCGATCAGGCGCGAGATCAACGTTTCCTTTTCGGTCGCGCGGCCTTCGCGCTTGAAGAAGCCACCCGGGATACGGCCGCCGGCGTAGAACTTTTCCTGGTAATCGACCGTCAGCGGGAAGAAGTCCTGGCCTTCGCGCGCGCTCTTGGCGGCGACGGCAGTGACCAGCAGTACGGTGTCGTCCATCTTGACGATGACGGCGCCACCGGCCTGGCGGGCGACTTCGCCCGTCTCAAGCGTGACGGTGTGCTTGCCGTACTGGAAGGTTTTGGTGATTTTTGCCACGGGGGTTTTCCTTGGGGATAGCTTTCTTCGGAAGGACCGCGTTCGACCCTTGCCGAAAGCGGGCGGCCGGGCGGATCGGCCATGACGCGAAACTCTTAAAAAAACCGCGGCGCATCACTGCGCCGCGGAGGTATTGGATTAGCGACGCAGGCCCAGTTTCTCGATCAGGGACTTGTAGCGCTCGCCGTCTTTCTTCTTGAGGTAGTCCAGCAGGCTGCGGCGGCGGTTGACCATCTGAAGCAGGCCGCGGCGGCTGTGGTGATCCTTCTTGTGGGCCTTGAAGTGACCGGTCAGCTGCTCGATGCGGGCGGTCAGCAGGGCGACCTGGACTTCCGGCGAACCGGTGTCAGCGGCGCTGCGCTTGTTGTCTTCAATGACTTTCTGGGTGTCGATCGACATGATGTTTTCTCTGTGATGCGGGGTCGGCAGGAACGCGCTAGGGGCGCACCACCTGACTCGCCGTTTGCTAAGGAATGCGCGTGATGCGCGAGATGCCCGAAAAGGCCGCGAAATTGTACCGGCCAGGGCCGCTGCGAACAAGGTCGGGCTTTGTGCGCCCCCGTTCAGGCATTGAACAAGCGCTGCGGCGCCAGCAGCCCGGTCTCGTCGACCCGGCCCAGACCAGAAGGCTCGCCGTCCACGCCGAAGACCGCCACCTCGCCCACGGGGAAGGCGGCGTCGCGCAGGCGCTGGCCCATGCGAAAGCGCCTGGCGGGCTCTTGTTCGAGGTCGATGCGCGGAAAATCCGCCAGCCCGGCCGCCAGCGGCAGCAGCAGCGACTCCGCCAGCTCGCCCGCCGCCAGGCGGGCCTCCAGGGTCTCCAGGGTGCACATCGCCGGGGCTCGGAACGGTTCCACCCACAGGCGCCGCAGGCTGGCGATATGCGCGCCACAGCCCAGCGTCTCGCCGAGATCGCGGGCCAGGCTGCGGATATAGGTGCCCGAACCGCAGGTCACCCGCAGCCGCAGGGTCGCGCCGTCAAGTTCGAGGATCTCGATGGCATGGACCTCGACCTCGCGCTCCGGCGCTTCGATCGCCTCGCCGCGCCGGGCCTTGGCGTACAGCGGCTCGCCGCCCTGCTTGAGGGCCGAATAGATTGGCGCGCGCTGGCGGATGCGGCCGGTCAGCGGGACCAGCGCGTTGGCGACGCTGGCGAGGTCCAGCGCCGGCAGCGGGCGCTCGCGCAGAACTGCGCCGTCGGCGTCGTCGGTATCGGTGGTAACGCCCAGGACGATGCCGGCGTCATAGGCCTTGGCCGAGCCCAGCAGCAGCCCGGCGATCTTGGTGGCTTCGCCGAAGCACAGCGGCAGCAGGCCGGTGGCCAGCGGATCGAGCGAGCCAGTGTGGCCGCCCTTCTCCGCCCGCAGCAACCGGCGCGCAGCCTGCAGCGCCTGGTTCGAGCTCAGGCCGGCAGGTTTGTCCAGCAGCAGGATGCCGTCGAGGCGACGGTAGGGAATTCGGGACAACCTTAGTCTTCGGTACTGTCGGCCGGCGGCGCCGGCAAATCGCGCAGCAGGTTGTCGATGCGCTCGCCACGGTCGACCGAGTCGTCGTAGTGGAAGTGCAACTCCGGCACGTGGCGCAGCTTCATCGCACGGGCCAGCTGCATGCGCAGTTCATAGGCGATCAGCTTCAGGCCCTTCATCGCCTCGGCCGAGCGTTCCTGCTGCAGCGCGGTGACAAAGACCTTGGCATGGGCCAGGTCGCGGGTGATCTCGACGTCGGAAACGCTGACCGACGGCAGGCCGTGCTCGCGCACGGCCACGTGCACCAGGGTGCCGAGTTCGCGGCGCAGCTGGGCCGAGACGCGGTCGGTGCGGTGGAAAGATTTGGTAGGCATGGCAATAGCGCTCGCTAGGGGGCATCGGTGGAGGGAACTGGACCCGGGGCGCACTCGGCGACCCGGATCCGCTTTCCCCGATTCCGCGCTTACAGCGTGCGCGGCACCTCGATGCGTTCGAAGCACTCGATCTGGTCGCCGGCCTTGACGTCGTTGTAGGCCTTCACGCCGATACCGCACTCGGTACCGTTGCGGACCTCGTCGACGTTCTCCTTGAAGCGACGCAGCGATTCCAGCTCGCCTTCGAACACCACGGTGTTGTCGCGCAGCACGCGGATCGGCTTGGAGCGCTTCACCACGCCCTCGACGACCATGCAGCCGGCGACGGCGCCGAACTTCGAGCTGCGGAAGACATCGCGCACCTGCGCGACACCGATGATTTCTTCGCGGATCTCCACGCCCAGCAAACCGGACGCGACCTGCTTCACCTGGTCGATCACGTCATAGATGATCGAGAAGTAGCGCAGGTCCACGCCGTTGGCTTCGATGATCTTGCGCGCCGAAGCGTCGGCACGCACGTTGAAGCCGATGACCGTGGCCTTGGAGGCGAACGCCGAATTGGCGTCCGACTCGGTGATGCCGCCGACGCCGGCGTGGATCACGTTGATGCGGATGTCGTCGTTGGACAGCGCGACCAGGGCCTGGCTCAGAGCCTGCACCGAACCCTGTACGTCGGCCTTGATCACCAGGTTCAGCACCTGCTGGCCTTCGCCCTTGCCCATCTGCGCCAGGATGTCTTCCATGCGGTTGCCCGCCGAAGCCACCAGGCGCGATTCGCGGCGCTTGGTTTCGCGCTGCTGCGCCACGTCCTTGGCCAGGCGCTCGTCCTCGACCACGACGAAGTCGTCGCCGGCATCGGGCACGCCCGACAGGCCAAGTACCTGCACCGGGATCGACGGACCGGCGGCGTCCGGCTGGTTGCCGGTCTCATCGAACAGGGCACGCACGCGGCCGTACTGCACGCCGCACACCAGGTAATCGCCCTTCTTCAGCTGGCCCTGCTGCACCAGTACCGTGGCCACTGGGCCGCGGCCCTTGTCCAGCGAGGATTCGATCACCGTGCCGCTGGCGCGGCCTTCCGGCACCGCCTTGAGCTCGAGCACTTCGGCCTGCAGCGAAATCGCATCCAGCAGCGTGTCCACGCCCAGGCCGGTCTTGGCCGAGACTTCGACGAACTGGGTGTCGCCACCGAATTCTTCGGCGACCACGTTTTCGGCCAGCAGCTCGTTCTTCACGCGCAGCGGGTCGGCACCGGACTTGTCCATCTTGTTGACCGCCACGATCAGCGGCACGCCCGCTGCCTTGGCGTGCTGCACCGCTTCGCGGGTCTGCGGCATGACGCCGTCGTCGGCCGCCACTACCAGCACCACGATGTCGGTCAGCTTGGCGCCACGCGCGCGCATCGAGGTAAAGGCGGCATGGCCCGGGGTGTCGAGGAAGCTGATGACGCCCTTCGGGGTTTCGACGTGGTAAGCGCCGATGTGCTGGGTAATGCCACCGGCTTCGCCCGAGGCGATCTTGGTGCGGCGGATGTAGTCCAGCAACGAGGTCTTGCCGTGGTCGACATGGCCCATGATGGTGACCACCGGCGGACGCGGACGTGCCTCGCCCTGGGTCTCTTCCGAATGGGCGAGCAAGGCATCTTCGAAGTCGCCGCTGCCGGCGCGCACGGCCTTGTGGCCGAGCTCTTCGGTGATCAGCACCGCGGTTTCGTGGTCGATGCTCTGGGTGATGGTGGCCATCACGCCCATCTTGAACAACGCCTTGACCACGTCGCCGCCCTTGAGCGCGAGCTTCTGCGCCAGGTCGGCCACGGTGATGGTGTCGCCGATGGCGACCTCGCGCACGACCGGGGCGGTCGGGCGTTCGAAGCCATGGGCGGTGCCGCCGCCGCGCTGCTGGTCGTTACCGCGGCGACCGCCGCTGGAGGGCTTGGGCTTGCCACGCACGTTGGTACGGCGCGCACGATCGGCGGCCGACAGGTGCAACTGGCCGGCGAAACGCTTGGTGGCATCGTCGTCCTCGACGCCGGCAACCATCGCGTGCGAGCCGCGGGTCTTGTGGCGCGGGGCGTTGCGATCATCGGCACGCGGCGGCGCCGGACGTGCCGGGGCCGGCGGCGCCGGGCGCACGACGCGAGCC
>DATCVI010000195.1:0-8681 GCA_036566925.1 Stenotrophomonas sp.
TATGGAATTGCATCATGCGAAAGGTCTCCGTTTACCAGCTATCGGATCGGAAGGGCGAAGCAGGCAGCTGCTCGCGATTGACGAGGTTGGCGGCCTCCGGGTTGCCGGCCCAGCCGTAGCGCACCGCCACCGGCTGCTTGACCGCGGCGCTGCGCACGACGATGCGATCGCCCTCGATGCGCGCCTGCGCCGGATGGAACTTGCGATCGGCACCGGCCAGCGTGAAGCCTCGCAGCTCACCCCCGCCGCGCACCGCCAATGCACTGCCCTGCAACTCGAACGCCACGGTGGCGCCCTCCGCGCCGAACTGCGCGCCGGAGAACACCGGGCCGCTGTAGACCAACTTTTCGCCGTAGGCCACGTGCCGTGCCGCCAGCGCCAGGCGATGGCCGACATCGCGCTTGTTGGTCGGGTGGATGTCGTCGCGGTTGCCGATATCGATGATCACCGCCTGGCCGGTCGCCGGCAGCGCCAAGGTTTTGGATTGCGATTCGCGCAGCAGCGCCCACGGACTGACGTCGCCCTGGTCGGACTTGTCGTCGAAGTTGGCCAGCTGCACCCACAGGAACGGCAGCTTCGGCTGGCCGCGTTCGCCGCGCCAGGCCTTGATCATCGCCGGGAACTGCTCGCGGTAGCGCAGCGCGGCGTTGTTGGCGAGCTTGGCGTTGGTCTCGCCCTGGTACCAGATCACGCCGCGCACCGGGAAGCGCTGCAGCGGATGGATCATGACGTTGTAGAGCAGGGTCGGCTGCAGGTTCTTGTCGTCGATGGCCGACACCGTGCCGTGCTCGGGCCGGAACATCCAGGCGCCATCGAGCGGCCTGCGCGCACCGCCCTTGGGCTGCACGTACAGCGCCTCGGCCTCGCCGTGGATGCCGCCGCCACCACCGGTATCGACCACCTGCACCGCCACCACATTGCGGCCGGCATGCAGCGCGCTGGCCGGCACTGCATAGACGCGCAAGGTGTCGTAGCTGTTCTCGGTATGGCCCACGGCCTGGCCGTTGACGTAGGTGGTGTCGGTGTCGTCGATGCGGGCCACGCCCAGGGTGACGCCCTGCTTGGCCTCGGCCGCGCTCAGGGTGAAGCTGGTGCGATACCAGGCCACCCCGTCCATGCCGGCATAACCGGCGCTTTCCCAGTTGGCCGGCACCGCGATGCGGTCCCAGTCGCTGTCGTCGTAGTCGGCTTGCCGCCAGCTATCGCTGCTCTGCCCTGCCGGCAGGCTGTAGCGCGCCAGGCGCGCGCGCGAGTCGGCGAGTGCGGCTTCGTCGCGGCGACGCATTTCATCGCCCTGGCGTGCGAGGCCGGCGGCATCGATGCCCTGGGTCGCGGCATCCATCCAAGCCTCGATCGCACTGCCGCCCCAGGTGCTGTCGATGATGCCGATCGGCACGCCGGTGCTGCTGCGCAGGTCCTGCGCGAAGTAGTAGCCCACGGCCGAGAACTGCGGCGCATTGCGCGGGTTGGCGACCTGCCAGCTGCCGCCGGCCAGTTCGTCCTCGGGCTTGGCCGACCACGACTTGGGCACCTTGAAGTGGCGGATCTTCGCATCGTGGGCCGCAGCGGCCGCCGCTTCGCCGCCGGCGGACTTGGCCAGCGGAAATTCCATGTTCGACTGGCCGCTGGCCAGCCATACGTCGCCAACGAGGATGTCGCCGACCTTGAGGGTGGCGCCATCGCCTTGCACTTGCAGCACGTATGGGCCACCGGCCGCATGCGCCGGCAGCGTCGTCGACCAGCGCCCATCGGCGCCGGTGGTGGCGGCGGCTTGCTTGCCATCCAGGCTGACCGCGATCTTCGCGCCCGGCGTTGCCCACCCCCACACCGGGATCGGCTGGTCGCGCTGCAGCACCGCGCCTTCGCCAAACAACAAGGGCAGGCGCGGTGCGGCCGCTGCCGGCAGGGCCGTGCAAGCGAGGGCAGCCATGAGCAAGCGCTGGAGCGGGAAGTTCATCGTGGATCTCCGTAGAAAATGCCGCGCCCACCGGTGGCGAAATACACCCGGCCAGGCAGGCGCGGGTCGCCGGTGATGGCGTAAGGGCGGCCGAAACGGTGGGCATCGTCGTCGATGCGCTGCCAGTGTGCGCCCTCGTCGAGCGAGCGGAAAACCCCGCTCACCCCGTCGATGCGACCGGCCAGGTACAAGGCCGGCGGCGCTCCGGCTGCCAAGGGCGCGCCGAGACCGAGCGCGCGCGCCTCGTCGAGCTTCGCCAGGCTGCGCAGTTGCCCGTCCTGCCAGCGCTGCACGCTGCCGCCGGCGGCGGCCAGATAGACCACCCCGGCACGCCAGGGATCGGGGCGGATTTGCGGACGGGTGCGTTCAACGCGCGCCGGCAGGCCCACATCCAGGCCGCTGTCGGCGAAGCTCAGGCCGCCATCGGTGCTGGTGTAGAAACGTCCGTTGGCGGCATCCACGCCGTACCAGCGCTGGGGATCGACGCGATCGGCTTCGATCAGGATCGTCGCCGGCACCCCTTGCACCTGTTGCCAGTGGCCACCGAAGTCGTCGCTGGCCCAGGCGTGCTCGGCGTTCGCAGGCGTCCAGATGACGCGCCGGCCATCGGCGCCGATGGCCAGGTGACCGGCGCCCTCGCCGTCGGCCGGTTCGCTGGCGACCGCCTGCCAATGGGCGCCGCCATCGCGCGAGAACTGCGCGCGGATTTCGTTGTTGCGGCGGTTGCGCACGGTGCCGCTGCGGACCACGATCTGCGGCTGCTGGCCGGCGGCATCGATGCTCTCGCCGTTGGTCAGGCGCGGGCCCTGGAATTGCATCTGCGCCCGGTCGAGATCGTCGTGGCGGAAGCCATCGATGTCGCCCAGCGCACTGAGCAAATGCGCGCCCCCCATCGGGCTGAGCAAGTCGAGGGGAACGGTTTCTTCCAGGCCGGCATCCTGGAACCACCATTGCAGTGGGGTGTGGTCATCGTCGGCGGCGCGCAGGTTGCGCGAGGCCCAGATGCCGTAGCCGGTGACGAACAGCGCGCGGTCGCTGTCGAAAGGATCGATGACCAGCGAGGCCATCCAGTGCGGCGAAGCTTGCGCGGTCCACGGCGCATTGCTGTGATCGAATTGGGAACGCTCGAACAATGGCCGCCAGGTACTGCCCCCATCGAGGCTGCGGAACAGGTCGTCGCGCGGCTGGCTGCGGCGGAAACTGCTGGCCAGCAGGATCTGCGGGTTGACCGGGTCCACCGCGATCGCGCCCCATCCGAAGCCGGCGCCCTCGCGCGGCTGCGGCTCGGGGCTGATGTCCTGCCAGCGGCCAGTGCGCGGCTGGTACTTCCAGATCGCGCCGTTGGCCATCAGGTCCGGACCCGGCTGGTCGCCATAGGTCAGGTACCAGTTGGCATCGCCGCCGCGCACCATGTGGCTGGGGCGCAAGCCGGTCGGCTGGCCCGGCACCGCCCGCCAATGGGCGCCGCCGTCGTCGGAAACGAACAGGCTGGTGTCGGCCGTGGAGACGCCGGCATACAGGCGCGGGGTCGGCTTGCCCTTGCGGCCACTGTCCGGGTCGAACGCGATGAAGACGATGCCGACCTTCTGCTCGCGGCCGACATGGTTGCGCGCGCGCGAACCGGGGGCGGTCGCCGCGGCGGGGAAACTGACCACGCGCTGCCAGCTCGCACCGCGATCGCTGCTGCGCCACAGGCCCGAATCGCGCGAGCCCAGGAACAGGATGCGGCCATCATGCGGATCGACCGCGATGCGCTCGCCATTGCCGCGTCCCAGCTCATTGCCGCCGAGCTTGAACGGCAGGTTGGTGCGCGCGAACGTGCGGCCGCGATCGTGCGAACGCAGGATCGCCGCGTTGCCGGCGCGTTCGTGCATATAGGTGCCGGCGGCCAGGTACAGCGCGTCCGGGTCTTGCGGGTCGACGGCCATGCCGTCGATGCCCATGAGGTTCTCGTCTTCGGCGCCGATCCAGTCGGTCAGCGCGATCCAGCGCTGTTGCGCCGCATCCCAGCGATAAGCACCGCCGACATCGGTACGCGCGTACAGCAAGCCGCGTTCGGACGGATGGAACAGCAGGCCGCTGACGAAGCCACCGCCACCGATGGCGACACTGCGCCACTGGTACGGCACCGCTTCGCTCGCCCAGGCCGGCGCGACACACAGCAACAAGGCGCATACCCAGGCCACGACACGGCATGCGTCGGTGGCAGTCTGGCAGGCACGGGGCATCCACTTGCCCATGATGGTCAGGCTCCCCTAGCAGGGCCGATGGTGAGGCCACCGGAGGTAAAACACCGATCCGGCGGCGCGCGGGCCGCCGGATCGGAGACGCACTTCCTACGGCGCGTTCAGTAGCTGGCCCGGAGGGTCAGCCCGTAGCGACGGTCGTTGATCACGAAGTCGCGGTAGCGGGTTTCAAAGCCGGTGTAGCTTTCCAGCTGGGTGTTGAGCAGGTTCGTACCGTCCAGCGACACCGACCAGTTGTCGTTGATGTTGAAGCGGATCGAAGCGTCCAGCTGGCCGAAGCCCTTGTTGTACACCGGCAGTGCACCGGTGCCGTTGCCGGCAGTGGTGACCAGCCAGTCGCTGCGCCAGTTGTAGGCGACGCGGCTCTGGAAGCGGCCCTTCTCGTAGCTGACGATGGCGTTGTAGCTGTTCTTGGACAGGCCTTCCAGCGGCACGACCAGTGCATTGCCTTCGTTGTCGGTGGCGCTCGGGCTCGGCGCTTCCGAATCGACGTAGGTGTAGTTGGTCTGCAGGCCGAAGCCGTTCAACCAGCCCGGCAGGAAGTCGAAGAACTGGGTGTAGCCGACTTCGATGCCCTTGATCGTGCCCTGGTCGCCGTTGACCGGACGGGTCACGTGGACCAGGCGGTTGTCGTAGACCTCGTCGAACACGGCATTGGCGATGAAGCCCTTGACCTTCTTGTAGAACACCGTGCCGTAGGCCATCGAGCCCTTGCCGAAGTACCACTCCAGCGCGGTATCGAACTGGTCGGCGGTCATCGGCTTCAGGTTCGGGTTGCCGGCCGCGGCGTAGATGTCGCCGCCGGTGGCGTTGTCACTGAAGGACAGGTTCGGGTTGAGCTTGTCGAAGCCCGGGCGGGTGATGCCGCGCGAAGCGGCGAAGCGCCACTGCAGGTTGTCGCGCAGGAACCAGCGCAGGTTCAAGCTCGGCAGCACGTCGGTGTAGGTCTGCTGCACGCTGATCGGGATCAGGCCGCCACCTTCGGCATCGGTACCGCTGCGCACGCCGTCCGAGGTGACCTCGGTGCGCACCACGCGCACGCCGATGTTGCCGTCGAACGGCACCGCGCCGGAGTCCACGCCAAAGCGCAGCAGGCCGTAACCGGTGTAGGTCTTCTCGGTCTGGGTGTTGATGTTGGTCGGGCCGAACACGATCGGCGAGCCACCCAGCGTGGCCAGGGTTTCCGGGTAGTTCTCAACCGCCGAGTCGGCCGCGGTCAGGGTCGGGCCGAAGGTGTAGGCGCCGCCGCGGAAGAAGTCGGTGATCGGGTTCTGCACCAGGCCGATCGACGGATAGTCCGAGAACGGCGCGCCGGCGCAGTTGTTGAGGCACATGAAGCGCCACACGTTGCCCTTGTTGGTCGCATCGCGGTCGGTGTAGCGCACGCCGGCCTTGAAGCTGCGGGCGAAACCGTCGTCGAAGGCCAGGTCCATGTCCGAACGCCAGGCGAACTCGGTGCCCTTGTTGTCGTCCTTGTTGTCCAGGTGCCACTTCCAGCCGACGTAGTTGGCCGGGTTGTTCAGATAGTTGCCGTTGCCGGCCGCATCGGTCACCGACAGGGTCGGCAGGTCGCCGCTCAGGTCCATGGTGTAGTACGGCACATTGTTCATGCCGGTGGCCAGGATGTAGCGCGTGCCCTTGGTGGTCGCGTCCACGTACTGGAAGTCGGTGCTGAGGTTCAAGCGGTCGTTGACGCGCCAGGTGGCACCGGCCGAGTAATCGGTGGTGATCGAGTGGCGGGTGGTCAGGCTGGTGTTGGAATCGGCCGGCGTATCGCGGAAGGTACCGCTAACAAATTCGCCGTTGTCGTTGGTCACGATGTTGGCCGCGCCAATCATCGGGTTGCCGTTGCCGTAGACGAAGAACGAGTAGTCGTGCCACTGGAAGTCGTAGTCCGAGCGCATCACCTGCGCATAGACTTCGACGTCGTCGTTCGGGCGCCACTGCAGCGCGGCCGAGCCGGTCTTGCGCTTGCGGTCGCCTTCGGTGGTGTTGATGCCGGCGCCGCGCGGAACGTAGACCTCCTGGCCCAGGTGGCCCGGCATGTCGGTCTGCACCCACCACGGCTCGATCGAGATGGTGTCCTGGCGGAACGAGCCATCCTGCTGCGACAGGTTCACCAGCAGGCCGATCTCGCCGATGCCGGTCTGCCAGCGGTTGGAGAACAGGCCGGAGAACGCGGTCTCGCCCTTGTCGGCGAGGTCGTAGTAGTTGTACTGGGCGCTGCCGGCGATCTTCATGCCGTCGTAATCGAACGGCACGCGCGTGCGCAGGTCGACGGTGCCGCCGAGGCCGCCTTCGATCATGTCGGCCGACGGGTTCTTGTACACGTTGATGCCGGCCAGCAGTTCGGCCGAGACGTCTTCGAAGCTGAGGCCGCGGCCGTCGTTGGCGGTGAAGATGTCGCGGCCGTTGAGCTCGGTGCGGACCTGGGTCAGGCCGCGAATGGCAATCGTGCTGCCTTCGCCGTAAGCGCGCGCAATCTGGATGCCCGAGATGCGCTGCAGGGCCTCGGCGACGTTGTTATCGGGCAGCTTGCCGATGTCTTCGGCCACGATCGAGTCGACGATCTGCTCGGCGTTCTGCTTGACCAGCTGGGCCTTGGTGACCGAGCTGCGGGTGCCGGTGACCTGGACGGTGTCGAGCTGGGTGGTGGCGGGGTCGACCGGCTTGTCTTCCTGGGTCGCGTCCTGGGCGTAGGCCTGCGTGCTCAGCAGCGCGGCGACGCTCACGGCCATGATCGAACGACGGAAGTTACGGGTCGAACCCACGGCCGAAGCTGCCGGAACGTGGCGATGTTGCACTGACATGGTGCTCCCTCCCAGGACGCATGTACTCAAATTTTTTGACAGTGGTCACGCGGGATGCGCGCCCTGCCTCGGTTTTATGTGCTGCCGGGGAACCCTGCCCCGCCGTGGTCGGCGGTGGCGGGCCGTGGAGGTCGAAGAGAGCCCCTTCACGTTCAGCTGCCGGCGCAGGATAGGCGCGGCTCGTCATGCCCTACCAATGAAAATTTGGCGGCCAAATATAAAGTTTTCGTATACAACTCCGTGACGGTTGTCGCGGCCTTGGCCGAAAGCTTGTCCTGAGCGGGCTCCGGGGTGGCGTGCCGCTGGCGTGTACAAGGATACGGCGCCCGGGTCGGGCCCGGACGCCGTCAGCGTCGCTGCCGTCCGCCCTACCAACTGGCCCGCACTACCAGCGAATAGCGCCGATCGTTCAAGAACCAGCCGCGCGTATACAGCCGCGTATCGACCTCGCCGTCGGCGTAGGAGGTCGGCCCCATCAGCACCTTGGTGGTGGAGTCGGTCAGGTTGTTGGCCTGGATTCCCAGTTGCCAGTGATCGTCGAAGCGATAGAACGCCGACCCATCCAACTGCCCGTAGTCGTCGGCCCAGGTTGGCAGGTGGGTCGCCGCATCGCTGGTGGTCAGCAGATAGCGCGAGCGCCAGTTGTAGGCCAGGCGGATCGACCACGGTCCTTTTTCGTAGATCCCGGCGAGGTTGTAGCTGCGCCGCGACAACCCCTCCAGCGGCAACTTGACCCCAATCACCGTGGTGTTGCTGTAAGGATCGGTCGCCGTGTTGACCCCGCCCGAGCTGTCCACGAAGGTGAAGTTGCCGGTGACGCCGAAGCCGCTCATCCAGCCCGGCAGTGAATCGAAGAACTGGGTGTAGCCCACTTCGAAGCCCTGGATGACGCCCTTGTCCATGTTGTACGGGCGCGTCACCAGCCAGTCCTGCCCGCCGTAGGTCTCGGTGCGGGTCTGGGTGGAGAAGTAGTTCTTGACGTCCTTGTAGAACAACGTCGTGTACAGCAAATCGCTGCTGTCGAAGTACCACTCCAGGGCCATGTCGAGCTGGTTGGCGGTCATCGGCTTGAGGTCGGGGTTGCCGGCCGTACCCGTCCAGTCCGACACCGTGCCGTCGGGCTCGGTGGTGGCCGCCAACTGCAAGAAGGCCTGCAACTGGGTGAAGTCCGGCCGCGCCATTGCGCGCGAGGCGGCGATACGCCACTGCAGATCTTCGGCAAGCTTGAAGCGCAGATTGAGGCTGGGCAGCACGTCGGTATAGGTGCCGCTCGAATTGGTGTCGAAATACTGGCCGTGGTACAGCGCTTTCAATTCGTCCGAGGCCGCCGTCGCCGACAGATCCGGGAACAGGCCATAGCCATCGGCCTGGGTCTTGGTCTGCACGATGCGCACGCCGACATTGCCATCCACCGACACCCCGAGCGCCTCGTCGTTGCCGAAATACAGCATCGCGTAGGCCGCCTCGGTGCGCTCGAACTGGCGGTTGGTGTCCTGCAGGTTGTACTGGTCCGGCGCCCAGCCCCAGCCGCGCAGGTCGTAGAACTGCTGCAGCAGCTCCGAGGTGGCGGTGTAGTTCTTCGGCAGCGAATCGACCGGGAACTGCAGGTTGCCCGGCAGGTTGACCTTGCCGCGGAAGAAGTTCGGGAACGTGTACAGGTGCGCCGAC
>DATCVI010000196.1:0-18907 GCA_036566925.1 Stenotrophomonas sp.
CCGGTGCCGCAGGCGCGGCGGCCTGGGCGAAGGTCGCGAAGATTTCTTCCGGGATGCCGGCGCTGTCGTGCGAAGCGGCAGGCGCGATCGGCGCCGGTACCTCGAACACGGCACGCTGACCGCTGCCGGCCACGGCGCGTACCGGCTGGCGCTCGGACATCGCGGCGATCATCGCATCGGCGGCCGAGGGTGCTCGCGGCGCGCTGGCGGCGGTAGCGGTGGCCGCGACGCGGATCTCCGGCACTGCGGCGGCGGCAGTCTTCTGTTCGGCGCGGGCATTGTCGAGCGCACGCATCACCAGCGCTTCGTCGTAATTGCTCGCGGCGACGATTTCCACGCCTTCCTCGGTGCGACGGTTGGACAGGATCACTGCATCCGGGCCGTGCTCTTCGCGCACCAAGCGGAAGGCGGTGCGCATGTCGGGGGCGACGAAGCGTTTGATTTTCATGTCAGATGCCGGGATGGGTGGATCGGGATGTGCAATTCGGGATTACGGGAAAACTCAACTGATCGTTCCTACCAACTTCAAGCGCTTGTCCTCCGGCACCTCGCCGTAGGCCAGCACCGACAGCGAGGGCACGCTGTGCCGGACCAGGCGGGCCAGCGCGGCGCGAACCGGACCTGGCACCAGCACCACCGCCGGCTCGTTGCGCGCTTCCTGCTTGCCCACGCAATCGGCCAGGCTCTGGTGCAGTCGTTCGGCCAGGCCGGGCTCCAGTGCGATGCCGCCGGCGCCTTGTGCGGAGTCTTGCAAGACCCGTTCCAGTTGCGGCGCCAGGGTGAACACCGGCAGCTCCGCCGACATTCCGGCGATCTCCTGGACGATGAAGCGGCCCAGCGAGCCGCGCACCGCGGCGGTCAGCGCGGCCGGGTCCTGGCTGTGCGGAGCGTGCTCGACCAGGGCCTCGACGATCTTGCGCAGCTGGCGGATCGGGATGCGCTCGACCAGCAGGTTCTGCAGCACCCGCACCACCACCGACAGCGGCAGCGCCTTGGGCGTGAGGTCTTCCACCAGCTTGGGCGCGGTCTTGGCCAGCGTGGCCATCAGCTGCTGCACTTCTTCATGCCCCAGCAGTTCCGGCGCGTGCTCGCGGATCAGGTGCGACAGGTGGGTGGCGACCACGGTGGCCGGGTCGACCACGGTGTAGCCGATGGATTCGGCATGCGCGCGTTGGTGCGGCTGGATCCACACCGCATCCAGGCCGAACGCCGGGTCCTTGCCGGGAATGCCGTCGAGCGCGCCGAGCGCACCGCCCGGGTCCAGCGCCAGTTCGCGGTCGGGGTGGATCTCGGCGGTGGCCACCGGCACGCCATGCACCAGCAGGCGATAGGCGGTGGCGCTGAGTTCGAGGTTGTCGCGGATGTGCACCGGCGGGATCAGGAAGCCGATGTCCTGGGTGAGCTTGCGCCGTACGCCCTTGATCCGCGCCATCAGCTCGCCGCCCTGGGCTTTGTCCACCAATGGGATCAGGCGGTAGCCGACCTCCAGGCCGAGCGGATCGATCGGGCGCAGCTCGTCCCAGCTCAGTTCGGCGTTGGGCGCGGCGGCTGCCGGCGAACCCGGCGTGCCGGGACGCCCAGCGGCGTCGCTGCCGGCGGCCGGTTCGGTCGCCGCACGCTTGTGCAGCTTCCAGGCGATAAAGCCCAGGATCAGCGCCAGCGTCAAAAAGGCGACATTGGGCATGCCCGGCACCAGGCCGACCAGACCAAGGATGCCGGCGGCCACCGCCAGTGCGCGATGCTGGCCGAAGACCTGGCCAACCATCGCCTGGCTCATGTCCTGGGCGCGCGAGGCGCGGGTGACCAGCATGGCCACCGCCGAAGACACCAGCAATGCCGGCAACTGCGCCACCAGGCCGTCGCCGATGGACAGCAGGGTGTAGGTGGAAGCGGCCTGGCCGAACGGCAGGCCATGCTGCAGCATGCCGACGCCGAGGCCGCCGATCAGGTTGATGAAGAGGATCAGGATGCCGGCCACCGCGTCGCCGCGGATGAACTTGCTGGCGCCGTCCATCGCGCCGTAGAAGTCGGCTTCCTCGCGCACTTCCTCGCGCCGGGCCTTGGCTTCTTCGCGGGTCAGCAGGCCGGCGTTGAGATCGGCGTCGATCGCCATCTGCTTGCCGGGCATGGCATCGAGGATGAAGCGCGCGGTCACTTCGGACACGCGCCCGGCACCCTTGGTGATGACCACGAAATTGATGATGGTCAGGATCGCGAAGACCACGATGCCGACCGCGTAGTTGCCGCCGATCACGAACTCGCCGAACGCGGCGATCACCTTGCCGGCTGCCTCGTGGCCGTTCTGGCCGTTGAGCAGGATCACCCGGGTCGAGGCCACGTTCAGCGCCAGGCGCAGCATCGTGGTCATCAGCAGCACGATCGGGAAGATCGTGAATTCCAGCGGCCGCTGCACGTAGACCACGGCCAGCAGCACCATCAGCGAGATCGCGATGTTGAACGTGAACAGCGCATCGAGCACCGGTGCGGCCAGCGGCACCACCACCATGGCCAGCATCGCCAGCACCACCAGCGGCGCCCCCAGGCCGCCGCGGATCAGCTCCATCACCCGGCGCGCGTTCATCGGCTGGGCGCTCATGCCTGGCCGCCGGACTTGGCGCCGAACTCATCGACGTCCAGTGGCGGGACCGACGGCATCGGCCCGGCGCGCCACGAGCGCAGCTGGTAGACGTAGGACAACACCTGGGCCACGGCCGAATACAGTCTCACGGGAATTTCCTTGCCGAGTTGGGCTTCCCGATACAAGGCGCGTGCCAAAGGCGGCGCCGAGACGATCGCCACGCGGTGGCGCTCGCCGGCTTCACGGATGCGGAAGGCCATTTCGTCGATGCCCTTGGCCACCACCACCGGGGCGCGCATCTTGCCGCCCTCGTACTTGAGGGCGACCGCGTAGTGGGTGGGGTTGACCAGGACGACGTCGGCGGTGGGCACCGCTTCCATCATCCGGCGCTGCGACAGCTGCATCTGCATCTGCCGGATGCGGCCCTTGACCTCCGGGCTGCCTTCGCTTTCCTTCATCTCCCGCTTGATCTCCTCGCGGGTCATCTTCAGCTTCCGCAGCCAGTTCCACTTCTGGTATGGCGCATCGATCGCCGCCAGCAGCGCCAGCGCGCCGGCGGTGGCCAGCAACAGCCGCAAGGTGAAGCCCAGGCCGTGCACGATCGCCGCTTCCAGCGGCTCGGTCATCAGGCTGCGCAGGCCGTCCAGGCCATGCACGATGACCAGGGCGGCGGCGCCGCCGACGAAGGCCACGCGCAGCAGCGACTTCACCAGTTCGGCCAGGCTATGCCCGCCCCACAGCCGCTGCAGGCCGTTCATCGGGTTGAGCTTGTTGAGGTTCGGGGTGAAGGCCTTGCTTGAGAAATGCAGGCCGCTCATCGCCACCGGCGCGACCAGGCCGGCCAGCAGGCAGATGCCGGCCAACGGGGCGACGATCCACAGCAGCTGCATGAGCAGCTCGCCGAAATGGCCGAACAGGGTTTCGGGGTTGCGCCACAGGCCCGGTTCGGGGCTGAGCGCGGTCTGCATCCAGCCGCGCGCGCCGGCCGCCAGGCCGCCGGACATCGCCATCAGCGCAATTACCCCGGCGCTGAACACCGTCGCGGTGGCCAGCTCGCGCGACTGCGCGATGTTGCCCTGTTCGCGGGCTTCACGCAGTCGCTTGGCGGTGGGGAGTTCTGTGCGTTCGGCGCCGTCTTCGTTCTCGGACATGGTCGGGCAGGGGAGAGGCCTGCCCGGGTGTTGCAAGTGCTGTGCCAGTTTGTATCGGACGGCCGCTTGCCGAGGGCAGCCGACACGTCGGGAACGCTAGCGCAATTTGGGATTGGGAGATGGACGATCGCCGTCGCCTGATCCTTTTCGGAACTCGTACTCAACCGTCACCCAGGAACCGCCGCCGCCGCTCCCGCCGCTTCGCCATTCGTATACCCACCTTTCGTGGGAGCCATCGGGGAGATCGTGCCCTACGTTGTAGCGTTCCCCGTTGACTCCGGAGGTGGGAAGCGGGAGCGGCGAAAGCGCGGACGAGCGGGCTTGCAGTTCCTGGGCGCTCATCCCCGTTAGCCGCGTCTGACGGGTAACCGTGATTCGGCCGCCCTTCAAGAGTGGCGCGTAGGCCGGCGAGGCCATTTTTATCCATTCCAGGACTTGCGTACTTTCCGCAGCGCCTGCTGGATAAGTCATCTGGCGGGTTATCTCGATTTGCCCGACTGGCTTGTCGGCCTGTGTCGCTTGCCCTGCCGCAGCGATAGATACGGCGAGCGCTCCGACTAATGAACTCAGGCACCGTGCGCGAAGGCTTGCAAGATGATGTGACATGTCTCTGCTTCCTCGACAGCTGGAGAACATGCTCGCGCCGTGTCGTGAGGCGAACACGACCGTAGCTATACGCAGTGTGATGGGGAACTGCGTCCAACGAGGTACGTTGATATGTGCCTATGTGTAACCGGGGGTCCCAGGGCAGCCCCGTGGTGTTCAGGGTTGGCTAACCCCTTCGCCTTCCTCCAGCTCGATGCGGTTGCGGCCTTCATGCTTGGCGCGATACAGCGCCGCGTCGGCGCGCGCCAGCAGTTGGCTGGTGCTGTCGCCGTCGCGGTACCAGGCCACGCCGATCGAACAAGTCACTTCCAGCACGTGCTGGTCGACCACGTAGGGCGTGCCGCAGATGGCGTCGTGCAACGCGCGCAGCCGGGTATGCGCCGCGCGCGTGAGCCCCGGCAGCAGCGCCAGCAATTCCTCTCCGCCGTAGCGGCCGACCTGGTCGCTGCCGCGCAGGCAGGCGTCCAGGCGGCGGCCGACCCGCGCCAGCACCGCATCGCCGGCGAGGTGGCCGTAGAGATCGTTGATCTGCTTGAAATAATCCAGGTCGATCAGCACCACCGCCAACGGCTCGCCGCTACGACGGGCATCGGCGACTGCGATGTTCATCGCTTCAAGGATGCCGGCGCGGTTGAGCAGGCCGGTGAGCTCGTCGTGGGTGGCCTTGATCGCCAGTGCGGCGCGCGCGGTTTCCAGTTCCTGCTTTTCGCGTTCCAGCTCCTGGGTACGTTCGGCCACCAGGCGCTCCAGTTGGCGCTCGCGCGCCAGCAAGCGGCTGACCCGCCAGCGCAACAACGCAAATACCGCCGACGCCGCCAACAGTACATAGAACAGCATCGCCAGCGGGCTGCGCCACCAGGGCGGCAGCACCGTGAAACTGAAATGCACGGTGTTGCTGAGGTGGCGCTGGCGAACATCCTCGGCCTGGATCTCCAACGTGTATCGGCCGGGCGCGACGATCGGATAGGCCAGGTGGTCCTGCGGCGTGGTGATCCATTGCCCGGCGCTGTCGTTGATGCGATAGCGAAACATGATGCGGTCGCTGCCGCCGGTGGCGCCAGGGGTGCTCAGGTCGATGTCCAGCGGCCGTTCGGACCACAGCAGCGAAGCACCGGGCAACACCGCCTGTTCGCCGCGGCGGATGCGCGCGATCTCCAGTTGCAGCGGGCGCGGGGCGAACAACGCGGCCGGATCGAATACGCGGCTCAGGCCGCGGCTGGAGCCGATCCACACCGCGCCATCGCGGTCCTCGAAGAACGCATTGGCCGAGGTGTCGTCCCACAGCAAACCCTCGGCCTCGGTGACGCGGATCCAGCGCCCGTCGCGCAGCAGGTCGATGCCCTGGCTGCTGCCCAGCCACAGCCAACCACGGCTGTCGTGGCGCAGGATGTAGGGCATCACCCGCGAGACCAGCGGATCGTCCACCGCGCGCACGACCAGGCGGTTGCGGGTTTCGTCGAAGCGGCCATGCCACAGGCCGGCATCGTTGAGCGACAACCAGACCTCGCCATCGGCGCCCAGCGAAAGCCGCGAGAAATCCTGGCTCGGCAACGGCCCGCTCACCTCGACCTTGTGCCACTGCTCGCGCACGCGGCGGAAGATGCCGGCGCTGGAAGTCATCCACAGATGCCCGCGGCTATCGATGAGCGCATCGTCGAACGAGGTGACCGGCAGTTCACGCTCGCGCTCGACCTGGGTAGCGCCCGGCGCCAGGCGATAGACGCCGCGCCCGGTGACGATCCACAACACGCCCTGGCGGTCGAACAGCAGCACGCGCACACCGGCGGGCACCTCGGCGATATCGCGGGTGCTGCCATCGAGGGGGTCGCGCCGCGCGATCATCCCCGAAGAACGCCCCAGCCACACCGCACCATCGGCGGCGTTGACCAGGCTGGTGGTTTGCTGCAGCGGGCGACCATTGGCCAGCGTCCACGGCTTCATCCGCCGCGAATTCGCCTCCAGCACGTTGCTGCCGGCATCGCCGCCGACCAGCAGGTCGCCCTGGCTGCTGCGCAGGATCGACCAGGTGGGCGCACCGGCCAGGCCCTGGCTTTCGTCCCAATGTTCGATCCGATCGTAGGCCAGCCAGCGCTGCACGCCGAGCCCGCGCGTACCGATCCAGAAGCGGCCATCGCGCTGCACCAGGATCGGCCCCACCAGCGGCGTGATGTCCACACCCTGGTCGCGCGAGAACATCCGCCAACGATCGCCCTCCCAGCGCGCCATCCCCCCATTGGCGCGAGTGACCACGCGACCGCGCGGATCCAGCGCCAGGTTGGTAGCGCCGGACAGCATGCTGAAACCGCCGTCGGCGGGGGCCGGATGGTCGATAAAGCGATCTTGGCCGCGCGGCAGCGACAGCACATGGTTGCCGCCACGCAGCCACAGCGTTCCTTGGCGGTCGCGCAGGATCGCCTGCCAGCGTTCCTGCGGCAGCCCTTGCGCAGTACCCCACACGCGGGTCTGACCATCGCCCTGGATGCGACACAACTGGGTGCCGCAGGCCGACCACAGCACATCGCCCTCGGCCAGCAACGCCTCGCCGATAGGCGGCAGCGCATGTCCTTGCACGCGCAACGTCAGCGGACGCGCCTGCCAGTGACCTTCCGCATCCGGTTTTACCTGCAGTAGCCGGTGGTGACTGACCGCGACCACGCCATCGCCCTGGGCGACCAGGGTGTTGCCGTTCTCCAGCTGGATCGGTTGGCCTTGCCAGTGCACGTTCTCGAAGCGCCCGTTGCGGCGCACGTAGAGCCCGTTGGAGGTACCGACCCAGAGATTCCCGGTGCTGTCCTCGGTGATGGCGCGGATATAGATGCTGCTGATGCCGGCATCGCTGCCGACGAAATGGAAACGTTCGCGCTCATAGCGGTGCAGGCCGAGCTCGGTACCGACCCAGAGCACGCCGTGGCGGTCTTCATAGAGGGTGCTGATCGACAGCCCGAGCAGGCCTTCGGCCTGGGCATAGGCGCGGAAGCTGTAGTTTTGCGCGCGTGCGGGGAAGGTGGGCAGCCATAGCAGGCAGAGCAACACCAGCCAGGCGCAAGCGAGCCGGCGCGCGATGCGCGGGCGACGGTCTTGGGCTGGTTTGGCGGGCGGATGCGTCGCGGGCATGCCGGCGCGGTCTCCGTGGCTGTGGCGAATCCTCCCCTAGGCTTCGTCCGCTATCGATATCGGCCGGTTTTTGCTTATCTGTAATGCATTGGATTTTATTGGTCTGCGCCGGGAGCTTGGACTCTTTGTTGTTCCGTGCGGCGTTCGGGGCCGTGCCCTTGCCCGGGGGACGCCAAGATCTGCATCCATGCGGGGCTCGTTTGGGCGACGTCCTGTCGCCCAACGCCCCCGGGCAAGGGCACGGCCCCAAACGCCCGATGGAAGGTCGCATTTGTGTGTGGGAGTTGCCCTCATCCGCCGCTGTCGCGGCACCTTCTCCCAGAGGGAGAAGGACGGCATGCATTTTGCGGCTGCAATCAATCGCCAACAGCGCCTGCTGTTCTTCTCCCTCTGGGAGAAGGTGGCCCGACAGGGCCGGATGAGGGTGCTTTTCTCTCCCCCCAAACCAGGCTGATCTATCGGGTGGTTGGGGCAGACCCTGTTCGGGACAATTGGCGACATGGATGTCGCCAATTAGCCCCCAGGGATGGGTTCACGGCGTGTCCCGAACAGGGTCTGCCCCCAACCACCGCCGATAAAAATCAAACAATAAGCCCCTAAGCAGTAAGCCCCCGAGCAGCCTCAAAAGCCGCATCGAACATCCGCTGCACTGGCGGCCCGATCTCCCCCGCCATCATCGCCAGCAAGAACAACCCCAACAACACCGACACCGGCAAGCCCAACTGCATCGGGTTCAGCGCTGGCGCCGCCTTTGCCAGCGCACCCAGCGCCAGGTTCACCGCCAGCATCGCCACCACCATCGGCAAGGCCAGCGTCAGTCCGCCACGCAATACTTGCAGGAAAAAGGTAGGCGCGACTTCGGCAAATGCCTGCGGATCGGGCAGCGCCGCGCCGATCGGTAATGCCTTGTAGCTGTCCACGATCAGGGCGACCAACGCCAGGTGGCCATTGGCGACGAAGAACAGCAGTCCGAAACCCAGGTAGAACCACTGCGCGATCACCCCGGAGGTGACGCCGCGCAGCGGGTCGGACATCTGCGCGAACGCCAGGCCGGTGCTTTGCGAAATCAGTTCGCCCGCGAACGCGCCCGCTTCGAAGATCAACCGCAGCAGGAAGCCGATAGCCGCGCCCACCGCCAGTTCGCGCGCGATGTTCAATACCACCATTGCGTCGAAACCGTTCCATGCCGGCACCGGCGGCAGGATCGGCGCCAGCGCCATCGCCAGGGTGGCGGCAATCATCACCCGCAACCGCGCCGGCACTGCCTTGGTGCCGACGATCGGCATGGCGGTGAGTACCGCGCCTACGCGCAGCATCGTCCACAGCACCGCACCGACCATCGCGAAAGCGCGCTGGCCATCGATCACCATCTGGGTGGCAGCATCCACGCGGCGGCTCCGGCAGCGCTAGCCGATGAGGTGGGGGATGCGCTGGAACAGCATCGTGGTGTATTCGACCAGGTGCGCCAGCAACATGCTGCCGGTGGCAAACAACACCGCCGTCAGCGCGACCGCCTTGGCGATGAAGGCGATGGTCGGCTCGTTGATCTGGGTCGCGGCCTGGATTACGCCGATGACCACGCCGACCACCAACACCGCCAACAGGATCGGGCCGGCCAGCCACAGGACGGTGACCAGGCCACCACGCAATTCGGTCAGGGCAATTTCGGGACTCATGTCCAAGGCAATGCAAGGGCGGTGCCAGTTTCACCGCCAGTTGGCCGACGCCTGCCCGGATCAGGCCGCCAGCAGGTCGAGCCGTCTTCGCGAGTCGGCAGGGCCAGCATCGCGCTCGCTGGCCTGCCCGCGCGAGGGCAGTTCAAAGTTCACGTAGCGCACGCTGAGCGAAAGTACCTGCGCGTAGCGCAGGACCAGGTAGTCGCCATCGACGGGGCTGGCCGGCTGCGGCACGCCGGTAAGGTCGCAGCGGGAGACCGCGGCCAGGACCAGACGATCAAGGCGTCCATCGGCGTCCAGGAAGTAGTCGGTCAACACGCCGACCAGGACAAGTGGCTTGCCCGCTTCTTCGACCACCGCGCTGATCACCACCAGGTCGGGCGGCCGGCCGCCGGGCAGGCGCGCGCCTTCGAACAGGTGATGCCAGGGCGTGCGCCCGGTACGCGGGCGATCCCGATCGCGCGCCTTGAGCATTATCGACCGCAGCCATACCAGCGCGATGACCAGGCCTGGGAGGGCGAGTTCCATGGCAGCCGCCGTCACCAGTAAGGCCGCGACACGAAGCGCGGCGTCAGGCGATGGCGCTGCCCGTGTGGATCGACCAGGGCGATCACGATTTCCTCGCGATCGCCCGGTGGGGCGGTGATGAAGCGGCGCAGTACCGCGGTGGCGGCCGGGTCCAGCAAGAGGACTTGAACGAGCGGGGAGAAGGGCGGTGTCATGACCCGCACTATCACACGCACATTGGCTGTTCCGACTGCGCGATCGCATGTCGCGCGCGCGCCGTGGCGTCAGGCTTTTGCTTGCATCAGGCGGCGTTGAAGCTCGCCGCCAAGGTGCCCACCACCAGCACCCAACCGTCGACCAGCACGAACAGCAGGATCTTGAACGGAGCGGAGACCAGCATCGGCGAGAGCATCATCATGCCCATCGACATCAGCACGCTGGCGACCACCAGGTCGATGATGACGAACGGGATGAAGATCAAAAAGCCGATCTCGAAGGCGGTCTTCAGTTCGCTGGTAACGAACGAAGCGACCAGCACCGGGAACGGGACCGCGTCCGGGCCGCTGTACTTGCCGTCGCCGGCCATGCCGGCAAAGGTCATCAGGTCGGTCTCGCGCACCTGGGCCAGCATGAAGGCGCGCAGCGGCTGGGTGGTGAGGGTCCAGGCGGTCTGGAAATCGATCTGGTTGTTGAGGTACGGCTGCAGGCCGCTGCTCCACATCTTCTGCCACACCGGCATCATCACCAGCGCGGTGAGGAACAACGCCAGGCCGACCAGGATCTGGTTGGACGGCGTCTGCCCGGTGCCCAGGGCCTGGCGCAACAGGCCCAGGACAATGGTGATGCGGGTGAAGGCGGTCAGCACCAGCAGCATCGATGGCAGCAATGTGATCGCCGTCATCAGCAGCAGCGTTTGCAACGGCAGGCTCACCGGCTGCTCGCCGATCCGGCCCACGGTGACGTTCGGCAGCGTCGGCAGCTGGCTGCTGCCGCCGACCGGGGCGGCGGCCGGCGCGCTGGCCGGCTCGATGTTGGCCGGCTGCGCGGCGGGCGCGGCAAAGGCGAATGCCGGCAGTAGCGCGAAGATCAGGATGAGCAGCAGGCGCAGGGCCCGCGCGGTGCGGCGAAACGGAAACATGTTCATCGGTCCTTGCGCAGCTTCTGGGCCAGGAGCTGGGCGAAATCGGGAAGTTTCTTCAAGTCGGGCAGGCTCGGCGGCGGCGGCGTCGGCAGCGCTTGGTCGAGTTGGTGCAACGCGCTGATGCCGCCGGCGCTGACGCCGAGCAGCAACTGCTGGCCGCCCACTTCGACCACCACCACGCGCTCCTTGGCGCCGACCTGCAGGCTGGCGACCAGCTTGAGCCCGGCGGCAGGGCGAAAGCCGCTACCCGGCATGCGCTTGAGCAGCCAGCCGAGGCCGACGATCAGCGCCAGGACCAACAGCAGCGCGAATACCGCACCGAACAACCCCGGCGAGGTCGGGGCCTGGCTGCCGACCTGCGAGGCGTGCTGCGCCACGGGTGCGGCGGCCTGGGCGACGGCCAGCAGCAGGAGCGGGCTCAGGCTCAACGCAGCCTCCGGATGCGCTCGCTCGGGCTGACCACGTCGGTCAGGCGGATGCCGAAGCGGTCGTTGATCACCACTACTTCGCCATGGGCGATCAGGGTGCCGTTGACATACACGTCCAGCGGCTCGCCGGCGCCGCGCTCAAGCTCGACCACCGAGCCCTGGTTGAGCTGCAGCAGGTTGCGGATCGGGATGCGCGCGCGTCCCACTTCCAGCGACAGCGTCACCGGCACGTCGAGGATGACGTCGAGGTTGAGGTCGATGGCCCCGTGCTGTTCTTCGGCGAGCAATTGCTCGAACTGTGCGGCCTGGGCGGCTTCGTCGGAATTCATCATGGCTGCGGTACCTGCGCGGGGCGCGGAGTAGGGGTGCCGGGCGGTTGCACGGCGGTGATCTTGATGGCGTTGTTGCCGTTGGCGATGCCGAATTCGCCGCTGAACAGCGGGATGTTCTCCACGCACAGCGGTACCTGCGCCGGCAGTTCGATCGGCAGGATGTCGCCGACCTTCAGGCCGCTAAGCTGGCGCAGGCTCATGCGCTTGGTGGCCAGCACGCTGGAAAGCGTGACCTCGGCGGTGTTGAGCTGTTCGCGCAGCGAAACATTCCAGCTTTCGTCGCGGTCGTTGCGGTCGCTCTGGATGCCGGCGTCGAGCAGTTCGCGGATCGGTTCGAGCATCGAGTACGGCAGGGTGACGTGGATTTCGCCGCCGCCGCCTTCCAGTTCGACGTGGAAGCGGCACACCACCACGTATTCGCGCGGGGTGACGATGTTGGCGAAGTGCGGGTTGATCTCCGAGTTGATGTACTCGAAGTCCACGTCCATCACCGGCGCCCACGCTTCTTTGAGATCGGCGAAGGTCTGCTTGAGCAGCAGCTGGATCACCCGCATCTCGGTGGCGGTGAATTCGCGGCCTTCGATGCGCGTGGGGTAGCGGCCGTCGCCGCCGAAGAAGTTGTCGACCACGGTGAACACCAGGGTCGGCTCGAACACGATCAGGCCGGTGCCGCGCAGCGGCTTGAAACGGATCAGGTTGAGGTTGGTGGGCACGTACAGCGAGTGCATGTATTCGTTGAACTTGATCAGGTCGATGCCGCGTACCGACAAGTCGGCCGAGCGCCGGATCAGGTTGAACAAGCCGATCCGCCACAGCCGCGCAAAACGTTCGTTGACCATCTCCAGGGTCGGCATGCGCCCGCGGATGATCCGGTCCTGGCTGGCCAGGTCGTACTGGCGCGCCTCGCCCGGGGCAGGCGGTGCCGGCGCGGTGTCGACCGCACCCGAATCGACGCCATGCAGCAAGGCATCGATCTCGTCCTGGGAAAGCAGGTCGTTGACGCTCATCGGCGTGGCCTTACTGGGTCACGAAGCTGGTGAACAGCAATGCTTCGGCGCACTTGCCGCCGGTCTCGGCCTGCATCAGCTTCTGCACTTCGGCCAGCGAGGCGGCCTGCAGTTTTTCCTTGCCGGCGCGGTCGGCGATCTCGGCCGGCAGCACCTGTGAGAACAGCATCAGCAGGCGCGCGCGGATCGCCGGCGCATTGTCTTCGATGCTCTTGAGCGCGATCGGGTCGCGCGTCATCAGCTGCACTTCGACCTGCAGGTAGCGCGGGCCGTCGAGCGGGCCATTCATGTTGACCACGAACGGCGGCTCCATCGCGAAGTACTGCGCCGGTGCCGGCACTGCCTTGGCGGCGGCGGCATGCTTGGCCTCTTCCTTGTCGGCCTTGCCGTGGTTGGCGAAGTACCAGGCGCCGCCCCCGGCGGCGGCCGCGGCGGCCACTGCCACGGCGGCAATCTTGACCATGGGCGAGCCGGACTTCTTGTCCTTGGCGTCGGTCTTCTTGTTCTTATCGGCGGCAGCGGCCACGGCAAACTCCAATGAAACGGGCTGCCTAGATAGATGCAATGCGCGTGCCACTGGCAAGGCGGCGGTTTTCCGGCGGGTGTGCCCGCTCCGGAGGGTTCTTGTAGGAGGGGCTTGAGCCCCGACAAGTTTCCGGCGCCCGGTCGGTAGGTGGGTCGCGCAAGGCTCGGGGCTGATGGCCCGAGGCCACCCAGAGCCCCTCCTACAGGGGGTTACCCGTGGCTGGTGGCTTACGCGTAGGCGTCAAGCAAACCGCGTGCGCGCAGCACCGATGCCGGAACTACGACGCTGGTGGCTTCGTCGCTGGCGGCGGGGTCAAGTCCGGCAAGGCCGCTCTGGCCGTGGCCGCGATCGCTTTGCCCTTGCTGCTGGGCGCCGACATCGGCGTGGGCCAGTTGGAAGCCGTGCTCGCCGAGCATGTCGCGCAGGCGCGGCAGGCTCTGTTCCAGGGCTTGCCGCACTTCGACGTGGGCGGCGGTGAAGCTGGCATGGACCTTGTCGCCGTCCATTTGCAGGTGGACTTCGACCGGGCCGAGATCGTTCGGGGTGATCTTGATATGGGCATGGCCGATCTTCTGTTCGGCCAGCCAGGTCAGGCGCGTGCCGACCGCTTCGTCGAAGCCGTCGCCTTGCAGGTTGGGCGTCGGTGTCGGGCTGGCGCTGAACACGGCGCTCGCGTCCTGGGTGCGGCCGGCCGGGGTGGCATGCGGCAGGTTGGGCAGGACGAAGCTGGGGCTGTCGATGCCCGGGGTAGCGGCATCGGCGCTGCCGCCGTCGGCCAACTTGGTCTGGCTGGCGAGGGTGGCTGCGGCCAGGGCGGCCAGGGCGTCGGCGTCGGCGTCGGCGGCTGCGGGGGTGCCTGCAGCTGGCGGGGATGCCAAGCCCGGCAATGCGATGCCGGCGGCGGCCGGCGTGCTGGCCGTGCGATTGGCCGTGGCCGGCTGCGCCCCGGTTTGCAGTAGCGCTGGGGTCAATGCCGCCGCGGGATTGGCCGTGGCGGTAGCGGTCGGGTCGGCGCTCGCCGGCGCAGCGGGCTGCAGCAGCATCAGGCCGAAGCCACCCAGGCCGGGCGGCGGCCAGGTATTGGCGCTGTCTTCGCTGTCTGCGGCCACGTCGCCGCCATCGCTGGCGGCCGCTTCGGCAGGCTCGCTTGTTTCGCTGTCGGCGCCGGCATCGGTGCGCTTGCCCGCGGGCTTGCCGGCCGGCGTGCGCTCGCTGCGCGAACTGGACGCTTCGCGGCCTTCGGTCCTGGCAGCGGTGTCCTGGTCCTGGCCTTCGTCGTCGCTCGGCGGGTTGCCGGTATCGCGGCGCGAGGCTGGTGCGGATGCTTTTGGCTTGGGCTGGGTGGCCGGGTCCGGCGCCGACGGCGTGTTGAGCATGCGGGCGAACGCACTGTCCTGCGCGCTCGGCTCCGACGTATTGTCCTCGCGCTGGCCGTAGCTGTCGGAATCCTTCATGCCACCGGCGCGGGCGGCGTGGTTGAGCAGCGACAACGGGTTCACGCGTTCTCTCCGGATTCACCGGCCTGTACCTGGGCCTGCCGCGCACGCCGCGCGCCTAGGTCGTCCATGTCGCGCTGGTCGCGTCGTTCCACCACCTGGCGCTCCTGCGCGCGGTAGCTGGCCGCCAGCTGCTCGAGCACCTGCTTCTCGCGGCTGGCCAGCAGCAAGCGCGCGCGCTCGGCCTCGACCTTGGCGCGGTTCTGGTCGACGGTGCGCATCTGCTGTTCGACCGCGCTGTCCAGGCGATCCAGGAAGGCGCGGCGGTTGGTCAATTGCGCCGGGCTGGTGGCGGCCATCTGGCTGCCGGCGTACTCCTCGGCATAGCGGCGCAACTCTTCCAGCCGCGACACATGGGTGTCGAGGTTGCGTTGGCGCTCGGCCAGGTCGCGTGCGACCTCGTCTTCGTGTTCCTGGGCGCGGCGCAGTAGCGGATCGATCCGGCGGGATTGCATCATGGTTCAGTGCCTGTGGCGATCGGAAGCGGCCCGAACTGGCCGCGGAAGTACGGTGCAACGAGAAAGACGCGCGCTCATGCCGGGTGCCCTCATGTCGGCGCGCCGGCTTCGACCAGGCGCTTGAGCGCGGCCTGGCTGTGCGGCAGGTCGGCGGCCTTGGTGACGTCCTGGCCGAGGAAATCGAGGATCTCCGGCCAGCGTTCCAGGGCTTCGTCGGTGACCGGATCATTGCCGCGCTGGTAGGCGCCGATGGCGATCAGGTCGCGGTTGGACGAATACGCCGAGACCAGGCGCTTGAGCTTGCGGATGCGCAGGCGCCAGGGCTCGTCGGCAATGTCCTGGACCACGCGGCTGACCGAGGATTCAACGTCGATGGCCGGATACAGGCCGCTGTCGGCGACCCGGCGCGAGAGCAGGATGTGGCCGTCGAGGATGGCGCGCGCGGCGTCGGCGATCGGGTCCTGCGGATCGTCGCCTTCGGTCAACACGGTGTAGAAAGCGGTGATCGAGCCGCGCCCGGCGGCACCGTTGCCGGCGCGTTCCACCAGTGCCGGCAGTTTGGCGAACACGCTCGGCGGATAGCCGCGGGTGGTCGGCGGCTCGCCCACCGACAGGCCGATCTCGCGCTGCGCCTGGGCAAAGCGGGTGAGCGAATCCATCAGCAGCAGGACGTTCAAGCCCTGGTCGCGGAACCATTCGGCGATGGCGGTGGCGCGGTAGGCACCATGCAGCCGCGCCAGCGGCGGGCGGTCGGCCGGGCTGGCCACGACCACGGCGCGGCGCAGGCCTTCCTCACCGAGCGTGGTCTCGACGAAATCGCGCACTTCGCGGCCACGCTCGCCGATCAGGCCCACCACGATCACATCGGCGGCGGTGTAGCGGGTCATCATGCCCAGCAACGTGGACTTACCCACACCGGAGCCGGCGAACAGGCCCACGCGCTGGCCACGGCCGATCGGTAGCAGCGCATTGATCGCGCGCACGCCCACGTCCAGCGGCATGGTGATGGGTTCGCGCGCCAGCGGGTTGATCGACACGCCGGCCATCGACACGCTGCCTTCGCCGCGGATCGGGCCCTTGCCGTCGAGCGGCACGCCATCGCTGTCGATGACACGGCCGAGCAGGCCTTCGCCCACTTCCACGCCGCCGCGGCGGCGCGAGGGCACGACCCGGGCGTTGGGCAGCAGGCCGTGCAGTTCGGCGCTCGGCATCAAATAGGTGCGTTCGCCGGCGAAGCCGACGACTTCGGCATCGACCCAGCCGCCATCGACCACTTCGACCTTGCAGGTAGCGCCCATCGGCGCCTCGCAGCCGACCGCTTCCAGGGTCAGGCCGACGGCGCGGCGCAGGATGCCTTCGCGGATCAGGCCGCGGCCGTTGCCGGTGTCCAGGCCGAGCGCGCCCAGCCGGGTGGCCAGGCGCAGGTCGCGCGCGGCCGACCATTCGGCCGGCATCGCGGTGGGCAGCAGTTGCGCGCTCACAGGCTCGCTCCGGACTTGCGCATGACCGTTTCCAGCGCGGCGCGCAGGCGTGCCTCCAGGGTGCCATCGATGCGCACGCTCTCGGCATGCACGCGCAGGTCGCCGCGGCCCAGGCTGGTATCGGCGGTGAGGCGGATGCCGGACATCAGCGACAGCAGCGGCGTCAGCGCGGCGATATCGTCCGGGTGCAGGCGCACCTCGACATCGCGGGTGCTGCCGCCGACGGCATCGACCGCTTCGCTCACCAGGTCCGACAACAGCACCGGGTCGGCCTGATAAGCGCGGCCGACCAGGCTGCCGGCGATGCGCACGGCCAGTTCGCCCAGCGCCCCGACCACTTCGTTTTCAAGGCGGGCGAGGGGACGGCTGAAGTTGTCGAGGATGCCTTCGATCTGCGCGGTCAGGCGCCGCACTTCGGCCTGGCCCTGGGCGAAGCCTTCGGCGTGGCCACGCTCGAAGCCTTCCTGGCGGGCAGCTTCCTGGATCGCCTGGATTTCTTGCAGGGTGGGCGGCTTGGGCGGCGGGGGCAGGCGTTCTTCTTCGGCCGGCGCGGGCGCTGCAACGACCACGTCCAGCGACGGCGCCAGCCAGCGCACCACGTCTTCGCCGAGCACCGCGCTCATACCATCGCCTCGCCGCCGCCACCGCCGAGCACAATCGTGCCTTCGTCAGCCAGGCGCCGGACAATGGTGAGGATTTCCTTCTGCGCCGCTTCCACATCGGACAGGCGCACCGGACCACGTGCCTCCATGTCTTCGAGCAAAATCTCGGCGGCGCGCTGGGACATGTTGCGGGTGATCTTCTCGCGCACGCGCACATCGGCGCCGCGCAGCGCCAGGCCGAGCTTCTCGCCGGAAACCTCGCGCAGCAGCGTCTGGATCTCGCGGTCTTCGAGCTCGTTCAAGTTGTCGAACACGAACATCTGGTCCTGGATCTTGCCGGCCAGGTCGGCATCGACCTTGCCGATCGCCTGCAGCACGCCCTGGTCCTGCCCGGTGTCGAGGAAGTTGAGGATGTTGGCCGCGCACTTCACCCCGCCCAGGCTGGACGATTTCAGGTTCTGGTTGCCGGCGAACTGGCGTTCCATGATCTCGTTGAGCTCGCTCAGCGCGTTGGGCGGAATGCCGTCCAGGGTGGCGATGCGCAACAGCACGTCGGCGCGGGTGCGCTCGGGCAGGTTCTTCAACGACTCGGCGGCCTGGTCGCTGTCCAGGTGGGCCATGACAATGGCGATGATCTGCGGGTGTTCGTTGCGCACCAGGTCGGCCACCGCGCGCGGGTCCATCCACTTGAGCGTGTCCAGCCCGGTGGTGTTGCGACCGAGCAGGATGCGGTCGATCAGACCCGACGCCTTCTCCGCGCCAAGCGCCTGGATCAGCACGTTGCGGATGTAATCGTCGGCGCCCACGCCGAGCGAGGTCTTGCCGGCGAGCTCACCGTTGAACTCGTCCATGACCTTCTCGACCTGCTCGCGGCTGACCCCGCTCATGGTCGCCATGGCGATGCCGATCTTCTGCACCTCCTTGGGGTCCATGTGCTTGAGCACTTCGGCCGCATCGGCCTCGCCGAGCGAGAGCAGCAGCACGGCGGCGCGCTGGACGCCGTTGAGCGGTTGGTTATCAGGCTTCACTGGCGACCCATCCCTTGACGACCTGTGCCACGCGCTTGGAATCGGCCTTCACTGCATCGCGCGCCTGGCGCAAGCGATCTTCATAGGCATCGGAGGGCAGGGCGATGGCCGGCTTGCGTTCGACCCCCAATTGCGCGGTGTCTTCGCCCAGCCCCTGCAGCAGCTCGGCATCTTCGTCGAGCATGCGCACGTCGGCATTCTGCGGCGTGGAATCATCGCGCTTGTGTTTGCGCGGCGCCGGGCCGGTGATCGAGCGCAGCGCCGGGCGCAATACGCCGAACAGCAGCGCCAGCACCACGATCGCGCCGAGCAGCAGGCGCGCGCCATCGCGCACGCGCGGGTCTTCCCACCACTTCGGGCCGGCCTCGGCATCGGGCGTTTCGCGCACGAACGGGGCGTTCATCACCGACACGGTGTCGCCACGCGCGGCATCGAAGCCGACCGCCTGTTTCACCAGGGCCTCGACCTTGGTCAGTTCGGCCGCGCTCAGCGCCTGCTGGCTGACCTTGCCCTTGGCGTCGGGGCGCGGCACGTGGTCGACCAGCACCGCGACGCTGACGCGCTTGATACGGCCGGCCGGCTGGCGGGTGTGCTGCAGGGTGCGGTCGAGTTCGTAGTTGCGGGTCGCGCTCTTGGCGCTCTCGGTCGGAGTAGCGGCGGCGGCCTGCTGCGCGGCGGCGGCATTGGGATTGGCGCCATTGGCGCCCGGCGCGGCCGGCTGGCCCGGCGTGGTCGCGCCCGGCGGCGTATTGCTGGTGGCGCCGGGCACGCCCTGC
>DATCVI010000197.1:0-11007 GCA_036566925.1 Stenotrophomonas sp.
CCAGTCGTCGCGGCGCTGGTACAAGGCCGACACGCGGGCCGACCAACGGTCGGTCAGCGGGCCGCCGTAGGCGCCCTGGAAGTTCCAGGTGTCGTAGCTGCCGTAGGAGAGCTTCACGTAGCCGTCGGCGTCCTGCGAGGGTCGCGCCGATTCGAACTTGACCACGCCGGCCGGCGTATTGCGCCCGAACAGCGTGCCCTGCGGGCCACGCAGCACTTCGATCTGGGCCAGGTCGAAGACCGGGAAGCCCTTCAGCAACGGGCTCTCCTGCACCACGTCGTCATACACCAGCGAGACCGGCTGCGAGGCGTTGAGGTCGAAGTCGGTATTGCCCAGGCCGCGGATATAGAAGCGCGGGAAGGCGCGACCGTAGGAGGATTCGATGTTCAGGCTGGGCAGGCGCGCGGCCAGGAAGCGGATGTCGTCGCCGCCGGAACCGAGTACGTCGAGCTTCTCGCCACTGAGCGTGGTGATCGACACCGGAACGTCCTTGGCGTTCTCCACGCGGCGCTGCGCGGTGACCTGCAGGGTGTCGAGCACGGCCGGCGCGCGCGTCGTCGCATCGGTGGACTCCTGCGCGAAGGCCGGTGTGGCCGACAACGCGGCAAGGGCGAGGACAAGCGGATGCACGGCCGGCAAGCGGCCGCGGGCTGCGCGGTTCAAGGACATGGCGAGGGCTCTCTCTGGGGTGGTCTAGCGGCAACAGGCCGCCTAGCACGGGAATGTTGCAATACAGCACGCAAAGTCGCAAAGGGTTGCACTTATGCCCGAGCGCGCCACCAAGCTGAACGAGGCTTCGCCCGGCCCCCAAGCCATGACCTGCGACAGATGCCGGGCGGCACGGGCGCCAGACTAGACTCGCGCATCAATCAGGAGGAACCAAGATGGCGCAGTGGTATTTCCATATTCCGGGGCGTTCGGACCGTGTCGGGCCGCTCGACGAGGCGGCCGCGCGCCAGTACGTGCAGGCCAATCCCGGCGTGGTCGCCTGGCGCGAAGGCCTGGACGGCTGGAAGCCCGCCGCGAGCCTGGCCGAATTGGCCGGCGGCACGGCGGCATTCGCGCCGCCGCCGCTGCCGAGCGGCGCCCGCGCCGACGACATCGACTTCCACATCATCGGCAACGACATGCAGTTCGTCGAAGTCGAACTGGACCCGGGCGAGAGCGCCATCGCCGAAGCCGGCGCGCTGATGTACAAGGACGCCAGCGTGCAGATGGACACGGTGTTCGGCGACGCGTCGGCCAACGGCCAGAGCGGCGGCGGCTTCATGGACAAGCTGCTGTCGGCGGGCAAGCGCGTGGTCACCGGCGAGAGCCTGTTCACCACGGTCTACACCCACACCGGTGCCGGCAAGGCCAAGGTGGCGTTTGCCGCGCCTTACCCGGGCACCGTGCTGGCGATGAAACTGTCCGACCACGGCGGCCGCCTGATCTGCCAGAAGGACAGCTTCCTGGCCGGCGCGCGCGGGGTGTCATTGGGCATCGCGTTCCAGCGCAAGATCCTCACCGGCCTGTTCGGCGGCGAGGGCTTCATCATGCAGAAGCTCGAAGGCGACGGCTGGGTGTTCGTGCATGCCGGCGGCACGGTGGTGGAGCGTGAGCTGGCCGCCGGTGAGCGCATCGACGTCGATACCGGCTGCGTGATGGCCTACCACGCCACGGTAGACATGGACGTGCGCCGCGTCGCCGGCCTGAAGAGCATGTTCTTCGGCGGCGAGGGTGTATTCCTGGCAACCCTCACCGGTCCCGGCAAGGTCTGGCTGCAGTCGCTGCCGTTCTCGCGCATGGCCGGGCGCATGTTGCAGGCGGCGCCGCAGGGCGGTGGCCAGGCCCGCGGCGAGGGCTCGGTGCTGGGTGGGCTGGGGCGCATCCTCGACGGCGACAACAACTTCTAAACCGACCGCGGTCCCGCACTGGCCGTGCGGGACCGCCGATGGCCAGCGCTCACTCCTTGCCGAGCCGGCAGCCGAGCTGTCGTTCGTACTGGTGTCCCAGCCAGCGGCGTGCGATCCACGCGTCCAGGCTGACGCGGCCGGGACCGGCGACCAGCAGCCATACGAACACGGCGACATACAGCACCTCGTCGAGTTCGAAGAACTCATCCACACTGGCAATCTGCGGCAGCACCACCACCGCCAGTGCGACCAGCATGTTGAAGATCATCGGCAGCATCACCAGACGCGTGCCCAGGCCCAGGATCATCAGGGCGCCGCCGACGAACTCGGTGCCGGCGCTGAGCGCCGCGCTGAACTGCGGGAACGGAATGCCCCATTCGACGAAGCGCCCGCTGAAGAAGGCCAGGTTATGCAACTTGGCCCAGCCGGTCTCCAGCCAGAAGTAGCCGAATACCACGCGCACCAGTAGCGGGCCGAGCCAGCGCATGCAATCGAGGCACGCCACCATGCGCGCCGGCCAGGGGAAGGAAGGAAGTGCCATATCGATCTCGTCGGGATAGGTCAAACGGAAGGGTTTTGGGTGCGTAGGCCGGCGATCAGCCCGTCGGCGAGCCAGCGTTTGAGCAGGCTCGCCGCACGCAGCGCCGGCTGCTCGGCCGGCAGTACGGTGCAGATCTCGGCGAAGCAGGCGCCACCAGCGACAGCAGACAACGCAGCGGCCTCGTCCGTTGGCAACGCGCGCCAGTGCACGATGTAGTCCTGCCGCCACAACAACCAGTGCTCGTCCGGCAGGGCCGACCAGGCAGGAAGCGACTGGCCTTCCGCTGCGGCAGTCACTATTGCCGCGGCGTTGCCGACTGCCTCGAGCTGGCGCAAGGCCGGTGCCAAGGTAAAGCGCAGCGCGGGCCATTGCGAAGGTGCCAGCGCTTGCAGCGGTGTGGCGTCGATCGGCGGCGTATCGGCGGCGTCGAATACCTCCCCCTGCGCCCATTCGAACTGGGCCACCGCGCTGAACGCGGCGGGCTGGTCTTCGGCCCTTAGCCAATCGGCCAAATGGCGTCCCAGCCAGCGCAGGGAGGGATTGCGTGACGGATGCACGGCGACGTAGCGAGTCGCCAGAGCGTCGAATGTCGACGCGCCGATCATCGTGCGCAACGCTGGATAATCCTGCCCCAACACCTCGAGCAGCCGCAGCCGATAGGCGTCGGCATACAGGCGCAGGCGATGGCCACGCTCATCATCGTCGTGGGCGAAGATGTGGCCGTGCATGCGGTCGCTGCCGAACTGCAGCCAACCCTGCAATGCGTCTTGCAGCTGCGCGAGCTCGACGCTGGGCGTGCTCATGCGGCCTGCTCCGTCGCTGTGGCCAGGGCAGCGACGCGGCGCGCGATGGCGAGCTCATCCAGCAGCGCCTGCAGCGACGGAATGTCGTCGTCGCGCTCAATCATCGCCGGCACTGGCCCGAAGCGCCGCACCGCCTCGCCATACAGGTGCCATACGCCCTCGCACACCGGCGCGTCGTGGGTATCGACCAATAGCCCGCTGCCCAGGGCATCGTCGGAGTGTCCGGCCAGGTGTATCTGCTGTACCGCGTGAAGTGGGAGGCGTTGCAGGAAGTCCGCCGCGTCGAAACCATGGTTATGCGCGTTGACGTAGACATTGTTGACGTCCAACAGCAAGCCGCAGCCCGTTTCGGCAACGATGGCGGCGAGGAAAGCGGCCTCGTCGAGGGTGTCGTCGGCATGGCGGTAATAGCTCGATACGTTCTCGAGCAACAGCTGGCTACCCAGGGTGTCCTGCACCTGGCGCACGCGCGCGGCGACGTGGCGCACCGTTTGTTCGTTCTGTGGCAGCGGCAGCAGGTCGTGCAACTGCACGCCTCCATGGCCGGTCCAGCACAGATGGTCGGAGATGCGCAGCGGCCGCACCCGCTTGGCCAGCCGCGACAAAGCGCTCAGGTAGTCGCGGTCGAGCGGATCGCTGCCGCCGATGTTCAGCGAGACACCGTGCATCACCAGCGGATAGCGCTCGGCGATGCGGTCGAGCATCCACAGTGGCCGGCCGCCGGGCACCAGATAGTTCTCGCTGATGATTTCCAGCCAGTCGATGGCCGCGCCGTCTTTCAGCAATGATTCGTAATGGCTCGGGCGCAGGCCGAGCCCGAATCCATGCAGTGATGTGTTCATGGCATTCCCGGCCCGCCAGGCGGGCCGGGCCTCCTGGGTCAGCTGGATTTCTTGCTCGCGTCCTTGGCCTGCGCCTTGGGCGCCTCGAACTTGCCGCCGGCCAGGTCGCACTTCTGCGCGCTGGTTTCGGTGAAGCCGTGGCCCTTGCAGGCGTTCTGGCCTTTGCAGGCATTGGCCGCGCTCTTGCACGCGCCCTGGCCCTTGCAGGCGTTCACACCGACGCAGTGGCCCATCTGGGCCGAACCCGAGGGAGCGGCTTGCGCCAGCGGAGCGGCGGCGAACAAGGTGGCGGCGGCCATGGCGACCGACAGGCCGGAAAAGGTCTTTGGCACGTTCATATGCGGGTCTCTCGATTGGGGAATGCGCGCCTGTTGGAGCGCATCTCCATTGAAGCCGGCCCTGCCGCGGGTATCTGTAGCCCGGCGTCCGGCGCTTATGACCGATCGTCCGGCTGCATCCGGCGCTATCGGCCCTGGCGCGCTTGGCCTAGCATCTGCGCATGGAATCACCCAGCGCCCACCAATTGCCCGCCGACGCGGTACTGGAAACAGTCCTGGGCGCCTACCGCATGCGCGTGGAGATCATCGCCGACGTGCACTTTTGCGGCACCTGGGTCGAAGAGGAACCCGCCATGCGCTACGGCCAGTTCCACCTGGTGACCGCAGGGCGCTGCTGGGTCGACGGCGAGGTCATGGGCGCACCGGTGTTGCTGGAGGTAGGCGATGTGATCGTGTTCCCGGCCAGCGTGCGCCATCAATTGCGCTCCTCGGACAATCCCTGCGACGACGCCAGCCAACCGCCGGACACCTGGATGCTGTGTGGCGAGCTCGAGTTCATCACCGGCGCGCACAACCCAATCTTCCAGGCCCTGCCGCCGTGGTTCGTGATCCGTGCAGCAGAGAGCAGCGCCGGCTTCCGCGACCTGGCCGACATGCTCGCCATGGCCAGCCGCGACCGCGGCTGGGGCCGGCGCTTGATCCAGAACAAGCTGGCCGATTCGTTCTTCACCATTGCTGTGTGCGAATACGTGCGCCGCGCCGACCGGCCACAAGGACTGCTGGCCGCATTGGCCGACCCGCGGCTTTCGCGAGTGCTGGGGGCGGTGCACCAGCAACCGGGGCACGACTGGACCCTGGCGGCGATGGCGCAGCTGGCCGGCATGTCGCGCACCGCCTTTGCCGAATTGTTCTCGCAGACCGTGGGCACCCCGCCCATCCAGTACTTGGCGCATTGGCGTGCGACCGAAGCACGGCGGCTTCTACGCAACCGCCGCTTCTCGGTGGCGCGCGTCGCCGAGATGCTGGGTTACGGCAGCGAGGCGGCCTTTCGGCGCTTCTTCAAGCGCATCGAGGGGGAAGGCCCGGGCAAGGCACGCAATCGGCCCGACCGCGACTGAATCGGAACGCCCAGCGCCCGATCGCAGCGTGGCGTGCAGCAGGTAAGCTGCGCGTCCCACTCTTGATGTGTGCCCCGATGAGCGCCACCCGCCTGCTGTCCGCCCTGGCCCTGACTGCGATCCTTGCCGGCTGTGGCAGCGAGCCCGTGAGGCAGGGGCCACCGCCAGTGACGGCCACGCCGCAACCGTCCCTGGCAACGGGCGAAAAGCCGGTGCGCATAGGCGTCGCGTTGGGGGGTGGGGCGGCCAAGGGTTTCGCCCATATCGGCGTGATCAAGATGCTGGAAGCCAACGGCTTCGAGCCGGTGGTCGTGGCCGGTACCAGTGCCGGTAGCGTGGTCGGTGCGCTCTACGCCAGCGGGATGGATGCCTTCCAGATGCAGGAGAAGGCCGTCGCGCTGGACCAGACCAGCATCCGCGACGTGCGGCTGTTCTCCGGTGGCCTGGTGCAGGGGCAGAAGCTGCAGGACTACGTCAACGAACAGCTGGGCAACCGGCCGATCGAACGACTGAAGAAGCCGTTCGCCGCGGTCGCCACGCGGCTGGAAGATGGCGAACGCACGGTGTTCGTGCGCGGCAACGCCGGCCAGGCGGTGCGCGCTTCCAGCAGCATTCCGGGTGTCTTCGAGCCGGTGGCGATCGGGCAGTACCACTATGTCGATGGCGGCGTCGCCAGCCCGGTGCCGGTGGACGCGGCGCGTCAGCTCGGTGCCGATTTCGTCATCGCCGTGGACATCTCGTCCAAAGCCAGCGGCAAGAATCCCGGCGACCTGCTCGGCACGATCAACCAGTCGATCTCGATCATGGGCCAGCGCCTGGGCGAGGCCGAGCTCAAGCGCGCCGAGATCGTGATCCGGCCCAAGGTCAACGACATTGGCGCGGCCGACTTCAACCAGCGCAACGCCGCCATCCTGGAAGGCGAGCGCGCGGCGATGACGGCGATGCCGCAAATTCGCGCCAAGGTCTCGCAGCTGCGCCAACAGCGGGTCGATGCATTGCGCGCCGCAGCCCAGCAAACCGCCACCTCGGCGCAAACCGCGCGCCAGGCCTGCCTGGACAAGCGCTCGCGCTGGGCCAAGCTGCGCAATGACGAAAGCGGTTGCCCGGCCGCGCCAAAGTGAGAGCGCGGCCGTTCGTCGTCAGCCCGCGATAACCCTCAATACCGCCAGCGCAACGTCAGCGACGTAAACCGCGGTTCGCCGTAATTGTTGTAGTCCAGGTTGGCCCAGTACTTCTCATCGAAAGCGTTGCGGACCGCCAGCGTCGCCGTCCACTGGTCGCTGATGCGGTAGTTGGCGTTGAACCCCACCAGCGCATACGCGTCCTGCTTCACGGTCACCAGCCCGTACACCGGGTTCTCGATGTTGAAGCCCTCCACTTCGCTCTGCCACATCACGTTGGCGCCCAGGCTCAGCCGCTCCCACGCGCCCGGCAGGGTCCACTGCGTGGAGAACTGCACGGTGTGCTCGGGCAGGTTGGCGTAGATCAGGTCGGTCGCGGCGCGGGTGACGCGCGCGCGGCTGTAGCCGGCATTGATGCGCCATCCGCTCAGCACCTGCGCGCCAATCTCCGCTTCCCAGCCACGACTCTTGGTGCCGTCCACGCCAACGTAGGCCGAGCTGCCATCGGGGAGCGAACCCTGCGGAACGCTGGTGTCGAGCATCGCGTAGTTGTCCTGGCGCGCCTCGAACACCGCCGCGCTGGTGGTAATACGGCCATCCAGGAATGCGGCCTTCAGGCCGATCTCACGATTGCTGCCCTGCACCGGGTCGAGCAGGTTGTCGTTCTTGTCCTTGTAGTTCTGCGGATTGAAGATCTCGGTATAGCTGGCGTAGACCGAAACGTCCGGCACGAGGTCGTACATCAGGCCGACGTACGGTGTGACTTCGTCCTTGACCTTGTAGGCCCCACTGGTGCCGGTGAACACACCGCTGCGGTTGAAGTTGTGCGTGCGCGTGCTCCAGTTGCTCAGGCGCGCGCCGGCGATCAGCGCCAGCGGATCGGCCAGGCGCAGGCGGGTCGAGGCATACACGCCGCTCTGGGTGGTGCGGGCCTGGCGCCAGGCACCGGTGCGGGCGTAGGTCGGCGCCGATATATCGCCGTTCCAGGTGTACAGGTTCGGGATGAAGTAGCACGGCCCGAACTCGCAAGACACCCAATCGGCCGGATAGGTAGTCGCGAGGGTCGGCGTGATCGTTTCCAGGTCCTGCCAGCTGCCGCCGATCACAACGTCGTGGTCGCGGCCAAAGGCGCTGAACTTTCCGCTCAGGTAGACATCGACCGCGTCGCGGGTATCGCTGGCCTGGCCGATGCCGGTCTGCAGGTAGACGCCGCTGCCGGTCGCGCGATCGGGGTAGCCACTGCCGTAGACGCGCACGCTGGTGACATCGCCTTCGGTACGCGCGGCGTTGAGCTTGAGGTTCCACTGCTCGCCGAAATGCTGTTCCAACTGGGCATAGGTGGTGCGGGTGTTGCGCTGCCAGCGCGTCCAGTTTGGCGCCATGTTGGTGGAGCGCGGCAGGTCGGCATTACTGCCGTCGCTGAAGAAGAACGGCACCGTGCCCCAGGTCGAGCCGACCGGGTTGTTGTCCTGCATCTGGTAGCCGAGGGTCAGCGTCGTGCTCTCGGTAAGGTCGCCTTCGAGCACCGCCATCGCCGCCGACTTCTGCTCGTGATAGCGGTCGTAGTAGTAGTCGCGATCTTCGTACGCCGCCACTGCGCGGGCACGGAAGCGGCCATCCTTGGTCAGCGGCGCATTGACATCGGCCTGCATGCGGCGGAAGTCCCAGCTGCCGACGCTGGCGGAGAACGCGGCATCGAATTCCTTGCCCGGACGCTTGCGCAGCAGGTTCACCGTGGCCGACGGCACGCCGGTGCCGCTGAGCAGGCCGTTGGCACCGCGGATGACCTCGATGCGGTCGTAGAAGGCGGTGTCGTATTCCTGGTTGGTCTGGCCGCTGTAGGTGGGCAGGCCATCGACCTGGAAATCGGTGATCTGGAAGCCGCGCGCGTAGTACAGCGGTCGCTGGGTGTCGTAGAAGGAGACGTTGACGCCCGTGACATTGCGCATCACCTCGTCGATATCGAACAGCGATTGTTCCTGCAGCTGCTGCACGCCGATCACGCTGATGGATTGCGGCGTCTCGCGCACGCTGATCGGCAGGCGGGTGGTGGTGGAGGCATCGCCGGTGACGCGCTCGCCACTGACGGTGACCTTGTCCAGGGTCTTGGCATCGGCCGCGGCGGCGGCGGCGGCTTCAGCAGAGGCGGCGGGCAAGCTCAGCGCAGCGCCCAGGGCGAGTACGAGCGGGTGGAACGCGAAAGGCGAACGGCGAAAGGTCATGGGGGCCTCGGATCGTGTGGGGTGCGATCCGGAAAGCCGCCGCCGCAATGCGCGGCGCGGGGTGTTGCACAGCTTTCCGGCGGGGTTGGCTGGCCGGAGCGGCTGGCGAGATGCCCGGGGGCATCGAAGGCGCGCAAATGTAAATGATTCGCAAAAACCCGACAAGTCCCGGGTCCGGGATCAGCGCAACGGCAGGCCGTGGCGCTCCTTCACCGTGCGCAGCACGAAGCTGGAATTCACGTCGGCCACGCCGGAGGCGTTGAGCAGCCGGTCGAGCAGGAAGTTGGAGAAATGCTCCAGGTCGCGAACGACCACGTGCAACAGGTAATCCATGTCGCCGGTGAGGGCATGGCAGGTCACGACCTCGTCCCAGTCCTGCACATTCTGGGCGAAATGGGCCACGCTCTCCTGGCCATGCTTCTGTAGCTGCACCCGCACGAAGGCCTGCAGGCCCAATCCCAGGGCCAACGGGTCCAGGCGCGCACCGTAGCCGGTGATCACCCCGGCCGCCTCCATCCGCTGGACCCGGCGCAGACACGCCGATGGCGATAGATTCACCTGCGCGGCCAATTCGGAATTGGGCAGGCGCCCCTCCCGCTGCAGCAACGCCAGTACCCGCACATCCGTGCGGTCGAGAGCGACTTGTTCTGGCATTTGTTGCCCCGCAACATGATATGACGCAATAATGTTGCGCTTTGAGGCGCATCCGGCGCAACTTTCGCAACCCGCTTGCGCGTCAGCACGACTAGCATCACAGCAGGCCTCACGGAACCTGCCCCATGTCCACGCCCGCCCCTGCCCGCCGCGTCGAACACCAACAAACCGACAAAGGCTACGTGCCGGTCTACACCACCGCCGTGGTCGAGCAGCCTTGGGAGACGTATGGAGCGGACGACCACGCGACCTGGGGCACGCTCTACCGCCGGCAGCGCGAACTATTGGTCGGCCGGGCCTGCGACGAGTTCCTGCAAGCGCAGGATGAAATGGGCATGGGCGAACACCAGATCCCACGGTTCGACCAGCTCAACGAGGTACTCGGCGCCGCCACCGGCTGGACCCTGGTCGGCGTGGAAGGGCTGCTGCCGGAACTGGATTTCTTCGATCACCTGGCCAACCGCCGTTTCCCGGTGACCTGGTGGATCCGCCGCCCCGAGCAGATCGACTACATCGCCGAACCCGACCTGTTCCATGACCTGTTCGGCCACGTCCCGCTGCTGATGAATCCGGTGTTCGCCGACTTCATGCAGGCCTATGGCCGAGGCGGGGTCAAGGCGCATGGCATCGGCCCCGAAGCGCTGCAGAACCTGACCCGGCTGTACTGGTACACGGTCGAATTCGGCCTGATCAACACCGCGCAGGGGCTGCGCATCTACGGTGCCGGCATCGTCTCGTCCAAGGGCGAATCGCTGCATTCGCTGGAATCGGCGGCGCCGAACCGGATCGGTTTCGACCTGGCGCGCATCATGCAGACCCGCTACCGCATCGATACTTTCCAGAAGACCTACTTCGTCATCGACAGCTTCGAGCAGTTGATGCAGGCCACCGCGCCCGATTTCACTCCGATATACGCGCAGCTGCGCCATGCCCCGCACCACGGCGCCGGCAGCGTGCTCGCTAGCGACACGGTGCTCCAGCGCGGCAATGGCGAGGGCTGGGCGACCGACGGCGACGTCTGATCGTCCGGCGCGCGCAAGGACCGCGCTACGGCACCACGTCGATGAACGAATTGATCGACAAGCGTCCGGTCAGCGGATCAGGCGGCGGCACCCGCGCGTTGTCGATGCTGCCCGAGTGCAGCGAATTGCGCCGATACACCACCAGGCGGTTGAACACGCCCTCGACCTGGCCAACCCGCTCGAACAACGCGGTGTCATCGCCAATGTAACCACCACCGGGCGCGTCGCGCCCCTGGCTCTCTTCCTCGAGGCGGCAGAAGTACGCCTCGCGCCGCGATTCATCGACGTACTCGTAACCCGTATGCCGATGGCGATAGAACGCGGTGCCGCCCCACTGACCGTGGAACAGGTAATGCACCGTGGCCAGGCCATCGCCGCGCACCGAGTCGATGTGCGGCACGCGCTGCAGGAACGCCAGTTGCCCGGGTGGCGTGGTGACGAGCGAGTAATGGCACATCGGGAAGGCGAACTTGCCCGGCGGCAGGCCGAAGAAATCGTCCAGGTAGGGCTT
>DATCVI010000198.1:0-6112 GCA_036566925.1 Stenotrophomonas sp.
GCCGACCTGATGACGTTGCTGCTGGCGTTTTTCGTGGTCATGTACGCGATCTCCTCGCTCAACGAGGGCAAGTACCGGGTAATGGCCGATGCGCTCACCGCGGCCTTTGGTGGCGCGCCGCGCACCATCAACCCGGTGCAGGTCGGCAACAACCAGATGCAGGGCGCGGACTGGGACCGGCCTTCGCCGATCAAGTCCGGCGCCAAGTCCGGCCCGACCGCGCCCTCGCCCAGCCCCGACCCCACCCTGCTGCCGTCGATGGCCGCGCAGATGCGCATGCCGGTGTCGTTGCGCAACCAGGACCAGCTCAGCCGCGCCCAACGCCAGCTCGACGCGGTCGCGGTGCAGCTGGGCAAGGCGCTGGCGCCGTTGATCGAGCGCAACTTGATCAGCGTGCGCCGCTCGGAGCTGTGGATCGAGGTCGAGATCAACAGCGACATCCTCTTCGATACCGGCTCGGCCAGCCTCGACCGCGGCGCGCGCGACACGTTGTCGACGCTGGCGCAGGTGCTGCGGGAGACGCCCAACGGGGTGCGGGTGGAGGGCTACACCGACGACCAGCCGATCGCCACTGCGCTGTTCCCGTCCAACTGGGAACTGTCGGCCGCGCGCGCGGCCTCGGTGGTGCACCTGTTCGCCGACCAGGGCCTGGCGCCGGGCCGGTTGGCGATGGTGGGCTATGGAGAATTCCGGCCGCGTGCCGATAACAGCACTGAGGCTGGCCGCAATGCCAACCGGCGGGTGGTGTTGATCATCCTCGCCGACTCGGCAGCGAACCTGGCGCCGCAACCCCCGGCGCCGCCGCAATTGCAGGCTGGCTCGACGAACCCGGACAACGGCCCTGCCGCTGTTCCCGCCGTGACCGAAGGAATGAACTGATGCGCATCTGGGCGATCGCCAACCAAAAAGGTGGCGTAGGCAAGACCACCACGACCCTGGCACTGGGCCGTGGCCTGGCCGCACTCGGGCATCGGGTCCTGCTGATCGACCTGGACCCGCACTCCTCGCTGACGCGCGCCTTTGGCGTGCCGCTGGACCCGCCGCCGCGCGGCGTGCTCGATCTGTTCGCCACGCCGCCGGCCGACCTGGCCAGCCTGTTGCGCGACAGCCCGATCCCGAATCTTTCCTACGTCTGCGCGCAAACCGCGCTGGCCACGCTGGAGCGCCGCAGCGCCAACCAGCCGGGCCTGGGCCTGGCGCTGCAGAACGCGCTGACCCGGCATGCCCGCCACCACGACTACATCCTGCTCGACTGCCCGCCGACGCTCGGCCTGTTGATGATCAATGCCCTGGCCGCGGCCGACCGCCTGGTCATCCCGACCCAGGCCGAACCGCTGGCGTTGCATGGCCTGGCCGGCATGAACCGGACTGCCGACATGGTCGAGCGCTCGCGCCGGCGGCCGCTGCCGGTGTCGATCCTGCCGACCCTGTTCGACCGCCGAACCCGCGCCGGCACCGAGACCCTGAAGCAGATGCAGGACAGCTACGGCGAGCGCGTGTGGGAAGACGCCATTCCCGTGGACACCCGCATCTGTGCGGTCGAAACCCTGACCCTGCCTGCGGCACCGGGCGACTACCCGGGCCGTGGCCTGTCGGCCTACCGGCGTGCGCTGGAATGGATCATCGCCGAGGACGCCACCGCGATGGAGCAAGCCGCGTGAACGGGGTCGAGGTGCTGGACGACTATCTGCTGGACCTGCTGGCCGAGGCATCGCCCGTGGCAGATTCATCTCCTGTAGGAGCGGCGCTGGGTGGCCTCGGGCCATCAGCCGCGACCGTAGACCTTCCGGCTACGGACACCTCCTTCGGGGCTGATGGCCCGATGCCACCCGGCGCCCCTCCTACAACAGCGCCGCCGCCTGCGCCCACGCTCGACATCGATGCCAACCTGGCCGCGATGCTCGCCGAGATGGACGGCGACCCGGCTTTTGGCGCCGCACCTGCGGCGCCCGCACCGGTCGCAGCGGTAATGCCCGTGCTCGATATCGATGCGACCACCGCCGCACTGCTGGCCGAGATGGATGATGACCCCGCCTTCGCCGCGGCCGTCGCGCCGGCACCGCCTCCGCCGGCTGCGGCCACACCCAAGGCCAGCACGCCGATTGCCCCGGTCGCCCGGCGTACTCCGCCACCGCGCTCGCGCCTGCCGGCCAATATCCAGGCGATGTTCCAGCCTGCGCCCAGCGATCCCAGCCCGCATCGCCGCGCCGCCGAGCGCAGCACGCGCTGGCTGCGGCTGCGCTGCGGCCCGCAGACCTACGCGCTGGAACTGCTGAAGGTGCAGGAAGTAGTGCTGCCGGTGCCGTTGCTGCCGCTGCGCGGCACCAATCGCTCGATCCTCGGCATCATGAACCTGCGTGGCCAGGTGGTGCCTGTGCTCGACCTCGGCGTGCACCTGGGCGCCGGCCCGGTCGACCAGGACACCCATACCCGGGTAGTCGTGCTGGAGGAAAACGGCGAGACCATGGGCCTGCGCGTGTCCTCGGTCGAGGACGTGACCAGCCTGACCGACCACCAGATCGAGCCGCCGGACACCACCCGCCTGTGCCGGATCTCCAACCACCTGTTCCGCGGCGTGGCCCGTATCAGCAGCCAGCCGGTGATCCTGCTGGACGCCACCCACCTGCTGCACTGAGGGCGGCGGCTAAAGTCCCGCCGGCCTTGGCCGCTAACTTGATGGCAACCATCCGTTCGGAGCACTGATGAGCACCCTGTCACTGGGCGAGGATCTCGGCATCGAGACCAGCGCCGACCTCAAGCAAAGGCTCGCCGGCCTCCTCGCGCAGGAAGGCGAACTGTTGCTGGACGCCGGCCAGGTCCGCCGCATCCACACCGCCAGCGTGCAGCTGCTGTGCGCCTTCTTCGCGGCCCGCCGCGGTGCCGGCCACGCAACCGGTTTCGATGGCTGCAGCGACACTTTCAAGGATGCGGCGCGCCTGCTCGGGGTCAGCTCGGTGCTCGGCCTGCCTGCTTCCAATGACAACCTGAAATCTGTGGAGAACGCCGCATGAGCGCACGTATCTTGGTGGTGGACGATTCGGCGTCGATGCGCCAGATGGTGTCCTTCGCCCTCACCTCGGCCGGTTTCGCGGTCGAAGAAGCCGAAGACGGCGCAGTCGCGCTCGGCCGTGCCAAGGGTGGCAAGTTCAATGCGGTGGTTACCGACGTGAACATGCCCAACATGGACGGCATTGCCTTGATCCGCGAGCTGCGCCAGTTGCCGGACTACAAGTTCACCCCGCTGCTGATGCTCACCACCGAGTCGGCCGCCGACAAGAAGTCCGAAGGCAAGGCGGCGGGTGCGACGGGTTGGCTGGTGAAGCCGTTCAACCCCGAGCAGTTGGTGGCCACGGTGCAGAAGGTGCTGGGCTAAGCCCTGCCCTGCCCCGTCTTTTCTTTAGTTCTTTACCGGACCCCGCGCCATGAGCATGGATCTGCAACGTTTCCACGCCACGTTCTTCGAGGAAAGCCGCGAGGGGCTCGATGCGATGGAGGCCGGCCTGCTTTCCCTCGAGGAAGGCAACCGTGACCCGGAAACCATCAATTCGGTGTTCCGCGCGGCCCATTCCATCAAGGGCGGTGCGGCCACGTTCGGCTTCGAGTCGATCGCCGGCCTGACCCACGTACTGGAGACGCTGCTGGACGAACTGCGTGCCGGCAAGCGTGCGCTGGAAGCGGCGGCCGTGGATGCCATGCTCGGCTCGGTCGACGTGTTGCGCGCGCTGCTGCGCGAAGCCGAACACGGCCAGGCCGCCGACCCGGCCGCGGTGCAGGCGGTGCTGGCGCGACTCAACGCCGTGCTGTCCGGCCAGGCTGCCGCGCCGGTGGCCGTCGCAGTCAAGGAAGAAGCGCCGGAAGCCTGGCACATTGGTTTTACCCCGGCGCCATCGCTGTTCATGAGCGGCAACGACCCGCTGCGGATCATCCGCGAACTCGAACACCTCGGCCCGCTGCAGATCGCCGCGCGCCTGGAACGCCTGCCCGGCTTCGAGCAGGTCGATCCGATGGAAGCCTACCTGGCGTGGGACCTGGGCCTGATCGGCAAGATCCCGCGCAGCAAGATCGAAGACACCTTCGCCTGGGTGGTGGACGATTGCGAACTAGATATCCGGCCGATGCCGGTGCCGGCGCCGCCGCCGAGCCTGGCGGTCGACACTGTTGAAACCGCCGCTGCCCCGGCCTTGGCCGCCGTGCCGAATGCCGCCGCTGCCGCACCGGCGGCGGGCAACAACGCCGCCCATGAAGCCGAGACCTCGATCCGCGTCAGCGTCGACAAGGTCGATGCACTGATCAACTTGGTCGGCGAACTGGTCATCACCCAGGCGATGCTCAAGGCCTGCTCCAGCGGGCTCGATGCTTCGCATGCCGAGCGCCTGTCGGCCGGCCTGGACCTGCTCGAGCGCAATACCCGCGACCTGCAGGAAGCGGTGATCGGCGTGCGCATGTTGCCGGTGGATGCGGTGTTCCGCCGCTTCCCGCGCCTGGTGCGCGACCTCTCCAGCCGCCTCGGCAAGCAGGTGCGCCTGCGCACCATCGGCGAAGGCACCGAGCTGGACAAGGGCCTGATCGAGAAGATCGCCGATCCGCTCGTCCACCTGGTCCGCAACTCCATCGACCACGGCCTGGAACTGCCCGAGGCGCGCCGCGAGGCCGGCAAGGACGAGACCGGCACCATTACCCTCGCCGCTTCGCACCAGGGCGGGCACATCGTCATCGAAGTCAGCGACGACGGCCGTGGCCTGAATCGCGACAAGATCCTGGCCAAGGCCGCCGAACGTGGCCTCAGCGTGCCGGAAAACCCGACCGATTCGCAGGTCTGGGACCTGATCTTCCAGCCCGGTTTCTCCACCGCCGATGCGGTCACCGACCTGTCCGGTCGCGGCGTCGGCATGGACGTGGTCCGCCGCAACATCCAGGCGCTGGGGGGCGAAGTGCAGCTGGAAAGCCACTACGGCCACGGCACCCGCGTGCTGATCCGGCTGCCACTGACCCTGGCCATCCTCGATGGCATGACGGTCTCGGTGGCCGGCGAAACCGTGATCCTGCCGCTGGCCTACGTGCTCGAAGCCCTGCAGCCGCAAGCGGCCGACATCCGCACCATGGCCGGCGAAGGCCGGGTCCTGCGGGTACGCGGTGAATATCTGCCGATCCTCTCGCTCAGCGATTACTACGGCTACGCCGGCGAACGCAGTGCCGATCCGCTGGTGGTGGTGGTGGAAGGCGACGGCCAGAAGATCGCGCTGGAAGTGGACGAACTGGTGGGCCAGCAGCAGGTAGTGGTCAAGAACATCGAGAACAACTACCGGCGGATCAGCGGGATCTCCGGCGCCACCATTCTCGGCGACGGCCGCGTGGCGTTGATCGTGGATATCGGTGGGTTGGTGCGGTCTTTGAAGGTGTTGCCGCAGGCGGCGTAGGCCTCAAACCCAAGTGTGCAGGCGCCCCCTTTATCGGGGGCGTCATTGTTTCTGGCTTCGCTCGTCGGGGCTCTCCCTGTAGGAGGGGCTTCAGCCGCGACCGGATGAATGAGCTATTCCTGCACCCTCGCCGCCGAGACTTAGCTATTCACGAAAAGTATTAACGGCTTAGTAATTGTGACGAGCATCGAACCTCAAGCGCGAAAGCAGTCGGCCGCTAATTCCTATGCCGAGGCATTGATTCGTTCGCTGGCCAAGGCGCTCCCATTCCGCGGCCGCCGCCGTGCTTACCGAGACTTCGCCATGAAGTGGTTCCAGAACCTGACGATCGCCAGAAAGCTGGCCCTGGCCTTTTCCGTCACGACGCTGATGACGCTGGCGCTGGGCATCTTTGCCCTGCTGCGCTTGGCGGCCGGCAACGACCAGCTCAAAGACCTCAGCAACAACTGGATGCCGTCGGTCCAGCACCTGGGCGAGATGCGCTCGCAGTTGGGCGAGTACCGTACCTACGAGATCTCCCAGCTCTACAGCCAGGACGATCCGGCCAAGGTGGCCGACTACGACAAGCGCATGGCCGACACCGAGAAGGTGATCGCTGCCGAAGAAAAGGCCTACAACGACGTCTCGTCCGAATCTTCGGCCGAAGAGCTGGCGCTGTACGCCAAGGTCAAGGCCACGCGCGAAGCCTACTTCGC
>DATCVI010000199.1:0-4301 GCA_036566925.1 Stenotrophomonas sp.
GCGCGGCTGGCCGAGGCCGAGAGCGTACGCGCGGCACTGATGCTGGTGGCGCGCGGCGAGGCGCCGCTCGGCATCGTCTACGCTTCCGACGCGCTGGCCGAGCCCAAGGTCAAGGTGGTCGGCCGCTTCCCGGCCGATAGCCATCCGCCGATCGTCTATCCGGTGGCGGCGCTGGCCAACGCATCGCCGCAGGCGCGTGCGTTCGTGCAGTGGCTACAAGGGCCCGCGGCCAGCGAGATTTTCCGCCGCCATGGTTTCAGCGTGGCGCGGTGATTGCGTTCACGCCCGCCGAACTCACCGCGATCGCGCTGAGCCTCAAGGTGGCGACGGTCGCGGCCGTCGCCAGCCTGCCGCTGGGAGTGGCCTGCGGCTGGCTGCTGGCGCGCCGCGAGTTCCCCGGCAAAGCGCTGTTCGACGCTTTGCTGCTGTTGCCGCTGGTGATGCCGCCGGTGGTCACCGGCTATGTGCTGCTGATCGTGTTCGGCAACCAGGGCGTGGTCGGGGCGTGGCTGCGCGAATACCTGGGCGTGCAGTTCGCCTTCCGCTGGACCGGTGCGGCCCTGGCCTGCGCGATCATGGGTTTCCCGCTGATGGTGCGGGCGATCCGTCTCTCGATCGAAGCTACCGACCGCCGCCTGGAAGCCGCGGCGGCCACGCTAGGCGCGGCTCCCTGGCGGGTGTTCTTCACCATCACCTTGCCGCTGGCCTGGCCGGGACTGGTGGCGGGTGCGGTGCTGGCGTTCGCCAAGGCGCTGGGCGAGTTCGGCGCCACGATCACTTTCGTCTCCAATATTCCAGGCCAGACGCAGACCCTGTCGGCGGCGATCTACGGCCTGCTGCAGGTACCCGGTGCCGAGGCCGGCATCTGGCGCCTGACCGCGGTGGCGTTCGTCATCTCGTTGCTGGCGCTGCTGCTGTCCGAATGGCTGGTGCGGCGACAACGCGTTCGGAACGAACACTGATGTTGTCCCTGGCCATCGAACTGCGGCGCGGCGACTACCGGCGCCACGTGCGGATCGAGGACGATGCGCGCGTGGTGGCGCTGGTGGGGCCTTCGGGCGCCGGCAAGACCAGCGTGCTCAACGCCATCGCCGGGCTGTTGCGGCCGCACGCCGGGCGCATCGCCATCGATGGCCGGGTGCTGTTCGACAGCGACGCGCGGATCGACCTGCCCGCGCATCGACGCCGCATCGGCTACGTGTTCCAGGATGCCCGGCTGTTCCCGCATCTGGATGTGCGGGCCAACCTCAACTATGGCCGCCATGGCCGCGGGGCCGAGGCGCGCTTCTCGTTCGACGACATCGTCGCGTTGCTCGGGATCCAGGCACTGCTGGCGCGGCGGCCGCGCCACCTCTCCGGGGGCGAGGCGCAGCGCGTGGCGATCGGCCGCGCGTTGCTCGCGCAACCGGCGATCCTGCTGTTGGACGAGCCGCTCTCTGCGCTGGACCGGGCACGCCGCGAGGAGTTGATTCCGTACCTGCAGCGTGTCCGCGACGAAATTCGCCTGCCGATGCTGTATGTCAGCCACCGCGAAGACGAAGTGCGGCGGATTGCCGATGCGGTGCACACGCTGGAGTTGCAGGAGACCCGCTAGCGCGACGCTCAGGTCCAGGCTGGGTCGGCGGTGAAGTCGATGGTGAGCCAGAACTGCGCTTCGCGCGCCCCCAGTTGCTCTGCAATAGCATCGCGCAGGGCGTCGGCCTGGCCGATGGAGCCGGGGTTGTAGTCGGCGCGGGTCAATATGTGGATCTCGACAAAGCGCATGCGCCCGATCTTGGCGACGTGGCTGGTGAAGCCGAGGAAGCCCTGTTCGGCGACGAAGCGATCCATCACCGCCTGCACGCGCTCGTGCAGTTCGTCGGGGGCCACCTGCAGTACTTCACGCATCGCCCGCCACGCACCACGCAGCGGCAGGGGCAGCACCGCGAGCGAGATTGCCAATAGCACCAGCGGATCGATATACGGCGTCCATTTCGCGTACGGGCCGTCCTGGAGGGCCAGCGCCAGCAGGAACGCCAGGACCACGGCCAGGCTCATCAGCCCGGTGAGCAGCCAGGCGCGCGCGTCCAGCGCCAGCAGGCCCGATTGCATACGCCGCGCGTGATGAGCGATCCACGCCGCCATCCCGAGGTCCGCAACGGTCAGCAACGCCGCCCAGGCCAACGCGGCGCCGTAGCGCACCACCTGCCCACCTTCCACCAGGCCGATTGCCGCGTTGGCAAGCGCATAGATGCAGGCCAGGCAGAGAATGGTGCCGCCCAGCGCTTCCACCATCGGTTCCAGGTGCCAATAGCCGTACTGGAAGCGCGGACTCTGTTCCCGCGCAACCAGCCGCAGCACCGATAGCGCCACCAGCGTCAGCGCGACATCGACCAGGCTGTAGATGCCATCGAACAGGATTGCCTGCGAGCGCGCCAGCAGCCCGCCGGCAAAGCCTATCGCCGCCACCGCCACGGTCGCGGCGATGGATAGCTTGAGCACGCGCTGCTCTTGCCTGGTGTCGGTCATGGAAGGCGAAGCCGCAATGCACGCATTGATTACGAGCGCGGATGAGGACGGTGTGAAACGCGCGCCGACCCTTGCTTCACGTGGTAGCCGCTGTCATCGCCTTTCCGAACGCTTGCGAACCGCCGATGAAACGCTATCGCCAACATGCCTTCCCGGTCGAAGACGTGCGCCGCTACCTCGAACCGGGCCCCATCGTGCTGGTCTCCACCGCCTGGCGTGGACAGCGCAACATCATGACCCTGGGCTGGCACATGGTGCTGGAATTTTCGCCCTCGCTATGGGCCTGCTACTTGTGGAACCAGAACCACAGCTTTGAGCTGGCGCGGCGCTCGCGCGAGTGCGTGATCAACCTGCCGACCGCCGACATCGTCGATACGGTGGTGCGCATCGGCAACAGCACCGGCGCGGAGATCGACAAGTTCGACAGCTTCGGCCTGACCGCGATGCCGGGCGAAGCGGTCGCCGCGCCGCGCATTGCCGAATGCTATGCCAGCTTCGAATGCCGGCTGCACGATGCCAGCCAGGTGAAACGCCGCAACCTGTTCATTTGGGAAGTGGTCAAGGCGCACGTGGCGCGCACGCCGAAGACCCCGCGCACCGTGCATTACCGCGGCGATGGCCGTTTCATGGTCTCCGGGGAGGAGATCTCGCGCAAACGCATGTTCAAGCCGGAGATGCTGTGAACTAGCGACCGGCGCCACGCTGCGTCACGCGCAAGTGGCCGCGCTCCATCTGGAAAGTAAACGCATAGTTGAGGGTGACCGGCACCGGCTCGATGCGTTCGGCGCCATCGCAATTGCCCGGGCGCTGCGGCGCCGGGCCAGCGTAGTAGCAGACCGCGGCGGGTTGGTATTGCCAGGTCTGTACGGCCTGCATGGCGGCATGCAGCAGATCGGCATTGGCGGGATCGCCGCCGGGGCTGCACTCGGCACGATCCAGCAAGGCTTCGGTCCGTTGCACGACCCCCTGCGCATCGATGATCACCCGCAGGCATACCGTCGTCGGCGCGAGCGACTCGCGTGGCGTGGCTTCCGGCAGCGCGGGGTCCACGTTGTCGTGCACCAGCGGCATGCGGAACGCTTGTTGCGGCTGCAGCGTGTATTGCTCGATCTTGCCAGCGGCGCCCGCAGCGGCCGAAGGCGCCAGTAATCGCTGGTCGACTGCATCACTGCGCGTGTGGCGAAGGCTGTCCGGCGCAGTCGCGCAACCGGACAGCGCCCACGCGACATACCCGCACGCCACCCACCGGGCTCGCATCAGCGCCTCGCGAGCGCGGCGCCGCCGGGCGAAGGCCCCGCCGCCGACTCGTCCAGTTCGAAGGTGACCGGCACCTGCACCCGGCCGGCCACCGCCTTGCCGTTCTTCATGCTGGGTTGGAACACCCATTGCCGGGCAGCGGCGATTGATACGGCATCGAACACGCCGGCCGGCTGCGATTCCTTCACCACGACGTTCTCGACACTGCCATCGGCACGCACGTTCAGCAGCAGGACGACACGGCCACTCTGTCCCTTGGCGTAGGCATTTTTGGGGTAGACCGGCTTGGGCAACGGATACGCCTGGCTGATCTCGCGCTGGGCGACCTTCGACGCCGATGCGTGTGGTTTGGCTGGCTGGGCCGCCCAGGACGCGTACGCACTCCCCCCTGCGAGCAAACCGATAACCAGCAGGGCGGTGATGCGCTGGCGGATACCGGGCGCGGGTTGCTTGAGCATTTCGATTCTCTCCTTGAGCGGATGGCGCGAGCGCCAGGGACAGCCGAGGGGTGGCGGCACACCGACGCCGGCGAGCAA
>DATCVI010000200.1:0-7340 GCA_036566925.1 Stenotrophomonas sp.
GACGCCTACGAGATCTCCAAATTGCGCACCGCCGATATCGCCATCCCCGGCGACGTCGCGGCCGGCCTGAAAGCGCTGGCTGCGGCGCGTTCGACCTGCGATGACTGGCGCAAGCGTTGCAGCGCCAACCGCGACCGCTTCGGCGCCCGCTACGATGCGCCCGGCAGCGACATCTATGCCCCGGCATTGCTCAAGCGCCTGAGCGAAGTGGCGCCGGCCGATACGATCATCGCCTGCGATGTTGGCCAACATCAGATGTGGGTGGCGCAACATTGCCGTTTCCAGCATCCACGCAACCACCTGACCAGCGGCGCGCTGGGCACCATGGGCTTCGGCCTGCCGGCGGCGATGGGCGCGCAGTTCGCCTGCCCCGACCGCACCGTGGTGCTGGTCTCCGGCGACGGCAGTTTCATGATGAACGTGCAGGAGCTGGCCACCATCGCGCGTTGCCGGTTGCCGGTGAAAATCGTGCTGCTGGACAATAGTTCGCTGGGCATGGTGCGGCAGTGGCAGGAGCTGTTCTTCGCCGAGCGCTACAGCGAGATCGACTTGTCCGACAACCCCGACTTTGCCGCTTTGGCGCAAGTGTTCGGCATTCCGGCCACGCGCATCACCGCGCGCGACCAGGTCGAAGACGCACTGGCCGCGCTGCTGGCCCAGCCCGGCCCGGGCCTGCTGCACGTGGCCATCGACGCGCGTGCCAACGTCTGGCCGCTGGTGCCGCCCAACACCGCCAACAGCACCATGCTGGACAGCAATCCGGCCCATGCCGCGCGGGAGGCAAGCCATGCGTTACCGGCTTGACCTGGTGCTGCGTCCGGCCGAGGGTGCTTTGCTGCGCGTGATCGGCATGGCCGAACGCCGCGGTTTCAGCCCGTGCGCGATCCATGGCGCTCCGGATGCCGACGACCAGGGTCGCTGGCACCTGCAACTGGAAGTCGAGGGCAGCCGTCCGGCCGAAACCCTGTGCCGCCAGTTGGAGAAGGTCTACGACTGCGAATCGGTGCAGGCCACCGCGATCCCACTGGAGGCAGCGGCATGAACACGCCGGCGGCCCGCCACCCGGAGCAGCTGGTACGGAGGTGTCTTCTTCCGTGCCAGCCGTTCGCGTGCCGCCATGCCTGACGCCGGTTTCGCTGCCGTGGAGCCCGACGTACCCGGCGTAGCCGAGGTCCAGGTCAGCGTTGCCGATGTGCTGGCGGCGCAGGCGCGGCTGCGCCGCTATTTGAGCGTGACGCCGCTGCACTACGCCGAGCGCTTCGGCGTGTGGCTGAAGCTGGAGAACCTGCAGCGCACCGGTTCCTACAAAGTGCGCGGCGCCTTGAATGCGATGTTGGCCGGGCTGGAACGCGGCGACGACCGCCCGGTCATCTGCGCCTCGGCCGGCAATCATGCCCAGGGTGTGGCGTGGTCGGCGTATCGCCTGGGCCTGCCGGCAATCACGGTGATGCCGCACGGCGCTCCGGCGACCAAGATCGCTGGCGTCGCCCATTGGGGCGCCACCGTGCGCCAGCATGGCAATAGTTATGACGAGGCTTATGGCTTCGCGCGCGAGTTGGCCGCGCAGAACGGCTATCGCTTCCTGTCCGCCTTCGACGACCCGGACGTGATCGCCGGCCAGGGCACGGTCGGTATCGAAATTGGCGCCAGCGCGCCGGACGTGGTGATCGTGCCGATCGGCGGCGGCGGCCTGGCCTCCGGCGTGGCCCTGGCACTGAAGTCGCAGGGCGTGCGCGTGGTCGGCGCGCAGGTCGAAGGGGTCGATTCGATGGCGCGTGCGTGCCGCGGCGACACCAATGAAATCGATCCGGTGCCGACGCTGGCCGACGGCGTCAAGGTCAAGATTCCCGGCTTCATCACCCGCCGCCTGTGCAGCAGCCTGCTCGACGACATCGTCATCGTGCGCGAAGCCGAGCTGCGCGAGACCTTGGTGCGACTGGCGCTGGAAGAACACATCATTGCCGAAGGCGCCGGCGCACTGGCCCTGGCCGCTGGCCGCCGAGTGGCCGGCAAGCGCAAGTGCGCGGTGGTCTCGGGCGGCAACATCGACGCCGGCGTCCTTTCCACCCTGTTGTCCGAAGTGCGGCCACGGCCGCCTCGCAAGCCGCGGCGCCGCGACAGCGAGCGACTTAGGCAGGCGCGCGCGATGCCCGACTTCGCTGCCGCGCCCCGCGCCTCCGCCGCGCCCGCCCCCACCTGCAAACCCGCCATCGCACACGTCATCGCCGCAGAGGAGTTCCCCTGGTGAACATCGAATCCGCCGTAGCCCCCCCCCGAATCCGAATTTTCGACACCACCCTGCGCGATGGCGAGCAATCCCCCGGCTGCAGCATGACCCCGCCGCAGAAGCTGGTGATGGCGCGCGCCCTGGCCGAGCTGGGCGTGGATATCATCGAGACCGGCTTCCCGGCCAGTTCGCAATCCGACCGCGAGGCCATGGCGCTGATCGGCCGCGAGGTACGCACGCCGACCCTGGCGGTGCTGTCGCGCTGCCTGGCGGCCGATATCGAAACCTCGGCCAAGGCGCTGGAAGCGGCGGCCAAGCCGCGCCTGCACCTGTTCCTGTCGACCAGCCCGCTGCACCGCGAGCACAAGCTGCGGATGAGCCGCGAGCAGGTGCTGGAATCGGTGCGCAAGCATGTCTCGCTGGCGCGTAGCTACCTGGACGACGTCGAGTTCTCGGCCGAGGACGCCACCCGCACCGAGGAGGATTACCTGATCGAAGTGGTGCGCGAGGCGATCGCCGCCGGCGCCACCACCATCAACCTGCCCGATACGGTCGGCTTCACCACGCCCGAGGAAATCCGCGGCATGTTCTCGCGGGTGATTGCCGGCGTCGGCAATCCGCAGCACGTCATCTTCAGTACCCATTGCCACAACGACCTTGGCCTGGCGGTGGCCAATTCGCTGGCGGCGGTGGAGGGCGGCGCGCGCCAGGTGGAATGCACCATCAACGGCATCGGCGAGCGTGCCGGCAATTGCGCGCTGGAGGAGATCGCGATGACGCTGAAGGTGCGCAATGCCTTCTACGAGATCGACAGCGGCATCCACACCCCGCGCATCGTGCCCACCTCGCAGTTGTTGCAGCGCCTGGTCGGCATGCCGGTACAACGCAACAAGGCGATTGTCGGCACCAACGCGTTCGCGCATGAGTCGGGCATCCACCAGCACGGCATGCTGCGCCATCGCGGCACCTACGAGATCATGCGACCGGAGGACGTGGGCTGGCCATCCTCGCAGATGGTGCTGGGCCGCCACAGCGGCCGCGCCGCGGTCGAACAGCGTCTGCGCGCGCTGGGCTATTGGCTGGAGGAAGAACAGCTGAAGCTGGTGTTCGAACAATTCAAGGCGCTGTGCGAACAGCAGCGCGTGGTCAACGACGGCGACCTGCGCGCACTGATGCAGGATGCCAACAGCAGCGAGGGCTATCGCCTGGCGTCGATGACGATCAGCGATGTCGGCAGCCGCGCCAATGCGCTGGTCGAGCTGTCCGACCCGGACGGCAAGCGCGTGGCCGAGACCGCGCAGGGCAATGGCCCGGTGGACGCGTTGTTTGGCGCGTTGTCGGCCGCCACCGGCGTGCGCCTGCAGCTGGACAGCTACCAGGTGCACAGCGTCGGCATTGGCGCCGACGCTCGTGGCGAGGCCAGCCTGAGCGTGCGCCACGAGGACATCGAATACGAAGGTACCGGCACCAGCAAGGACATCATCGAAGCCAGTGCCCTGGCCTGGCTGGACGTGGCCAACCGCCTGCTCCGCCAACGCGCCGCCGGCGAGCCCCGGAGCCAGCCCAACCCGGCCCAGAACGCCGAGCCGGCGCTGCGCTGATTACCGTCGCAAGCGCTGGCGGGTTCCATCCCCGCTCAAACTTTTTCTCCTGATTCGAAACCGCAGCATCGCAAGGCATCCCATGAGCCCAGCACCCCGCACCCTGTACGACAAACTGTGGGACGCGCACGTCGTCGTCCCCGAGAGCGAAGCCGCACCGGCCGTGCTCTATATCGACTTGCACCTGATCCACGAGGTCACCTCGCCGCAGGCGTTCTCCGAACTGCGCGCGCGCGGCATCGCGCCGCGCCGGCCCGAGCGCACCAAGGCGACCATGGACCATTCCACCCCCACCCTGCCGGCCGGCCCCGACGGCCGCCTGCCCTATGCCAACGATGCCGCACGCAGCCAGGTGGAAACCCTGGCGCGCAACTGCGCCGAGTACGGCATCGAGCTGTTCGACATGGCGTCGGCCAATCGCGGCATCGTCCATGTCATCGCACCGGAGCAGGGTTTCACCCAGCCCGGGATGACCATTGTCTGTGGCGACAGCCACACCTCCACGCACGGTGCATTCGGCTCGCTGGCCTTCGGCATCGGCACCAGCGAGGTCGGCCACGTGCTGGCCACGCAATGCCTGCTGCAACGCAAGGCCAAGACCTTGTCGATCACCGTCGAGGGCGAACTGGCCCCCGGCGTCGGCGCCAAGGACGTGATCCTGCACATCATCGGCGTGATCGGCGTCAATGGCGGCACCGGGCAGGTCATCGAATACCGCGGCTCGACCATCCGCGCGATGGACATGGAACAGCGCATGACCCTGTGCAACATGTCGATCGAAGCGGGCGCACGTGCCGGCATGGTGGCGCCGGACCAAACCACGTTCGACTGGGTCGCCGCCACTCCGCGCGGCCCCAAGGGTGCCGCGTTCGAACAGGCCGTGGCCTACTGGAAAACGCTGCACAGCGATGACGGCGCGCACTTCGATGCCGAGGTCCGCATCGACGCCGCCGACATCCGCCCGACCCTGACCTGGGGCACGCATCCGGGCACCGCGATTGCGGTTGACGCGGCGATCCCCGCGGCCAGCGACGTCGCCGCGCAGAAGGGCCTGGACTACATGCACCTGCAAGCCGGGCACAGCCTGGTCGGCACGCCGGTAGACGTGGTCTTCGTCGGCTCCTGCACCAATGGCCGGCTGAGCGACATGCGCCAGGTGGCCGAGGTCCTGCGCGGCCGCCGCATCGCCGAGGGCGTGCGCATGCTGGTGGTGCCGGGCTCGGAGATCGTCAAGCGCCAGGCCGAGGCCGAAGGCATCGATGCGGTCGTGCGCCAGGCCGGTGCCGAATGGCGCGAATCCGGTTGTTCGATGTGCATCGCCATGAATGGCGACCTGGTGGCACCGGGCCAGCTGGCGGTGAGCACCAGCAACCGCAACTTCGAAGGCCGCCAGGGCCCGGGCGCACGCACCTTGCTGGCCTCCCCCGCCAGCGCCGCGTGGGCTGCGGTCAACGGCCGCGTTGCCGATGTCCGCGAACTGTATGCCGATGTACTGGAGGTGGCCTGATGGCCGGCATCACCACTGTTTCCTCGCGCAGCGTCGTGTTGCGCGAGACCAATATCGACACCGACCAGATCATTCCGGCGCGCTTCCTGTCGACCACCGAACGTGCCGGCCTCGGTCGCTATGCGTTCAATGACTGGCGTTGGCAGGCCGACGGCAGCCCGAATCCCGAATTCGCCTTCAACCAGCCGGCCAACCAGGGCCGCAGCATCCTGCTGGCCGGGCGCAACTTCGGCTGCGGTTCTTCGCGTGAGCACGCACCTTGGGCGCTGACCGACCTTGGCCTGCGCGCCATCGTGTCCAGCGAGATCGCCGACATCTTCCGCAACAACGCGCTGAAGAACGGCCTGCTGCCGGTGGTGCTGGCCGAAGCAGACGTGCAGGCGTTGATGCAGCGGCCGGACGATGAGCTCACCCTCGACGTTGCCGCGCGCGAATTGCGCACGCCGGATGGCCGCGTCTATTCCTTCCCGCTGGATGCCTTCGCCCAGACCTGCCTGCTGCAAGGCGTGGACGAGATGGGCTACCTGCTGGCGCGCGGCGCCGAAATTTCCCGATACGAGGCAACCCATGCACGCTGACATCGTCTTGCTGCCCGGCGACGGCATTGGCCCGGAAGTCATTGCCGGCGCAGTGGCCGTGCTGCAGGCTGTGGCCGAGCGCCACGGCCACAGCTTTGCGTTCCACTCGCACGATATCGGCGGCATCGCCATCGACCGCCACGGCGAACCGCTGCCGGCGGAAACGCTGCAGGCCTGCCAGCGCGCCGATGCGGTGCTGCTGGGCGCCGTAGGCGGGCCGAAGTGGTCCGATCCCAACGCCAAGGTCCGGCCCGAACAGGGCCTGCTGGCGATCCGCAAGGCGCTCGGGCTATTCGCCAACCTGCGCCCGGTGAAGCCGCACCCGGCGGCGCTGGATGCTGCGCCGATCAAGCCACACCTGCTCACCGGGGTGGACATGATCGTGGTGCGCGAGCTCACCGGCGGCATCTATTTCGGCGACAAGACCCGCAGCGACACGGATGCCAGCGATTTGTGCCGCTACAGCGTGGTCGAGATCGAGCGGGTGATGCGTACTGCGTTCCGGCTGGCGCAGCAGCGACGCAACCATGTCACTTCGGTGGACAAGGCCAATGTGTTGGAGACTTCGCGCTTGTGGCGCGATGTGGCTGCGCGGATCGGCCGCGAGGAGTTCCCGGACGTGCGCCTGGAGCATCAGCTGGTCGATTCGATGGCCATGCACTTGCTGTCGCGCCCGCGCGATTACGATGTGGTGGTGACCGAGAATATGTTCGGCGACATCCTGACCGATGAGGCTTCGATGCTGGCGGGGTCGCTGGGGCTGTTGCCGTCGGCTTCGCTGGGCGAGGGCAAGGTCGGGCTGTACGAGCCGATCCATGGTTCGGCGCCGGACATCGCCGGCAAGGGGATCGCGAATCCTTATGCGACGATCTTGAGCACGGCGTTGTTGCTGCGGCATTCGCTGGGCTTGGAGCAGGAGGCGCAGTGCGTGGAGCAGAGTGTCAGTGATGCGCTGGATGCGGGCGCGTTCACTGCAGATCTGGTGGCGCATGGGGTGGCGCCTTTGAGTACGCAGCAGGCGGCGGTGGGGATTGTGCAGCGGATTCGGGAGCGGTGTCCTGTGGCTGAGTTGCGCGACTAGGCGTTTGCCTATTGATTCATACGTGCGGCCTGCGGGGGTAAGCCCCTTTCGGGACACGCCGTAAATACATCCTTGTAGGCTCCTTGGCGACATCCATGTCGCCAAGGGTCCCGAAAGGGGCTTACCCCCGCAGGCCCGATGGATCCGTGGCGGAGGGAGGGAGAAAAGCGGGGCCGGTCGCTGCGCGCCGGCTGCTGCGTCACGTCGGCGTTGTTGCTTCTTCCTCTCGGACGCGGAACCAGGTGGCGTAGAGCACGGGCAGGAACAGCAAAGTCAGTACGGTGCCTACGATCAGGCCGCCCATGATCGCGACGGCCATGGAGCCGTAGAAGGCGCTGCGCGATAG
>DATCVI010000201.1:0-14819 GCA_036566925.1 Stenotrophomonas sp.
TTCCGTCGTAGCGAGCCGCCCATTATAGCCGGCTTTTCCAGTCCGTCAACACCTCGTTTCGAGCCGTTGACCCCGCTTCAGAACCCGAAGGTTTTCCCGAAGCGAGCCCGCCATCTTAGCGGACTTTTCTGGTTCGTCAACTCCTCGTTTCCGAGGAGCTGACCGCTTCGTTTCTGCCCGGAGGCTTTCGTCGAAGCGAGCCGCGTATCTTAGCCAGCTTTTTTATTTCGTCAACATCCTGTGTGAGCGAAGTTGGCGTCGTCTTCGTCGTGCCGAAGCAGTCGTGCTGACGAGGTCGCGCAGTTTAACGATGTAGCCGCAGGCGTCAATGCTTGTGCACCAATAAAGCCGCGTGCAATACGCGCGCGTGCGCGCCTCGACCATCATGCCTTCGTCGGCTCGGGCATCGCTGCGCGCGACCACGCCGTCAACAACGCACCGGCCAGCAACAACCCCGCCAACAGCCACGGCGCGCCCGGCAAATGCAGCGGTGCGCGTGGCCCGATGAACCAGGCGAATACGTTGGCGAACAACAACGGCCCCAGCACGCCCGCCAGGCTGATGAGGCTCATCAGCGCACCCTGGATTCGCCCCTGCACTTCAGGCCCCACTCGGCGCGTGATCAGTGCCTGCGCTGCGGGCCCTGCGATCGCCCACAGCGCGCTGATCGGAACACCAAGCAGGAAGATCACGCCGCTGCCTGCCAGCCCATAGATCACGAAGCCAATCACGCCACATCCCAGGCCCAGCAGCAATGCGCGGCGCTCGCCGATGCGCGCCACGATGCGGCCGACCAGCGCGACATTGACCACGATGCTGCACACGCCGACCAGTGCCAGCACCCAGCTGACCTGCACCGGGCCCCAGCCATACAGATAACCGGCGAACAGCACGAAGATGCTCGGGTAGACGTAATGCGCCAGGTTGGCCAGGAACACCACTGCCGCCAGGCCGAATACCGACGGGAAGCTGCGCAGCAAGGTCAGCGCACCGAATGGGTTGGCATGCGACCAGTCGAAACGCGCACTGCGCCGTTCCGGCGGCAACGATTCGGGCAGGACGAACCACCCGTACAAAAAGTTGGTCAGCGACAAGGCCGCAGCAAACCAGAACGGCCAACGCAGATTGAACCCGCCCAACCAGCCGCCGACCAGGGGGCCGGCAATGAAGCCGATGCCGAATGCTGCGCCGAGCATGCCGTAGGCCTTTGCGCGCTGGTCGGGCGCGGTGACATCGGCGATATACGCGTTGGCGGTGGAGAAGCTGGCCGAGAACACCCCGGAGAACACCCGCGCCAGCAGCAACAGCGGCAAGGTGTGCGCCACCGCCATCAGCAGGAAGTCCACTCCCAGCCCGAAGCAGGACAGCAGGATGACCAGCCGCCGGCCGTAGCGGTCCGACAACGCACCCTGGATCGGCGAGCAGAAGAACTGGATCGCGGCGAACAGGAACCCGAACCAGCCGATCCAGTGCGCCGCGTCGGCATAGTCGCCACCGGTGAATTCCCGCACCAGGTTCGGCAGTACCGGAATCACCACGCCGAACGACAACACGTCGATCAGCACGGTGATGAAGATGAAGATCATGGCCGCGCGGCGCGGACCTTCGGCCTGGAACGGTGCACGCATGGACTGCCCCGGTGGATGCGAGCGCCGAGTGTAATCAAGCCGGCAGCCGCCGGCGCTACAACGGCCGGACTGCGATGGTCTGCCGCAACACGTGGCGAGCGCCGGGCGCCAACTCGATCACCTCCGGGCCCGCGTTGGCGGCCTCCAGGCAGACGAAGTTCCGCCAGCCGTCGCGTACATCCTCCATCTTGGCCGCGCCCGCTTCGCCCGGGTTCCAGGCCACCAGGGTGCGGCTGCCTTCTGTTTGCAGGTCGATGCGCCGCTGCAACACCGGGTCGACCAGGCTGTAGCGCCCGCCGGCACCGGTATAGATGCGATCACTGCGGCCCGGGTCACGCGGATCACGCAGGTTCCATTCGCCCTGCTGGCGACGGGTGACCGCATAGTTTTCGAACTTGTCCACGTAGTCCAGCCCATCCAGGCCGTCGGCGCTCACTTGCAGCGCATCGCCCACATGGAAGTAGTTGTGCAGGGCCTGGGTGAAGCGCACCGGCTCGCCGCTCACATTCTCGGTTTCCAGCGATTGCTCCAGCGTGCGGCCGATGCGCAGGGTCATGCGCAGCCGCAGCGACAAGTCGTCCATCAGCGGCGGCGCCATCTGCAGCACGACCGTGCCATCGGGCTCGCGCTGCGCGTCGAGCAGCCGCCATGGCAAGGTGCGCACGAAGCCGTGCGCCGGTACCTCGTTGGTCTGGTCCTGGCGGCCGAAGTACGGCCAGCACACGGGCGTTCCACCGCGAATCGGCGTGGGCGTCGGCTTGACCAACGGCGACAGCCACATCACGTCCTGCTGGCCCTCGGGCACGAACGACAGCAATTGCCCGCCGAACAGGCTGATGGCTGCGGTCGAATGCGGCGTGCGCACCAGCAGTGAGGGAAATCCGTGGAAATCGCCGGTGCTCAGGCCGGGAATATCTTTCATGGCGGTTTGCTTGCTCACGATGGGGGATTGGAGAAGTTTCGGATAGGCGGCCGGCAGTTTGAATGCGGTGCCCTTCAGCGGCGAGGCCGATGGCACTTCGGCCTTCAGCGCATCAAGGATGGACTGCCCAGCGCGCCCGTCGGCCGGGGTCAGGCCAAGTCGTTGCTGCTCTGCCTGCACCGCGCGGCGGGTGGCCGTGCCCAGCATGCCGTCGACGCTGCCCAGCGCGTGCCCACGCGCAATCAGCAAGCGCTGCAATTCGCGCCTATGCGCGCGGTCCAACGCGGGGTCGTCGGTAGGCCAGCCGGTGGCCAGGGCCGGTTCGCCGCGCAGGCGGTCGGACAGCAGCGCGATGGCCAGCGCGTAGCTCTCGGAGGCGTTGTAGCTGTAGATCGCATCGTAGTTGGCGAACACCACGAACGCCGGTCCGCCGACGCCTGCTGGCATCAGCACTGCAGCCGGGGTGTCGTCGGGCACGCTCAAGAGATGCGAGGGCCGGCCCTCGACTTCGCGCACCCCCAAGGCCTGCCATTGCCGCCACGGCTTGCGGGCCTTGCGGCCGACCGCGGCGGTGTCCAATCCCGGCGGCAACACCACTTCCTCGCCCCAGGACTGGCCGCTGCGCCAGCCGGCACGCGCCAGGTAGTTGGCGGTAGAAGCCAACGCATCAGGCACGCTGTCGACGAGGTCACGACGGCCGTCGCCATCGCCATCGACTGCGATGCGCCGATAGGTGCTGGGCATGAATTGGGTCTGGCCGAAGGCGCCGGCCCAGGAGCCGGTCAGGGAGGGGTCGCGCAAGTCGCCCGCGTCCAGCAGCTGCAGCAAGGCCATCAGCTCGTCGCGGAAGAAAGCCTGGCGCCGGCCGGCGCACGCCAAAGTCGCCAGCGATACCAGCAGCGGCCGCTTGCCGGTGACCCGGCCGTAATCGCTTTCCACGCCCCAGACCGCGACGATGGTTTCTGCGTCCACGCCATATTGAGTGGCAAGGCCATCGAGCAGCGCGCGGTGTTGTCGCAGCATCGCGCGACCGTCGGCCACGCGCTCCTCGTCGACCAGCGCGGCCAGGTAATCCCAGATAGGCGTGGTGAACTCGGGCTGGGCATCGAGCAGGGCAAGAACGCTGGTATCGGGCTCGAGCCGGTCCAGGTAGCCGTCGAAGTTGGCCGGCGCGATGCCCTCGGCTTGCGCTTGGGTACGCAGCTTTGCCAGGCAAGTGTCCCAGGCCGGGTCTTCGGCCGCAGTCGCAGGCAGCACCAGGGTCGCCACAAATAGCACGACGATACGGGCCAGCCGCGGCGGCTCAAGCCAGATCGCGAAGAACCCCCGGGCTGCGCGCGCGCTCATCCGCCCGCTCTGCCGCCATGACCGCCGGCCGCAACGGCACCGGCCGCACGGGGGCGATAGGGCGACGCCGGATCATCCATGCCGCCAGCGCGCCCGGCACCAGGAAGCCGAACACCGCGACCAGGATCACCATCCATAACCAGAGACTGAGGTTGCCCATCGCCGTCCCTTTGCCGAACCACGGCCCTGCCTATCCCGGCCGCCAGCATATCCAGCGCGTGCGAACGCGGCGTGCAGAACACCTTCACGGCCGCCCGGCTCACAGCGCGTCCAGGTAGAACCAGTGGCCGTCCTGGCGCAGGAAGCGGCTGTGTTCCTGCATCCGCACCGCACGCCCGCCGCCCACCCGGTAGCGGGCGACGAATACCACCTCGGCGCTGTCCGCTCCGGTGTCCGCCGCGCGTTGGACATCCAGCCCCAGCCAGGTGGTGCGTGCGCCAGCCGGCTCTTCCATCGGCAGCGCCTGCGGACGGGTGGACGCGTGCCAGGTGCGCAACAGGTAATCGGCATCGCGACGCACGTAGGCGCTGTAGCGCGACCGCATCAATGTCTCGGCATCCGGCGCCGGCTCGCCGGCATGGTAGCGACCGCAACATTGCGCGTAATCCAGCGCACGCCCGCAAGGACACGGATCAAGGGGCTGGCGGTACGGGGAAGCGGGGGTCATGGTCTGATTGTGCCGCCTGCGCCAAGCCGCTGCATCTCCCGGCCGGCGCAGGCATCTCGCGTATGCTGGCGCGCCCTCGCCGCCCCTCTGCCGCCGTGCTCGAATTCCTGCCGACCGAACTGCCCTGGTTGCTGTGCATTGCATTCGCCGCCGGCTTGATCGACGCAGCCGTGGGCGGAGGCGGGTTGATCCAGCTACCGGGCCTGTTTGCCACGCTGCCGCGCGAAGTGCCCGCGGTGCTCCTGGGTACCAACAAATTCAGTTCGATGTTCGGCACCGGCATGTCCGCCTGGCGCTATGCCCGTAACGTGCGCTTCCCGTGGCGGCCGGTGCTGTACGCAGCAGCCACCGCCTTCGTGTTTTCGTTCCTTGGCGCCACCGCGGTCAGCCTGCTGCCGCGCGAGGCGGTGCGCCCACTCATCCTGGTGCTGCTGCTGGCGATGCTTGCCTACACCCTGGTCAAGAAGGATTTCGGCGCACTGCACCGGCCACGCCATATCGGCCGCAAGGAGTTGCTGATGGCATTGGCCATGGGCGCGGCGATTGGCTTCTACGATGGCTTCTTCGGCCCCGGCACTGGCAGCTTCCTGATCTTCCTGTTCATCCGGTTCTTCGGCCTCGATTTCCTGCGCGCCTCGGCCGCTTCCAAGGTGGTGAACCTGGCGACCAACGTCGCGGCGCTGTCGTTCTTCCTGCCGAGCGGCAAGATCCTGCTGGCCGCGGCCGTGCCGATGGCGGTGGCCAACGCGGCCGGCGCTTTCGCCGGTACCCGCCTGGCCCTGCGCGGCGGCACGCCGCTGATCCGTCAGTTGTTCCTGGTGCTGGTCATCGTGCTGATCGCGCGCATGGGCTGGGACACGCTGCGCGGCTGATCTCAGCGTGGCTTGGGTGGCTGTTTGGGTTTGGGCTTGGGCTTTACGGAAGGCTTGCCGGCGGCCTTGGCGACCGGCATGGCTTTCGGGGTCGGCTTGGCTTTGGGCGTCTTGGCGGCTTTGGCCGACTTGGCCGTCTTCGACAGCCGTGCCTTGGGCACTTTCTTGACGGCGGCAGGCTTGGCGACGACTGGGGCCGCGACCGGTTCCACCACCACCGCCTCAGCCGCTCCCTGACGTGCCCGCTCCGGCAGCCTCAGCCGGTGGGCCGCGTCGTCGTACTCGACCAGCAGCACGCCGGAAGTATGGCGGCCGCTGATCTCGACGAAGCAGGCGCCACCAATGAACGGCTCCAGCGTCATCACCGACTTCAGCGGCGTAGCCACGATCATCTGGAAGCCGAAGTTCTCGAAGATGTTCATCGCCAACGCGGTGAACTCGTTGTCGGCCTTGTCGAATGCTTCGTCCAGCACCACCGCGCAATAACGCGGCAGCTCGCCATCCTCGCCGCCCAGCTGGTAGCGCAGTGCCGCTGCCAGGCAAGTGGTGGCGAGCTTCTGCCGCTGCCCACCGGACTTGCCGGCGCCACTGCGATAGATCTCGATCTGCTGGCGCGTTTGCGCGTCCAGCTCCACGCCGACGAATTCCACGTGCAGGCGCACGTCCAGCACCTGCTCGCGCCAGCGGCGTTGTTCTGGATCCTGCGCACCCAACCGCGCAACCAGGCCGCGCAACGTATCGAACTGCGCTTCGGCCAGCGCGCGATCCTCGGTCTGCTGCTGCGCCAGCACCGAGCGTAGCTGCTGCTGGAACGCCTGCACTTCCGGCAGGCGGCGGTCGCTCACTTCGATGGTCAGCACCGTGCCACGGTTGAACGCTACCTGCTCCAGGCTCGCGTTGACCTCGTCCATGCGCTGGCGGATGCCCTTGTAGGCCTCGGCCGCATGCCGTTGCAGGGCGAGCAGGTTGTTCTTGCTCTGGGTCTGCAGCAGGTCGAAGAATCGGTTCTCATGGCGTGGCAGACCGTCGCTTTCCAGCCGATCAAGCCGCGCCAGGAAGTCGTCGGCGCTGGCGACGCTGACCGTGAAGTCGCCGCTGTCTCCGGGCCACTGTTGGCAATACTTGCGGAAGCAGTCGAGCAACAGCTGGCTCAGGCGGCTGTCGCGACCCTGGCTTTCGGCCAGTTGTTCGGCCAGGCCACGTTCGACCAGGCGGAAGTGCGCTTCCAGGTTTTCCAGGCTCAGCGGTGGCAGCGCGGCCAGGCGCTCCTGCAGGCCTTGCAACTGGGTCGGCGTCAGCTTGCCGCCCGTGCGGGCCTGCGGATTTTGTTGCTGGTTCTCCAGGCGCACGCGTTCGCGCGCCAGCTGGGCACGCTCCAGGCGCACGTCTTCGTAGGTGCGGCGGGCCTGTTCGCGCAGGCCGCGTGCCTGCTCCAGGGCCTGGCCAAGTGCGCGCAGGCCGGTGTCGCCCTCGCGCAGCTGCCGCAACTGCTCGTCGATATCCGACAGCCGCTGCAGCTTGGGCGCGATATCGATCTCGTCCCAGTCGCGTTCGGCCAGGGTATGCGCGGCGAGCGTGCGTTCCTGCCCGGCCTCGCGCTGTTGTCGCAGCGCGGCGACATCGGCCTCGCAGGCGGCGATGCGCTGGGCCAGTTGCTGGCCCTCGCGCTCGAACACCTTGAGCTTGTCGCGGTTGTCGTAGCCCAGCAGCCAGCGCTTGCGGTCGCCCACTGCGTGGCGGTCGTCCTTTTCGTAGCGGTCGCCCGGATGCTTGACCTGGCCTTCGCGGGTAATCGCCTTGTCGGCGTTGCGCAAGGCTGCGGCATTGTCGACGCAGTCGTAGTCGAAGCGCCGCGCCAGCTCGTGGCGCAACCAGTCGGCATAGGCGTGTTCGCGCAGCTGCAGCTTGCCCGGCAGGCTGCGTGGGCCGGGCTCGCGCGGCTGCAGCGAATCATTTCGGCGCACGCGGAAGTACACCAGGCGAGTGCCGAGATGCGTGCGGTTGACCCACTCGCTGACCTGGGCGTAATGGCGCTCATCCACCAGCAGCGACTGGGCGAAACCATGCAGCACGCGCTCGATGGCGCCGCGCCAGGCCACCTGGTCCTCGCGCACCTGCAGCAGCTCGCCCACGAACGGCAACGCGGCCTCGCTCAGGCCGGTGTCTTCGCACAACCGCGCCCGCAAAGCCTGCATCGGCGCCGGGATGCTCGAAGGCGCCTTCTTCAGCGCCTCGATTTCGGCGCGGATGGCAGCGAAGCGACGCTCGTCCTCGCGCCGCTCGGACATGCGCTCGGCGATCGCCTCATCCACCGAGCCGGCCTGGTCGCGTTGGCCGGCCAGCATCTGCCGTGCCTGCGCCACTTGTTCGGCGAAGCCGGCCGCGCTGTCAGGCAGGGCGGTTCCGAGTTGGCGGCAGGCCTGCTCGATCTGCTGGCGACGCCGCGCGCGTTCGTCGCGCTCACGTTCGATGCGTGCCCGTTCGCGCTCCAGTGCCTCGATCTGCTCGCCGCCCTGCGCGCGTTGCTCGCGCTCCAGCCCGGCCAGCTTCTCTTCGTGGTTGTCCAGGGCTTCGCGGCGTTGGCCTTCTTCGCCAGCCAACCCGCGGTCCTGGGTCTCGAGTTCGAGCAATCGCGCCTGCAGCAATTCGGCGCGGCGTTGCTCGCGGTAACCATCCACGCCCAGTTGCAGCTCGCGCAGCTCGCCAACGCTGCGGCGCAGCGCCATCAGCGCGGCGTGGTGTTCGCGCGCCGGGGCCAGGGTTTCGACCTGGCGCCGCGCGGTCACCACCGCCTGGTGCGCACCATCGAGTTCGGCGAAATCCTCCACCAGGCGGTCGGCGGCCTCGAAGGTGCGCGGCTCATCGAGCATGAAGCCGCGCAGGAAGGCGTTGAGATCGCCGAGGTTCTTGGCCGACTGGGTCTTGTGCAGCAGGCGCAAGGCCATTTCGTTGCCGATGCCGAGCAGTTCGCGGAAGTGCTCGGCATAGCCGGAGAAGCTGTCGAAGTGCTGTACCTCGTCGCCCAGCCGCGCGCGCAGGCGCCGCAGGTCCAAGTCGAAGCCATCCAGTTCGGTGGCCAGGTCGAACGACCGCCTGGCGACCATGTAGTGCCTGCGCACATCGGCCACGGCGTTGCTGCTGCCTGCGATCCAGAACAGTCGTACCAGGCTGACCGCTTCGCCGCGCGCATTGCGGTATTCCAGTGCCAATGCCGACCAGGTAGCGCCGGCGCGCAGGTACTGGGTAGCGATTTCGCCGGAATGGCTGTCCTGCTGGTCGGCCCAGGCGCCGCGCACGTAGGACACCAGGTTGCGGTCGCGGCCACTGCGCTCGGCTTCGCGCGCGGCGGCGTTGAAGTCGACGATGCTCGGCGGCGTCAGCAGCGCCGACATCGCATCGAGCAACGTGGACTTGCCAGAACCGGAGCGGCCAACGAACAGGAAGCCGCGCTCGGCGATCGGTACGTCGGTGAGGCCACTGAATGTGCCCCAGTTGTGCACCTGCAAGCGGCACATGCGGAACTGTCGGGCGCGCGCATCCTGGGCCGGATCGGCGAACAGGCCGCCCGGCTGCAGCGAAGGAGAACGGGAGAGCTGGTTCATGGCGCGGGGATCCTAAGCGTCATTCTTCGTCTGCCTCGGCGGTGGCGGCCGCGCCCTCGCGCAGCTCGCGATAGGCCTGCGACAGCGTCTGTACTTCTTCGGCCGAGAACAGCAGCTTCAGTACCGGCGAGACTTCGTAGCGGTCTTCGCTGCCGCGCAGGCGCGTCAGCAGCTGGTTGTCGCGCATCTTGGCCACCGCGGTAAGCACGCGGCGGGCGAAGCCCGCACGGTCGGTGGAGACGTGGCGCTCGTAGACCGACATCGCTTCCACCAGCTGTGCTTCCTCCACCACCGCGCGCTCGCCGCGGGTATCGGCTTCGGCCAGGCGTTGCCGCAGCATCAGCAGCAAGGCCGATTCGATGAAGGTCAGCGGCGCGCTGCGCAGCAGCGTCGGCGATTCGAGCTCGGCGGTGTCGGCCTGGCGGGTAAAGGCCACGCCGCCTTCGCGGTCGAGCACCAGCTCCAGGAACAGCTCGCACAGCACGCGGCGGATGTCCGCTTCATGGCGCAACAACGCCGGCCACAGGCTGCCGTGGCGCTGCGCGTCTACGCTCGGGCCGGCCAGCAGTTGGCACAGCGCGCGCCGCGCGGCATACGGCAGGTTGCCAGTGTCGCCGACGAACAAGGGCTTGCCGGCGGCAGTGGCCTCAGCCAATTCTGTGGCCGGCAACAGGCCGCGCTCGTCTTCGTCGCGGTCTTCAGACCAGTTCATCGCGTTTCTCCCGGGTGAAGCGCACCAGCGGGATGCGCGCGCGCCGCGCGCAGCCATCACCGCCCTGCCACTCCACGATTTCCCATTGGTCGTCGCTGACCACGCCATGGCGGGTGCCCAACGACAGATAGCCGATCACCGAACCCAGGCCCTGCGGCGCGGGCCGTTGCTGCATTGCCTGGCCGATGCTCAGGCGTTCGTGCGCCGCCAGCAGTTCGTGCAGGTCGCGGCGCAAGCCGCGCAGGTCGATCTCCGACTGCGCCACCAGGTCGCCCACGCTTTCCAGCGAGATCGACGCCATCTCCGCGGCCTGCACGCGCCCATCCACGCGCACGCTGCGCGGATCGTGCAGCCGCCATTGCGAGATCGAACGCAGGCGGCTGCCGCTCAGCGCCAGCGTATAGCCTGTCTGCGTGGTGGCATGCAGGCGCTCGCGCAGTTGCAAGGCCTCGCCCTGGGCCTGGCGCAGCAACTGGTGCAGGCGACGCTGTTCCAGGTAACCGCGGCTCTGCACGAAGCCGCGCAAGCTGCGAGCGAAGTGTTGCATCACCGCGTGCACTTCCCCGCCACGCGCCAGCAACGTGCTGGTCAAGCCACGCAGGAAGGTGCGCTCCTCGCGACCCAGGCGGCGGGCAAAGCCCCGCGCGAGCAATGCGTCGAGTGCTTCGTCGAGGCGGCCGCTTTGCTCGGCGTCGTTGAGCAGGTTCCAGAAGCCCTGGAAGCTGCGCCCAGCCTCGCTGTCGGCAATGACGTCTACGCCTTCGAACAGGCGCTCGAGCACGTCGCCGCGCGTGCCTTCGTCGTCGATGATGCGCTCTCGGAATTCGCGGTTGAGGCGCTCGAAGTCGTCGCGGACGCGGTGGAAGTCTTCGGCCAGCTCGTCGGACAGGTGGATCAGGTCGCGCGTGCGTTCCAGCGCGCGCTTGCCGTCGAGCGCCGCCAGCTGGCCGGCCTGGGCGCGCGCAATCTCCTCGTCCAGCCGTGCGCGCTCTGCCTGCAGCGCGGCCAGGCGGGCGTCGGGGTCGGATTCGGTCTGCCCGGCCAATTGCACCAATTGCTGGATCACCAGCGACAGCCGGCTTTCGGTGGCGCTGCCGGGGTTGTCCTCGACCAGGTTGGCAATGAAGCGAATGGCCTGGGCGGCGGCGCGCGAGAGTTCGTATTCCTCTTCTTCGGCGCCTTCGGGCAAACGCCGTTCCAGCCAACCCTGGCTGAGCCAATGCGCGATATAGGCCTGAGCGGTCCGCGGCAACTCACGCGAGAGTTCGTCGGCGCGCAAGACATCGAGCTGCCGTTGCAGGCGCTCGTGCAACACCGCCGAAGGCAGCCGCCGGTCCTGGTCCAGCAACAGGCCTTGCAGCAGGCCGATCAGCTCCGGGGCGTGGTCGGCGGCCAGCAACTTCCACAGCGGGCGTTCGCGCAGCTGCCGATAGGCGGCGATCCGTTCACGGTGCTTCATGTGCAACCAGGACTGACGCGCACCGGCCTCAGCGCTTGCCGCCGACGTCGATGAAGCGCAGGAACTCGGCGCGCGTGCGCGCATCCTCGCGGAAGCTGCCGAGCATCTTCGAGGTGATCATGCTGACGCCGCGCTTGTGGATGCCACGGGTGGTCATGCACTCATGCGCCCCCTCGACCACCACGCCGACACCGCGCGGGGCCAGCACGTCCTGGATGCACTGGGCGATCTGCGCGGTCATCTTTTCCTGCACCTGGAAGCGCCGCGCGTAGGTTTCCACCACGCGCGCGAGCTTGCTGATGCCCACGACCTTGCCGGCCGGGAGGTACCCGACATGGACCTTGCCGATGATCGGCGCCATGTGGTGCTCGCAATGGCTTTCGTATTCGATGTCGCGCAGCACGATCAGCTCGTCGTAGCCGGCCACTTCCTCGAAGGTGCGGGCCAGGTACTCGCGCGGGTCGTCGCCATAGCCGCTGAACCAGTCGCCATAGGCCTCGGCGACGCGGCGCGGGGTATCCAGCAGGCCTTCGCGGGCCGGGTCCTCGCCGGCCCAGCGCAGCAGGGTGCGCACGGCCTCTTCGGCCTGGTCCTGGGTAACGCCGGAGTCGGGGGTGTTCTTCGAGTGGGCCATGAGCAGGACGCCCTTAAAGGGGGAGCATGGTACCGGTTTGCGGCTCCCCCTGTCCGCCCTCAGGTCCCCCGTACGCCGCGCCGCCGGTGCATTTCGGCCTCGTGGTCCAGCCAGTTGGAGCCCTTGTTGGTCAGGAAGAAGACATAGACCACCAGGGATACGGCAATGACCACCGTGGCGTAGATGATGAACTCCGGTACCCGCTGGCTCTTCAGCGCGGCCTGGTACAACAGCGGCGCGGTGCCGCCAAAGGCCGAATTGGCCAACGCGTAACCCAGCCCGACGCCGAGCGCGCGGATGTGGGTGGGGAACAGCTCGGCCTTGACCACCGCGTTGATCGAGGTATAGCCGGTCAGGATCACGAAACCAATGGTCAGGATCGCGAACGCGGACAGCCAGTCGCTCTGCTTCGGCAACGCCGTCACCAGGTACCAGGTGTACAACACCCCGCCAATGCCGAAGAACACCAGCAAGGTCTTGCGGCCGACGATGTCCGACAACCAGCCGCCTACCGGCTGCATCAGCATCAGCACCACCAGGGCGGCCAGGTTGATCCAGGTACCGGCCATGACGTCGTCGCCGGCAAAAGCGGTCTGGATCATCTTCGGGCCGGTCACCGAGTAGGTATAGAAGGCAATGGTGCCGCCGGCGGTGATCAGGAAGCACAACAGCAACGGCCGCCACTGGTTCACGAACAATTCGTGCAGCGAGCCCGAGGACCCGGCCTTGCCCTGCTTGGCGCGCTCGATGGCCTCGGCGCCCAGCGACTCGTCCATGGTCCGGCGCATCCAGAACACCACGATCGCGCCGATGCCGCCCAGGCCGAAGGCCACGCGCCAGCCCCACTCGGTGATCTGCGGCTTGTCCATGACGTGCAGCATCACCAGCAGCACGGTCTGCGCCAGCACATGGCCGCCGACCAGGGTCACGTAATGGAAGGAGGACAGGAAGCCGCGCCGCCCAGGCACCGCCGCCTCGGACATATAAGTGGCGCTTGTGCCGTATTCACCGCCGGTGGCAAAGCCCTGCAGCAGCCGCGCCAGCACCAGGATCACCGCCGCCGCCGCGCCGATCCTCGACACCGTCGGGGTGATCGCAACCACGAACGAGCATGCCGCCATCAGCGACACCGACACGCTCAGCGCCAGGCGCCGGCCGTAGCGATCGGCGAAGCGGCCGAAGTACCACGCCCCGATCGGGCGCATCAGGAAGGTCACCGCGAAGATCGCCCAGACATACAGGGTGGCGTTCTTGTCCTCCTTGGAGAAGAACTGCGACTCGAAATAGCTGGCGAACACCGAGTAGACGTAGACGTCGTACCACTCCACCAGGTTGCCCGCCGAACCCTTGAGCGTGTTGGACACCGAGCGGCGCAGGTTATGTGGCGCGACGGTGGCGTCTGGATCGAACGGGGCGGTGGTGGGTGCACTCATGGCGAGAGGACCTGTGTCGTGGACAAGCCCCGAGTATAGAAGCCTTGTGTGTGGAGCTTGTCTGTGGCCGGCGGGTTGAACCATTGCAGGTGCGCCATTGTCGGAAGGACGCAGGCGCCGCGACCCGGCGCCCGCCGCCCGCGACGCGTTACGATGCCGCACCCCTCGTCCCCCCTGCCCAGATGCCGATGAAAGCCCGCAACGCCGACGCAGCCATGGCGGCATGAACAGCGCATCGACCGGCGTCGATGCCGGGGCCGAAGCCAAGCGCGAACGCTTGCAGCGCTGGATCGCCGCGCTCTGCAGCGCCTTGGTGCACCTGTTGCTGTTGCTGATGCTGCTGTTCGCGTCCAAGCCCACCGTGACCCGCCCGCAAGGCGCGGCCAGCGGCAGCCGGATGAAGGTCGATTTCCTCGGCCAGACGAGAGTGCCGGTGCAAGTGCCCAGCCCGACCCCGCCGCAAGCCCCGGTAACGCCTCGCAAGGCGCGCGCGGCCTCGCCGGTACGCACCACGCTGGTCCAGCGTGCCGACAACCCGCTGCCGCCGCCCGACACGACGGACGCGCCCGGCGCGGTCGCCGAGCCCGAGCCGCAGCCGGAGCAGCGCGCGGCACAGAAGCCTTCCTCAAGCCCGCCCACCCCACGCCGCCCGGAAACCTGGACCGGCCACCCGCCCGGCATGCGCCCGACCGATGTGGCCGATGCCGATAGCGGCATGGCCGATGGTCCGGAGGCCGAGCAGGGCGACCAGCACGACTACAACGCCGCCGAACCGAGCATGGAAGTGGGCGGCTACCAGGTCTACTACGACCAGCGCAGCGAAACCCTGCTGCGAACCTGGAAGGCGCAGGGCATGAAGGAGATCGCCATTCCGCTGCCCGGCACGCAATACCGCATGGTGTGCGCCCTGGAAATCGCGCTCAGGCGCGGCTCGGGCAAGTGCCGTCTGCTGGAACCTTCCTCGCCGCAGATGCAGGCCATTGGCGATGGCCGCGAAGTGATCAACATGATCCAGGTCTATCGCCGCGGCGAAGTCGTCTGGCGCGGTCCGGGGCCATACCGCTAGCGGGGATCAGAACAGGCTGCCCTGTTCGGGCCTTGCCCGCTCGGCGACAGGGCTCGCCTCGGGCGCTGCGGCGGGCTGCGCTTCGCCCAGCCGCCACGCCAGCCCCGAGATCCGTGCTGCGTGCCGCGCCAATGCGGCGCGCAACACCGCCTCGTTGCCGGCTACGTGCAGGCTGCGGCGTGCGCGGGTGATGCCGGTATAGACCAATTCACGGCTGAGCACGCGGGCGTCGCGCGCCGGCAGCTGCAACCAGACATCGTCGAACTCCGAGCCCTGGGCCTTGTGCACCGTCATCGCGAACGCACTTTCGTGCGCGGGCAATGCCGCGGGGTGGAAGCCGCGCACCTGGCCGTCGCCCTCGCCCGCGAACCAGGCCACCAATGCGCCCTGGCCATCGCGCAGGCACACGCCGACATCGCCGTTGAACAGGCCATGGCGGTAGCTGTTCTCGGTGATCAGCAGCAGGCGGCCCTGGAA
>DATCVI010000202.1:0-3405 GCA_036566925.1 Stenotrophomonas sp.
TTCCGTCGTAGCGAGCCGCCCATTATAGCCGGCTTTTCCAGTCCGTCAACACCTCGTTTCGAGCCGTTGACCCCGCTTCAGAACCCGAAGGTTTTCCCGAAGCGAGCCCGCCATCTTAGCGGACTTTTCTGGTTCGTCAACCCTGCGTGAAGCTGCGGGGCCAACATCCGTCCGATCAACTTGCCTTTCGGCGAAGCCCTCGTGACGGGGGAGGGAAAGTATGGCGCGTCCCTAGGAGTTTGGGAAGGGGGTTTGTGAAGTTTTTTTGACGCGCCACCAACTTCCCACAACGCGCGCCTTAACCCGCAATCAAGCGAATGCGTGCGAAGTTGCGCTTGCCGATCTGTATGACCCCTTCGAAGCCCGGCGCCAGCTGCAACTGCGGGTCCTCTACTACTTCGCCCGCCACTCGCACGGCACGCTCCTTGAGCTTGCGCGATGCTTCCGAATTACTCGGCGTGAGCCCGGCCGCGGTCAACAGCGCGCCAATGCGCAGCCCCTCGGCCGGCACCACTACCTCCTGTAGCGGCAGCAGACTGGTATCGCCCTGCCCCGTCACCACGGCGTGCCAGCCGGCAATAGCCTGCTCGGCCGCGGCGGCGTCATGGAAACGCGCCGCCAGCTCGCGCGCCAGTCGCAACTTCACTTCGCGTGGATTCAACTGCCCGCTGGCGACCTGCGCCTGCAACGCAAGCGCCTCTTCCACGCCGATCTCGAACGACAGCAGCTCGATCCAGCGCCACATCAGCTCGTCGCCGATCTTCATGGTCTTGGTGACGATGTCGATCGCCGGCTCGCTGATACCAATGTAGTTGCCCAGCGACTTGGACATCTTGTTGACGCCGTCCAGGCCCTCCAGCAGCGGCATGGTCAGTACGATCTGCGGCGGCTGCCCGTGATGCTCCTGCAGGCCGCGGCCCATCAGCAGATTGAACTTCTGGTCGGTACCGCCGAGCTCGACGTCGCACTTGAGCGCTACCGAGTCGTAGCCCTGCACCAACGGATACAGGAATTCATGGATCGCGATCGACTGCTGCGCGGCATAGCGCTTGGCGAAATCGTCGCGTTCCAGCATGCGTGCCACGGTGTGCTGCCCGGCCAGGCGGATCATGTCGGCGGCACTCATCTGCCCAAACCACTCGGAGTTGAAGCGCACCTCGGTGCGTTCCCGGTCCAGCACCTTGAACACCTGCTCCTCGTAGGTCCGCGCGTTGGCCAGCACGTCTTCGCGGGTCAGCGGCTTGCGGGTGACGTTCTTGCCGGTCGGGTCGCCGATCATCCCGGTGAAGTCGCCGATCAGGAAGATCACCTGGTGCCCCAGGTCCTGGAACTGCCGCATCTTGTTGAGCAGTACCGTGTGGCCGACGTGCAGGTCCGGCGCGGTGGGGTCGAACCCGGCCTTGATCCGCAACGGTCGCCCTGCCTTGAGGCGCGCCTCGAGCTCTTCCAGCTTGAGGATCTCGTCGGCACCGCGGCCAATGAGCGTGAGCGATTCAGCGATCGAGGACAAAGCAAGCTCCAACAAGGGAATGGGTGACCGTCAACAACGTGAACAATGTTAAACGTCGGTTAATGCCGCGCCAAGCGAAAACATGAACAGGCTCAATGGTTTGACGCGGTCTTGATGGCTGTCTATGGTACCGGCGTTTAGCTCGTGTTCCGAGCCACCGAGGAAACGATAGATGCAGCATTCCGAGCAGGGCCGTGCGCGCCGCCAGCGCTTCCAGGAACGCCTTCACGTTCAACACGACTCGGCCTTGCATCAGAGGCTCAGGCAGCATCTTCCCGCCGCTTTCAACCAACGCTGGACCCGTCGGCATTGGTTGCACGCCAGTTTGTTCACCACCATCGGTGCGCTGCTGGCGACTATCGTGCCGGGCTTCTCAAACGCCATCGATACCCCGCTGGTCACCCATTCCACGCTGACCCTGCCGCTGCCGCCGCTGCCTGCCTCGAAGGCGCAGGGCGTACCGGGCGAAAGCTGGGAGCTGCTGCGGGTCAAGCCCGGGCAGACGGTAAGCGGTCTGTTCAATGACCTCGACATTCCGTCCACCACGCTGGCGCGCGTGCTCGACCACCCCGGCGCCCGCGAAGCCCTCACCCGGCTGCGCCCCGGCGCGGAAATTGCCCTGGACATGCCGCGTCCGGGCGAACTGCGGGCGTTGCGCTTCGACCGCGACGCCAGCCATCGGGTCGAGCTGTTGCTGAGCGGCGAGTCGGTGCGCGAGAAAGTCACCGAGCGCGCCACGATGGTCCGCACCGTCGTGACCAGTGGCGAGATCACCAGTTCGCTCTACAACGCCGCCCGCAAGGCCGGCTTGCCGGCATCGGCAGTGGCGACGATGACCGACGAAATCTTCAAGTACGACATCGACTTCGACAAAGACTTGCAGCCGGGCGATCGTTTCAGCGTGGTCATGGACGAGACCTGGCGCGAAGGCGAGCGCATCGATACCAGCAAGATCCTCGCTGCCACCTTCACCACCGGGGGCAAAACCTACACAGGTTTCCGCTTCGAGCGTGGCGGCAAGACCCCGGAATACTTCGATATCAGCGGCCGCCCGCTGAAGAAGAGCTTCATTCGCATGCCGGTGACCTATACCCGCATCAGCTCGACCTTCGGCATGCGCAAGCATCCGGTGCTGGGCACGATCCGCGGCCACAAGGGCATCGACTACGCCGCGCCCACCGGCACGCCGATCATGGCCGCCGGCGACGCCCAGGTGAAGTTCGTCGGCACCCAGCGCGGCTACGGCAACGTCATCATCCTCGACCACGGCAAGGGCTTCAGCACGCTGTACGGGCACATGTCGCGCTTCGGCAAGGTGCGTGCGGGCCAGCGCGTCGAGCAGGGCACGGTCATCGGCTATGTCGGCATGACCGGGCTGGCGACCGGTCCGCACCTGCACTACGAATTCCGCGTCAATGGCGTCCAGCGCAATCCGGCCTCGATCACCATGCCGCCGCCGACGCCGCTGGCCGGCACCGAACTTGCTGCCTTCCGCGCCCAGACCGCACCGGCCATGGCCCGCATCGAGGGCATGGAAAAGCTGATCTACGCCGATGCCGAGACCAAGCCTGCCAAGGGCAAGGGCAAGGGGCGCGGCTGATAGCCCGGCGCCCCAAGTAACCTATCCGACGGCGCCCTTCGCGGGCGCCGTATCTTTATCCGCGTCATTCCCAGCAGAGATCCGCATGGCGGCGATTCCCGACGGCACCCCTCTCTATATCGGCCTGATGTCCGGCACCAGCGCCGATGGCATCGATGCGGCGGTGGTGGCCTTCGAGGAGACCGCCGATGCACCGCGCTGCACGCTGGTGGCCGGCCACACCCATGCCTGGGATCCCTCGCTGCGTGAGGCGCTGGTAGCGCTGGGCGAAGGACGCGAGACCAGTTCGCTGGAC
>DATCVI010000203.1:0-7888 GCA_036566925.1 Stenotrophomonas sp.
CACCGGCCGCGTTGGCGCGGCTGCTGCCGCCGATCGTGCTGCCGGCGATGCCGCCGAGCACGGCGCCCGTGGCGGTCGCCACGCCGCGCGAATCGTTCTGGATCGTGACCGCACGTACGCTTTCGACCACGCCGCGCTCGACGCTTTGGGCGCGACCGACTTCAGAGCGGTTGAACGTATTGGGCGTTGTGTGGGTGGCGCAACCGCCCAGGGCCACCGCCGCCACGAGCAAAACGCTCGCGCCTGCAAGAGTTTTGGTACCCATCTGATTCTCCGTTCGCCAAGGTTATGGACCCACCGACCCCAGGCCGGTCGCGCTCCCCTGGCGCAACGACCACCCGCAGGTCGCACTAACGCCTTTCATCGTCAAGCCCGTGTGAATGGGTTCGAGCCCGCCAACGCGGCGCCGGGCGGCGTTGCGCAGGTCAACAAACCTTCACGGCACCACCACAACAGCGGGCATTTACTCGGAGTTCACTGCTTTCGCACCGCCTACACGCAGTTCCGACACGCGGCTCACGGTCGCTTCGGAGCCCTCGGTTGATTCACCCGCGAGCCGCCCTTGACATACGCCTTACGCAGTTCCGAACCGCGCACGCCGCCGCTGGTCTGACTCCCGTATTCGCCGCGACATGCGCAACGCACTTCCTTCCCAAGGAGAGTCGCACCATGTCCAGCCCAGTCACGTATGGCGTCCATTCCGAGGTCGGCACGTTGCGCAAGGTGATGGTGTGCGCGCCGGGCCTGGCGCATACGCGCCTGACCCCGCGCAACAAGGACGAGTTGCTGTTCGACGACATCATGTGGGTGGACAACGCCAAGCGCGACCACTTCGATTTCATGGCCAAGATGCGCGACCGCGGCGTGGAAGTGCTGGAAATGCACAACCTGCTCGCCGAGACCCTGGCGGTGCCCGAAGCGCGCAAGTGGGTGCTCGACCACCAGGTCAACGCCAACGAAGTGGGCCTGGAGTTCATGGCCGAAGTGCGCGCCTACCTGGAAAGCCTGGCGCCGCGCGATCTGGCTGAAACGCTGATCGGCGGCCTGAGCGCGCGCGAGCTGCCGGCGGATTTCTCCAGCCCGACCTTGAACGCGGCGCGCGAGCACCCGGAGATGGTCGGCTATCTGCTGCCGCCGCTGCCCAATACCCTGTACACGCGCGACACCACCTGCTGGATCTATCAGGGGGTGACGCTCAACCCGCTGTACTGGCCGGCGCGCCATGAGGAAACGATCCTCACCACCTGCATCTACAAGTTCCATCCGGATTTCGCCAGCGCCGATTTCCCGATCTGGTATGGCGACCCGACCCAGGACCACGGCAACGCCACCCTTGAAGGGGGCGACGTGATGCCGGCAGGCAATGGCGTGGTGCTGATCGGCATGAGCGAGCGCACCTCGCGCACCGCGATCACCCAATTGGCACAGTCGATCTTCAAGCAAGGCGGCGCCAAGCGGATCATCGCCGCCTCGATGCCGAAGCTGCGCGCGGCCATGCACCTGGATACGGTGTTTACATTCGCCGACCGCGATGTGGCCACGATCTACAGTGGCATCGTCGACCAGATCAAGCCGATCTCGCTGTATCCCAGCGACAAGGCGCCGGGTTTCGAGCTGGTGTTCGAGGACAAGCATTTCACCGACGTGGTGGCCGAGTCCCTGGGGCTGAAGAAACTGCGCCTGGTGGAGTCGGACGAGTATTACGGTGCCGAGCGCTCGCAGTGGAACAGTGGCAACAACCTGGTGGCGCTGTCGCCTGGCGTGGTGGTGGCCTACGACCGCAATACCTCCACCAACACCGCACTGCGCAAGGAAGGCATCGAGGTCATCACTATTGTCGGCGCCGAGCTCGGGCGCGGGCGCGGCGGCGGGCACTGCATGACCTGCCCGTTGGTGCGCGACGCCATCGATTTCTGATGTGGCAGTGATCCAGGCGCGGGCTCGATAGGGCCCGCCGAGCGCGCCGAAGCCGGATGCGGCGTGATGGGGTAGCCGGAGGCAAACGGATGTCGACCACGGGCAGGGCAGGAAGGCTGTGCGGATGCGCGGCGGCGCTGGTGCTGGCCGGCTGCGGCGGCGACGCCGGCGACGGGCCGGCGGGCATGCCGGCGACAGTGGTGAGCGTGGAAGAAGTGCGCGCCAGCCAGGTCCCCAATCTGGTGGAGCTGCCGGGCCGGGTAGAGGCGGTGCGTTCGGCACAAGTGCGCGCGCGCAGCGATGGCATCGTCGAGCAGCAACTCTATGTCGAGGGCACCGACGTGGCCGCCGGCACGCCGCTGTTCCAGATCGACCGTCGTGACCTGCAGGCACGACTGCAGCAGGCCCGCGCCGCGCTGGCCTCGGCGCGCGCGGCGCGCGGACAGACCGCCGGACTGCGTTCACGGCTGTCGACCCTGGTGCAACGCAAGGCAGTCAGCGTGCAGGAGTACGAATCGGCGCAGGCCTCGTTCCAGCAAGCCGATGCGGCGCTGATGGAAGCGCAGGCCGCGGTCGATCGCGCCCAGCTGCAACTGGATTTCGCCACCGTGCGCGCGCCGATCGCCGGCCGCGTCGGCCGTGCCCTGGTCAGCGAGGGCGCATTGGTCAGCGCGGCGGCGGCGACCCTGATGACCCAGATCGACCAGCTCGACCCGGTCCACGTGACCTTCCAACCTTCAAACGCCTCGTTCGGTGCGCTTGAGCAAAGCATGGCCGACGGCCGCATCGCCTTGGGCGACGGCAAGCACGTGCGCGTGACCCTGGTGCTGGACGACGGCGCGCAGCATCCGGTCACCGGCGTGGTCGACTTCACCGAGAAGGCCGTGGACCCGGCCACTGGCAGCCGCACCCTGCGCGCGCGCTTCGACAATGCGCAGCGGCGCCTGCTGCCCGGGCAGTTCGTGCGCGGCATCCTGGCAGTGGGCGTGGTACGCAACGGGGTCAGCCTGCCCGAACGCGCCATCGCCATCGGCGAAGACGAGGCCAGCGTGATGACCGTCAACAGCGAGGGCGTTGCGGTGCGGCAAGCGGTGACGCTGGCCGGGCAGGCCGAGGGCCGCTGGGTCGTGCAATCGGGCCTGGCGCCCGGCGAGCGCGTGATCGTGGACGGCTGGCACAAGATCCAGCCCGGTCAGCACGTGCAGGTGCAGCCGGCGAAGGCGGGCAAGCCAGGTTCATGAGCGGCTACTTCGTCTATCGACCGGTCCTGGCATGGGTGGTGGCGCTGTTCGCCATCCTGTTCGGTGGCATCGCGCTATTGGCCCTGCCGGTGGAACAGTACCCGGATGTGGCGCCGCCCTCGCTGAGTATCTCGGCGACCTTCGTCGGCGCCGACGCCTTGACCCTCGACCGCACCGTGACCTCGGTGATCGAAAGCGAGCTCAACAGCGTCGACGATTTCCTGTTCATGACCTCCACCAGCCGCGCCAACGGCACCGCGCAGATCCGCGTCACCTTCCGTAGCGGCACCGACCTGGACCTGGCGCGCTCGCAGGTGCAGGACCGGCTGGCGCGGGTCGAGCCACGCTTGCCCGAGCAAGTACGGCAGATGGGCGTGCGCGTGACCCAATCGAGCACAGGCTTCCTGATGCTGATCGCCCTGCGTTCGGAAGGCGGCCGCCGCAATGCGCTGGAACTGGGCGACTTCGCCTCGCGCAACATCGCCGACGAGTTGCGACGGCTGCCGGGTGTGGGTGACGTGGCGCTGTTCGGTTCGAGCTACGCGATGCGGATCTGGCTCGACCGCGAGAAGCTGGTCAGCTTCGGCATCAGCCCGGCCGAAGTGATGGCCGCCATCCGCGAGCAGAACGCCCAGACCGCCGGCGGCGGCCTCGGCCTGCAACCGGTGGCGCCGGGCACCGAGACCACCGCGCAGATCGTCATGCGCGGGCGTTTCAGCAACCCCGAGCAATTCCGCCAGATCATCGTGCGCGCCACCCCGGGCGGTGCCACCGTGCGCCTGGGCGATGTCGCACGGGTGGAGCTGGGCAATGACAACTACGCCTTCAACCTCACACTCAATGGGCAGGAGAGCGCAGGCCTGGCGGTGTCGCTGACCACCGGCGCCAACGCCCTGGCCACGGCCACCGCGGTGCGCGAGCGCATGCACGCGCTACAGGACACTTTCCCGCCGGACGTGCGCTGGAGCACCCCGTTCGACACCACGCCGTTCATTACCGAATCGGTCAACGGCGTCGTGCGCACCATGATCGAGTCGATCATCCTGGTCTCGATAGTCGTACTGCTGTTCCTGCAGAGCTGGCGGGCGTTGTTCCTGCCAACGCTGGTCGTGCCGATCTCGCTGATCGGCACCTGCCTGGGCCTGCTCGCCTTCGGCGTGTCCATCAACCTGCTGTCGCTATTCGCGATGGTGGTGGCGATCGGCATCCTCAACGACGATGCCATCGTCATCGTCGAAAGCGTCGAGCGCATCATGCGCGAAGACAAACTGCCGCCGCGCGAGGCCACCGCCAAGGCGATGGGCCAGCTGACCGGCGCGATCATCGCAACCACCCTGGTGCTGCTGGCGGTATTCATCCCGATGGGCTTCTTCCCCGGCTCGGCCGGCGGCATCTACCGCCAGTTCGCGGTGACTTTGAGCGTGTCGCTGGTGGTCTCGACGATCCTGTCGCTGACACTGGCACCGGCGATCTGCGGCGCAATGCTGCGGCCGGCGCGGGTTGCAGCCGAAGGCGAAAGGCCGGGCCGTGGCGCACGCTTCTTCAGTGCCATCAATCGTGGCCTGGAACGCGTCAGCGACGGTTACGGCGGCGCGGTCGGGCGCATGCTCGGACGGCCGTGGTTGTGGCTGGGTGTATTCCTGCTCGCCGTGGTGGCCACGGCCCTGCTGTACGCGCGCCTACCCGGCGGCTTCCTGCCGGAAGAAGACCAGGGCTATCTGTTCGTCGCCTACAACGCCGCGCCGGGCTCGACCGTGGCGCGCACGCAGCAGGCAGTGCGGCAGGCCGAGGCGATCCTCAAGCGCCAGCCGGAAGTGCGCAACGTCGCCACCGTTATCGGCTTCAGCTTCTTCGGCCAGGGCCAGAGCGTGGGTATGTCGTTCGTCGACCTCAAGCCCTGGGCCGAACGCAGCGGCCGCGGCGAAGGCTCGCTGGCGCTGGCGCGGCGCCTGAACGTGGCGACGCTCGGCATCCCGCAAGCGCAGGTATTCGTACTCAACCCGCCGGCGATCCAGTCGCTGGGCAATGCCTCGGGCTTCACCATGAAGGTCGAAGATCGCGGCGGCGCCGGCAACCGGGCCCTGCAAGCGGCGGCGATGGCATTGGCCCGACGCGCTGCCGGCAGCGAGTTGCTGACAGGGGTGCGGCCGGAAGGCATGCCGATGGCGCCGCAGCTGTTCGTCGACATCGACCGCACCCAGGCGCGCGCGCTCGGCGTGCAGCTGGCGCAGGTGAACCAGGCGCTGGGCGTGATGTTCGGCTCGGCCTATGTCAACGACTTCGTCCACCAGGGCAACGTGCTGCGGGTCTTCGTACAGGGCGAGGCGGCCCAGCGCATGCGCGCCGAGGACGTGGCCGACCTGCGGGTGCTCGGCGACGCCGGCCAGTCGGTGCCGTTCTCGGCTTTCGCGCGGGCGCGCTGGACGGTGGGCGAGCAGCAGGTCGAGCGCTACAACGGCTTTCTCTCGGCCACCGTCTCCGGCCAGGCCGCGGCGGGCGTGTCCAGTGGCGCGGCGATCCGCGAAATGGAACGGATCGCAACCGAAGTTCTGCCGCCGGGCATGCGCTTTGAATGGACGGGTACCGCGCGCGAGGAACAGGAAGCCGCCGGCCAGGTCGGCCTGCTGCTCGGCCTGGCGCTGCTGGTGGCGTTCCTGCTGTTGGCGGCCTTGTACGAAAGCTGGAGCACGCCGGTAGCGGTGCTGCTGGCGGTGCCGTTCGGCGTGCTGGGCGCGGTGTTGTTCACCGGCGCGCGCGGGATGTCGGCCGATGTCTATTTCAACGTCGGCCTGGTGACGATCATTGGCCTGGCCGCGAAGAACGCCATCCTGATCGTCCAGTTCGGGCTGGAGGAAGAAGCGCGCGGGGTACCGACCGCCGAGGCGATCCAGCGCGCCGCGCACCAGCGCCTGCGACCGATCCTGATGACCAGCCTGACCTTCATCGTCGGCATGCTGCCGCTGGTCTTCGCCGCCGGTGCCGGCGCGGCAAGCCGGCAGGCGGTCGGCACCGGCGTGCTCGGCAGCATGTTCACCGCTACTGCCTTCGGCATCTTCTACACCCCGCTGTTCTATCTGTTGTTGCGGCGGCGTGCGGCAGCACGGCGTGCCCTGGAGCCCGCGCAAGAGGCAGTGCCATGAGGACGCCTTCCACTTGCGCTGCGCTGGCGCTGCTGGCCGGCTGCAACCTGGCCCCGACGTATACGCGGCCAGCGCCGACGGTGCCGGCGCAGTTTCCGCATACCGAAGCGCGCTCTGGCGCGAACACGGCACGTGCGTCGGAACTGGCGTGGCCTGCGTTCTTCCACGATCCGGTGCTGCGCGACCTCATCCAGCAGGCCCTGGACAACAACCGCGACCTCGGCGCGGCCACCGCGCGCATCGAACAGGCACGTGCGCAGTTTCGTATCCAGCAGAGCCAGCGCTTGCCTGGCCTGGACATTGGCGGGCAAGCGCAACGCTTGCGCACGCCCGTCAGCGCCGCCGATGGCGCCGCGCGGGTGACGGTGGACAGCTACGCGGTGCAGGTCGCGATGCCGGTGTTCGAACTGGATTTCTGGGGACGGATGGCCAACCTGTCCGAATCGGCGCGCCACCAATACCTCGCCACCGTCGAGGCGCAGCAGGCCTTCGGCCTTTCGTTGGTCGCCAACGTGGCCGCCAGCTATTACGCGGTGCGTGCCAGCGAGGAGGGCATCGTGCTGGCGCAACGCTCGCTGGACAGCCGCCAGCAGACCGCCGAACTGGCGCAGCTGCGCATGGAGGTCGGGCTGACCTCGTCGGTGGACTACCACCAGTCGCAGGTGTTGGTGACGCAGGCGCAGACCCAGCTGGCGCAACTGCAACGCAACCGCGAGCAGGCCATGCATTTGTTGCAATGGTGGGTCGGCCTGCCGCTGCCCGATCCGCTGCCGCCGGGCTCGCCGCTCGCCGATGAACAGCAGTTGGCCACGCTGGCGCCGGGCTTGCCTTCCGAGTTGCTGGAAAACCGTCCCGATATCCGCATGGCCGAACAACGTCTGCGGGCCGCCAACGCCAATATCGGCGCGGCGCGGGCGCTGTACTTCCCGACCATTGGGCTGACCGGCAACGCCGGCTACGCCTCCAACGAGCTGTCTGGCCTGGTATCGAGTACGAACAACGTCTGGTCGTTCGGTCTCGGCGCGGTCTTGCCGCTGCTGGATTGGGGTCGTCGTCGCGCGGTGGTGGACGCCACGCGCGGCGAGCGCGACGAGCGCGAGATGGCCTACCAATCGACCGTGCAGAACGCCTTCCGCGAAGTCGCCGACGGCCTCAGCGCCGGCCAGCGCAACGCCGAGCAGATCCAGGCGCAGGCACAGGCCGTGGCGGTGCAGGGCGCCCTGGTGGTGACTGCGCAGGACCGCTACGAAGTCGGCCTGACCCCCTATCTGGAAGTGCTGGACGCCGAACGCGGCCGCTTCGCCGCCGAGCAGACCTTGTTGCAGTTGCGCGCCGGCGCGCTGCAGGACCGGGTCAACCTCTACACCGCGCTGGGAGGCGGCAGCTACGCGCCGACCGGTGTGGCCCCCGCAGCAGGAGAGATGCCATGAAGCCATCGAGGAAACTGCTGTGGCTCGCCATGGCCACTGTGTTGCCGCTGTCGGCGCAGGCGCAAAGTAGCGATGCCAAGCGCGACGCGGAGATCGCCCAGCTCAAGCAGACGGTGAACCAGCTGATGCAACGCATCGAGGTGCTGGAAGCCGAGCGTGC